>DHHZ01000107.1 GCA_002403515.1 Legionellales bacterium UBA4759 | reverse complement strand
TAGTGCGTAAGGTCAGTTATTACTTGCTTGTAATACATGGGCAGATTGTCTAGAATCCACGGATTGTTCTCCAGGCGAGATATGTGTTGCTGGGGATTGTATGGATATTGATGCTTAAAATAAGCTCAATTTTTTATGACTCATTGAAATGATTAATCAAGGGCCATATCAAACAACGCTTTAGCAGGATTTGGCAGGTTTTTTGGTTTTTTGCTGTCTAAAAATGAATATATATCCAGGTCATGCAAAAAATAAGACTCCACCAATTCGCTTTGAAATTCTTGCAGTTGCGAACTGACAAATCGACGTTGCCAAATTTGTGGGTGGGGAAGGGTGAGCTTTGCAGATTTCATCAAGGTTTTGCCATAAATGAGCAAATCGATGTCAATCCTACGCGGCCCCCAAGCTAAATTTCTTATCTTTCCCAAGCGAGATTCAATGGCTAAAACTTTTTTTAAAAGTGCCAATGGCGGAATGCTCGTAAAAATTTGAATCACTTGATTGTAAAAAATGGGTTGTCCTAAAATACCAAAAGGCTCTGTGATAATGATTTTTGATGTTTTACCCATTTGAGTATTGGGTAAGCAACTAATGAGGTCTTTGGCTTGATGAAATACTCTCACTGGGTCTTGTTGGTTGGCACCCAATCCCAAATAACACTCAATCATTTTTTTCTGCAGGCGGTTTTTTAGATTTACTACGACGACGACGTTTTGGCTTTTGAGAGCTATTGAGCGACTCAATCATTTCTTGTTGTGAGGCTTCATCTGACTCTTGGAATTTTGTCCACCATTCTGCCAATTCTACGGATTCATCCTGGGCAATAGCTCTTAATAAGAGAAAATCATAGGCCGCTCTGAATCGAGAGTGGGTCATTAAATGAAATGGCTTTTGTCCTAAACGTTTGTTAAAACGATACTGTAGCAACCATATCTCACGAATAATTTGTGTAAAGCGTTTGGGAATACTGATGATTTTACACTGTTCGTTTAAAATTCTGCCCATGGCGTGTTCGATGGCTTCTAAGGGGTGCAATTGGTCTTTTTCTTGCAGCTCTAATGCCAAATCACGCATCGGATACCATAATAAAACAGCAAATAGAAATGCTGGTGTTGTTGGTTTTTGTTCTTTCATTCTCAGATCAGTACTTTCTAAAGCATGCTCAATGAATTGTTTTTGATGCGGATATTTTTCGTTGGCTTTGACTGTCCACGGGAAGAGATATTTTAAAAGCTGATATTCTTCTAGCAATTGATAAACACGTTTGGCTTCATGGCATTGCCATAATTTGGTGACTTCATCAAATAAACGCGCATTAGAGACTTGTTGCAACAAATGCCCCAAACGCAAGATGGGTTCTGCGGTATTGTTGGCGATGTTAAAATGAAGTTTTGCCGCAAATCGAATGGCTCTTAGCATTCTTACTGGATCTTCTTGATAACGCACATCTGCTTGGCCAATAATATGAATTGTTTTGGATTGAATATCTGCAAAACCACCGGTGTAATCAATGATTGAGCCATTCATGACATTATAATAGAGCGAATTGATAGTAAAATCTCGGCGCCATGAATCTTGTTCTAAATTACCATAAACGTTATCACGTATCACCATGCCACTTTCATTGGTTTGCATTTGCGCATCAGGTTCGTTTGAACGAAAGGTAGAAACTTCAATGATTTCTCTTTGAAAAGTGATGTGCACCAATTTAAAGCGTCTGCCAATGATGCGAGCATTGCGAAATAATCGCTTAATTTGTTGCGGGGTGGCGCTGGTTGCCACATCATAATCTTTAGGAGATTTGCGCAGCAATAAATCTCGAACACTTCCGCCTACCAAGTAAGCCTCATAACCATGATGGTTGAGTTTATTAATCACTTGCAGGGCATAGACATTAATGTCTGTTTTAGAAATATGGTGTTGACTTCTGGGAATAGAAAATTGCTCCAGCGATTGGTTCATGACTGGATGGGGTTTTTTGAGCAATTTTTTAAAAAATTTGATTAAGGGCATAATCCCGAGTATAAATAAATAAACACGTTTAATTATAACGAAGGTCTGAAAGAAAAGAAATGGTCATCTCATTGGATTTGGTTTTGAGTTTAATTTTTTTAATTATCATTGAAATTGTGCTGGGTATTGATAATTTAATCTTTTTAGCAATCTTAACTGAGCGTCTCCCTCAACCGCTGAAATCTAAAATTCGAGCGATAGGATTAACGGGCGCTTGGGTTCTACGTTTGATTTTATTATTTTCTGCCATTTGGATTACCAAGGTCCAACACCCTTTATTTAGTATCTACTCGATGACTTTTTCCTTAAGAGAGCTTTTCTTTATTTTTGGTGGATTATTTTTGGCTTACCAATCCATCATCGAAATTGGCAACGAATTGGATTTTTTAGAACGTAAAGAAGTGAATTACTCAAATTTCAGTGAGCCGAAAAAAACCTTTAAAGGTTTATTTGGTTTGATTTTCCAAATCATGTTGATGGATTTGGTATTCTCATTTGATAGTATTTTAACAGCGGTCGGGGTTTCAAAAGTATTTGGGGTGATGGCAATTGCCATTACGGTTGCTATTTTTGTAATGTTTTATGCGACGGAAATGATTTCTAAATTCATTCATCAACACCCCTCCATTAAAATGTTGGCCTTGGCTTTTCTAGTTTTAATAGGTGTGTTTTTGATATCGGATGGTTTTCATTATGAAATATCACGAAGTTACTTGTATTTTGCGATGTTTTTTTCTTTCTTGGTAGAGTGTTTGAACTTATTATACAAACATCGCAAGAATAATCACTCCAGAGGTAAAAAATGATTTTATGGCTCAAAGCGTTTCATATTATTGCCATGGTCTCTTGGTTTGCGGGGCTATTTTATTTACCTCGCTTATTTGTCTACCATGCAACTGCAGAAGATGAAATATCATTGCAACGTTTTAAAATCATGGAAAGACGCTTATACAAAGGGATTATGTGGCCTGCAGCGATATTGACTACGCTATTGGGTTTATGGATGGTCATGACAGTTCCCAGTTACTACTTACATCAAGCTTGGTTTCATTGGAAGATGCTTTTGGTTTTAGGGCTTTGGATTTACCATGGGTATTGCGGCTATTTTGTAAAATTATTTGCTAAAGGTGAAAATCGCTTTAGCAGTGGGTTTTTTCGATTTTTTAATGAAATACCCACTGTTATTTTAGTGATTGTTGTTTTGCTGGTGGTTGTAAAACCTTAGCTTTCCATTTCAATCATTTCAAAATCAGTTTTCACAGCACCACAGTCAGGGCAAAACCAATTTTCAGGAACATCTTCCCAACGAGTACCTGGATCGATACCATCTTCGGGCCAACCCAATTCTTCATCATAAACAAAGCCACAAATGACACATAAATATTTGCGATACATATTAACAACACCTCAAATGTAAATAAAGTGAGCAATTTATCATTTTTTTGAATTTATGGAAAGTTATTTTTTCAATAAAATGATATCAATGATTTGGTTATCATGATGAGGGAATTCAAGAATTTTTGCAACAAAGCGTTTTATTCTTTCTAAGATAAAATCTTTTGCAAAGGTCGTATCTGGTAGTGCATTTAAAAACCAACTGCCATTAATCGCATATTCAGTTAGTTTCTCAATATCTTGGAAATAAATGGGGATATTCAAACGCTTATGATCAACCATTTCAAATTCAAATTGATCAATAAGTCGATGAATTTCGTCTAAACCTGAAGCAACGGGGGTTTTGGAAATAATTGATTTGTAATAATGACCCACTAGGCTCCCAATGAGGGTATCCTGGGCAATAAAATTGGCAATTTGTGCTTGAGAATTAGGAAATGAGTCATAGGTTGTGGTGCTAAATGAAAAATAACCATTCGCTTTGGTCATCAATTTGGCTTGATGAAACAAAGTTTGAACTGGCACATATGCACTAATAAAGTGAGCAATAACCAAATCCTGACTATGAATCGGCAGGTGTTTATCAGCATCGGCAGCACTGCAGTGAATTGCATGAAATGGAATGGTCTTTTGAGCCATCTTGAGCATTTCTTTCGAAACATCGATACCCGTCAGTTCTGCTGTTGGCGCGTATTGATGTAACATACTGAGAAATTTACCATCACCAACACCCAAATCAAGAAATCGAAGTTTGTGTGGATGTGTTAGCAAATCGCTATTTAGAATTTGTTCATATGCGTTTTGATAACTTTGAGAAAGAACGCCAAAGCTATCTCCAATATTGCAATAATCTTTACTAATTATGTCGTATTGAGATGCGATAATACTCATAAAAAATTAACTATCTATTGAGATGATTAAAAAGTATAGCTTCATTTAGATGGGAAATGCGATATATTTTTTAAAAAAAAATAAAATAATTGCATATCATTTCCACTAAAAGATTATCATGCAATCTATGTGCTTTTTAATTCACGGTAATGTGAAAATAAATCTCCTTCATAAGTTGCTTAAGCTCTGGTACTATGAACTAACTTTTTGCGGATGGTTTTTATTAAAATGGAATGGTTGTTAATTTTTATATTTGCTGTTGTACTGACTGGATTAATGGTCAAGTTTTCTTGGTTATTTGGCCTAGTCGACAAACCCGATGAAAGACGAACACATACTTTACCTACACCAAGAGGTGGCGGGTTAGCCATCGCTTTAATTTTTACTTCAATGGTCTTTCAACCCATTTACTTAACAGCATTGGCAATTGCTGCGATGGGTTTTTGGGATGACATTAAAAACCTCTCTGCAAAGTTTCGCTTTTTACTCCAATTTTTAATTGGGGGATTTGCCTTATATGAATTCAATGGTTTTCAAGCGATACAACTTTTTGGTTTAGCAATACCGATGCTTTGTTTTTTGATATTCATCGTCTGGATGACAAATTTGTATAATTTTATGGATGGCATTAATGGTCTTGCTGGCTTAGAGGCAGTATTTTTTAGTTTGAGTATGGCTTTTTTATCCAAGCATCATTTGAATGAATGGTTTGTCTTAGCGAGTGCCTCTTTGGGATTTTTAGTTTGGAATTTCCCCAAAGCCAAAATATTTTTAGGTGATGTGGGTAGTCAATTTTTTGGTTTTTTATTTGCCTTGATGTTGGTTCGCGAGGCAGCGCATAGTCCAGTTCATTTCATTAGTGGTTTGATTTTGATGGGGGTATTTCTTGTGGATGCGACGTTCACACTGATGACTCGAATTCTGACCAAACAAAAATTTTCTCAGGCCCATCGAAGTCATGCTTATCAAATTCTTTGGAAAAAATTCAATTCAAGTCATGCTAAAGTTACATTATTGATGATGTTTGTGAATGTCTTTTGGTTGTTGCCATGGGCTTATGCGGTTTGTTACGGATACGTACCAAGTGTATTGGGATTGTTGATAAGTTATCTGCCCTTGGTTATAATGTGCCTGTTTTTCAAGGCTGGCCGTTTAGTCAGCTGAAATGATGTTCAATTTTGTTATATTCTTTTTAGTTATTCCTTGTTGACGCGAAACAAAGCATTTATATGTTTTATTAAGGTTTTGTTAATATTGTTGCATTATGATTAATGGAGTTATTGACGATTTTGGACCGCTCGTGTACAATATTCGTTCATGATTAAAGTATTTTAAGCAAGTTTTAGGGAGAATTTTGTAATGTTAATTTTAACACGCCGTATCGGTGAAGCATTAATTATTGGTGATGATGTCAATATTACTGTATTGGGAATCAAAGGTAACCAAGTTCGTTTAGGCATCAATGCGCCTAAAGATGTTTCTGTACATCGCGAAGAAATCTATTTACGTATTCAACAAGAAAAAGGTTCTGACGAATCTTCTGCTGAATAACTAAGGTTTGATTCAGTTTTTTCTCATTTTTGAAAAGACTGAATCGAAGCCTCTCCACTTCCAACCTCGTGTAAATTGTTTTCAGAATCTCTAATGATGAGATAACCTTGACTATTGACGCCTTCAGCGCGTCCATGGATGATACGTGTTCCTTGAGTGATACTCACTTCCTTTTGATACAACATGTCATACAAGAACCAGTCTGCCTGAAAACCTTGAAAACCCCCTTTCTCAAATTTTTGAATATTCTGCTGTAATTGAATGCTAAGCATTTTAAGCAATTGCTTTCTGTCATGTATTTCTTGATTAATTTCATACAAAGATGTAGCTGTGCTTGGTAGCATCGATTGGGTGGCATTGACATTGATTCCAATGCCGATAATCACTTGGCTGTGAAGAGGGGAATGATTGAAAAGCTCAATGAGAATGCCAGCAAGTTTTTTGCCTTGGTAATAAATATCATTGGGCCATTTGACTTGAGTTTTGATTTGTAATTCATGGTTTAAGGTCTTGATAATCGCTAAAGCAACCACCAAACTAAAACCACCCAATTCCATCGCAGGCCTTTGAATATCCCATAGCATAGAGCAGTAAATGTTTACCCCTTTCGGAGAAATCCATTCACGCCCCAGACGACCTTTGCCTTGAGTTTGGGATTCACTAAGGCATATGAAAGGCATGGGGGGATTAAGAATTTTTTTAATATAATTTTGGGTGGAATCAATGGTATCTAGCCACTTGATTTCAAGGCTTGGTGTTTGTAGTGATATTTTTAAATCTTTTTCAAAACAGCGCAAAAGTTCTTCGTGGTAAGTATCTGGATGGCTCCAATCCAGTTCTTTGACCTCAATATTATCGATGGGGTGCTTTTGACACAGCGTAGCAGTCAGGCCTACTTTGGGCTGAAAGCTTAAAAAATGAAAATTTTCTGTATCCATTTGAGGAAAATTAAAAATAGTCACACCCAACATTTTAACCCAGGCTTCTGTGATGGACCATTGTTTAAAAAATGCCAAACCTTGCAGATAGGGTTTTAGGGAAATTAAATGCGCTTTAGCCCAATCGTTTTCAAAAAACCGCTCGCTGAAATGAATGAAGTTTCTTATTTTAAACTTTTCAATATCAATACCAATAGGTGATTTTGAAATAGCAATGGCCAAATAAGAGCCTGAGTGACTGGTGTTAAATTCAAGGTGATTATTTTCTAAATAAGGCTTCCCAGAACTATTTTCAAGCAAATTGAAAGGTTCTGATAAATAATTTTGTAGAATATTTTTAAGAATTTGACGGCGTTCTTTTTTAAGTTGAGTCAGCAGTTCGCGGTCGACTTTAGCCGTTTGCGTGGGTAATTTAATTAACCAAAAATGAATTTTGTTTGCACTTAATTCAAATGTTTTGATTTCAGGCCATGTCAAATAGGATTTGCTGGTTTTCAATTGTTTGAGATCCCCGTGGCGATGCTTGATAAGCTGTAGTATAATGATTTTTTATCCATAAATAAAAGATAATACAATGAGCCGACAATTTTTGGAATTTGAACAACCCATCGAAGAGTTGAAACAAAAAATTGAAGCCTTAAGAATGGTCAGTGATGGGCACGACATGAACTTGGCTGATGAAATTGCCAAATTAGAACAAAAATCAGTTCAAGTCATGCAAAATATTTTTTCTGACTTAGACAGCTGGCAAATGACTCAAATGGCCAGACATCCGATGCGTCCGCAAACGACTGATTATATCGAACATATTTTTTCTGATTTTACTGAACTTCATGGTGATAGAGCATGTTCAGAAGCACCTGCAATTGTTGCCGGTCTTGCTCGATTTGAAGGTCAGCCTGTCATGATTATCGGCCACCAAAAAGGTAAAAAAACTTCTGAAAAAGTTTACCGAAATTTTGGCATGGCTCGCCCAGAAGAGTATCGCAGAGCTTTGCGTTTAATGAAGATGGCCGAGAAGTTTAAAATTCCTGTCATCACTTTCATTGATACCGCTGGTGCTTATCCGGGTATTGATGCTGAAGAGCGCAATCAGTCTGAAGCCATTGCCAGAAATCTTTATGAAATGGCGACCCTAAAAACCCCAATCATTTGCATAGTGACAGGTGAGGCTGGTTCTGGTGGCGCATTAGCCATTGGTGTGGGTGATTATGTGTTGATGTTGCAGTACTCTATTTATTCTGTGATATCACCAGAGGGCTGTGCTTCCATTTTATGGAAGGATGCCTCAAAAGCATCTGATGCAGCAGCGGCTATGGGTGTTACCGCAGACAAAGTTTTTGCGCATCAATTGGTTGATGCTGTTTTGCCAGAACCATTGGGTGGCGCTCATCGAAATATTCATCAAATATCCAATGATATTGCTCAAGTTATCAAAGATGAATTGCGTCGTCTTCAAGCTCTTCCAACTCAAGAACTCTTGAATCGTCGTTATCAAAAATGGATGAGCATGGGTGCTTATCCTGCAAAATAATCATGTTACTTCCTGAAAATCATCCCATTATCGCCAAACTCAAGACCTATCCCAAATTGTGGGTGGGTTTGAGTGGCGGTGTTGATTCAATAGTTTTATTACATGCTTTATCTCAACATTTAGACATCAAAGCTAAGCTGAATGCCATTCATGTGCACCATGGCTTGAGTAAGAATGCCAGTCAGTGGCAAAATTTTTGTGAAGATTTTTGTAAAAAGCTCAATATTCCCATTAAAATTGATCAAGTACATCTCAAAGTAAACTCAAATATTGAAGCCCATGCCAGACAGGCTAGATATCAAGTTTTTGAAGAGCAGGTTGCTTCAGATGAGGCTTTGATACTTGCGCATCACTTAGATGATCAAATTGAAACATTTTTTCTTAATGCTTTACGAGGAACTGGCATTGATGGTTTGGCTGCGATGCCTAGTTTTTATGAGCGTCAAGGGTTACAAATTTTTCGTCCATTATTAGATATTGACCGCAAAACCATTGAGGACTGTGCAAAATCAAATCATTTGTCTTGGATTGAAGATGAAAGTAATACCAATACTCAGTTTTCTCGGAATTTTCTACGTCAAAAAATTTTGCCTTTGGTTGAGGAAAAATGGCCGCATTATCGAAAAAATATTTTGCATACTATTTCTTCTTGCCAAGAGGTGGTCAGTTATTTAAATTACGATGTTCAACACGAACAACTTGATTTGCAGGAACTCAGAAATCTCAAATCTTTGGATAGACAAATTGCCATTAGACAATGGTTTCGAGCTCATCATGTCAAATTACCCAGTCGTAATATCCTTCAACAAATTGAAACACAAATGATTTTTGCAAAACGTCTTGATAATCAGGCCAAAATTGATTGGCGTGGTTATTGCATCTTCTCTTATCATGAAAAGCTTTATTTGATTAAAGACTTAGAAGCACCCAAAGATGCTTTATGGAGCAATTATCCATCACCATTTTCAAATCTGACAGTCAAAGATCTCCCCCCAGACTTGGCAATCAAAGATTCTGATAAGCTAGAGGTTCGTTATCGAAAAGGTGGTGAAAAAATTTATTGGAAAGGCCATCATCGTTGTCTAAAAAAACTTATGCAACAATGGCAAATACCACCTTATTTGAGAAATCGAATTCCATTGATTTTCGTCAATGGTGATTTGAAAGCAGTGATTGGATACACCAATAAATTCGATGACAAGATTATACAAGATTAAAATTGTTTGGTAAGCTTAGGTATTATTTTTAATACCGTCAGTGCATTGATGTCAAACTATTATTATCATAATTTATATCGCATTCTAAAGCCCTATACTCGTTCATTATTGTTCTGTTTGATTTTGATGTTTATAGCAACTTTTTTTAACCTCTTGCCTGCCTATGTGTTAATTCAATTAATGAATGAAGTCTTAATTCCTATACAAAATCATACCGCTTATAATCACGCCAATATCTATTTGTATTTTGCAATTTTTTTAATGTCATCGATATTGTCTTGGCTTTTTTCATGGCTTAAAACATTGTATTTGGCCACCAATAGTGAAAACATTTCAAAAGATTTACGTTTACAACTTTTTAAGCACATCTTAAATTTATCGCTAGACTTTTTTCATCAACAACGCGCAGGTGAACTCATTTCAAAAATTGGTAATGAAACTGATGAATTAAATTTATTCATATCTGTTTCATTACTAGATTTCATTCAAGATTTTGTATTGTTGATTGGTATTTTTGGCATGGTATTTTATATCAATTACAAAATTGCCTTACTGAATATGTTATTAATGCCCATCATTTTTCTTTTGGTGTTTAAAATCAAAGGTAAAGTCTATTATGGCTTTGATGAAGCTAGCCGTATTTGGGCCACATTGATAAGTTTTATTTCTGAATCGGTGCACGGTATTAAAACCATCAAATCCTATGTTCAGGAAAATAAGATTTATCAATTCTTTGTATTGCTCAATGACAAAAATTTCAAAATTAATTATTACATGAATCGAGTTTGGAGTTTGTTTTTACCAACATCTGCTTTTTTAAATGAACTCAATTTAATTTGTACTTGGGGCTTTGGTATCTATCTCATGATTCATCAACAAATCAATTTAGGTGAGCTGATGGGCTTAATTACCTATATGAATAAGTTGTATGCTCGTTCTGAATCCATGAGCCGTTTTTTTGAGTCTTATAAAAGAGTAACAGCCAAAATCAAACGTTCCTTTGAGATTCTCAATAAAAAGACTTCTTTAATACAAACAGCCAATCCTATTCCTATTGCCGACGGAAATGGTTTGATTGAAATCAAAAATATCTCATTTAATTATCAAAAAGCCCCTGTTCTTAAAAATGTTTCATTGAGCATCAAACCTTTAGAAAAAGTTGCTTTCGTGGGGTATAGTGGTTCTGGAAAAAGCACACTGGTCAATTTGATTTGTCGTTTTTTTGACCCCAATATGGGTGAAATATTATTAGATGGTCAAAATATCAAAAATTTTGATATTAAAGAGTATATGAAAAAATTTGCGATTGTGACCCAAGAACCTTATGTATTTTATGGAACTATTGCCGACAATATTGCTTTTGGTAAAGAGGATGCAACCCCGCAAGAGATTGTAGAGGCCGCGAAATTAGCGCAATGCCATGATTTTATAATGCAAAAAACATTTGCGTATGATACTTTGGTTCAGGATAACGCCAATGTATTATCAGGTGGCGAAAAGCAACGAATTGTTATCGCAAGAGCGATGTTAACCAAGCCGAAATTCTTGATCTTGGATGAAGCATCTTCTGCCATGGATTTGTATACAGAAGAGTTATTGAACCAATCTTTAGAAACCTTATCCAAAACAACGACCACCATCATCATTTCTCATCGATTATCCAATTTAAATGCTTTTGATAGGATATATTTTATCAAAGATGGTGAAATTGTTGAGTCTGGTTCTCATGATGAGCTGATGAATTTAAAACAGTTTTATTATAGTTTTGTGAATATTCATCAAAAATTACATAAGGAGCATTTGTTATGATTCATTTTTATTTAAATGAAAATAAGCAATTGTCTTGTTTGTTGGATGAGCAAAATTATGAGGATATACGATTGGTTCATCAATTTCCACTGCGATGCCAATTGGGTGAAAATATTTCTATTTACAGTACTTTGAATAAAGAGATAACAACCATCATTTCACTTAAAGATTTACCCAATGCCCAACAATCTTTGGTATTTGATTACTTTAATCAATTTTTAAACTTCAAAGAAATTAATAAAATTTACGCCATTTCCTCTGAAAAATTTCCCACAACCATTCATGTGAAATCTGATACTGAAGAAAGAAAAATTTTGATTCAAAACAAAGAGGATTTTTTAGTGATTGGTTTTATACAAGTGCTGATGCGTGATGATTTGGCACAATGGTATGTGATAAGAGATATCACAAACCTAGATGCCAAAAGTAAAAATTTATTATCACCATTTGTTTTTCAAATTTGATTCCAATAATTCTCGATGGTATTTAAGCTATTTTGAATATCATCAATTAAGATAATGACCGCGTGATCGGGAGCATAGTTTTTGAGGCTAAAGGCAATGGCATCTTGCTCGTTTTCAATGCATTTGACTTCTTGAATGTGTTGATATTGCTGAAATATATTCATCAATAAATTGGGTATCTCGCCTTTTTTTCGGTTTCGAATACACAAGTCTTGGAAAATAATGGTATTATCGACGTGTTTGGCTATCAAATGCATTTGCTTTTCAATGGCATCATTAGCTCTATCACCTGGGCTGCTTAACACGATGGTTCTTTTTTTGTTAGGTATAAAGGTATTGATGAATGTGAATAATTCATCCAAGGCACTGTAATTATGTCCATAATCAACAATGATCATTTGATCATTTTTTTCCAAAATATTGGTGCGTCCTGGAAATTGGGTCTGATTATTGACAAGCAATTGGGTTGCGCTAAACAATTCCTCAGGTGCAATGCCCATGCCCCATAGCGCTGCGAATGCTGACATGAGGTTCATCACTTGAAATTTTATTTTTCCATGATGGGAGAATAAAATATTATCCAAAGGAAACTTGATGATTTCATCGGCGTTTGTAAAAACAATAGAATTGCAATCCTCATGATAACAAACCGATTTATGGTTTTGCTTCAACAGCTGGTCCGATGGATTGCTAGAGATAAAAATAATTTCGTGGTTATTGGCAGTAAGTAAAGGGTGTAATAATGGATCGTCAATGTTTACAACCAATGATCCATGGGGTTTGAGTGCATAAAGCAGTGTTTTTTTAACTTCAAAAATATCCTCTGGAGTGTTTATAAATTCCAAGCCTAAATGATCGGCTTGTCCAATATTGGTAAACACAACCACATCCGCCAGATCAAAGCCCAAGCCTTTTCTTAAAATACCACCTCGAGCGACCTCAAATACCCCAACATTGACATCTGGATGCATCAGTACTGTTTGAGCGCTATATGGGCCTGCACAGTCGCCAGACATCAAAAGCTCATCTTGAATATAGATGCCTTCTGTAGAGGTCATGCCAACATTGAATTTCAAAGATTTGAGAAAATAGGCAATCAAATGCGTGGTGGTTGTTTTACCATTAACCCCAGTCACTGCAATAATAGGAATGCGACCATTGTCATTGGGATACATGTGCCTAGCAACAGCCTGTCCAACCTGTCTTGGAGTTCCTTGAGAGGGTGCTATATGCATTCGAAGCCCTGGTGTCATGTTCATTTCAATAAAACAGCCATTGCCATTTTCTAAAGGCTTGGTGATGTCTTGACAGACAAGGTCAATGCCACAGATTTCAAGCCCAATGGCTTGGCTGACCCGAACCGCTTTGTTTCGAATGTCTTGATGTACCTTATCTGTGACATCAATGGCTTGCCCACCGGTTGATAGATTGGCATTGGTTCTAAGAAAAACTTTTTGTCCTTTAGCCACAATTGATTCTAAAGAAAGTTCTTGTTCTTCCAAATAATGCAGAACCAAATCATCAATCACAATGCGACTCAGGACGTTATTATGACCTGTGCCTCGGCGAGGATTTTCGTTTTCAAGTGTAATAAGCTCTTGAATAGTCAATTGACCATCTCCAATAATTGAAGCAGGCTCTCTTTTTGCCGCCGCAATCATTTGATGACCCACAACCAATAATCGATAATCTTCACCTTGAACATGTAATTCAATCAGAACTTCATCGCTAAATTTTTTTGCTGATGTAAAAGCATGAATAAGCGTTTCTTCGGTTTGAATATTGACAGTCACACCTTTGCCTTGATTGCCATCCAGTGGTTTGATGACAACAGGTTTTTCTATGGTCCTAAAAAAAAGAATCGCTTCTTCAATGGTTGTAATATTTTTTCCATAAGGGCAGGGTACATCATGGCTAATAAATATTTTTTTGCTGAGTTCTTTATCTTGAGCGATTGCTTCACAAATGTAAGGGGTGCTATCGATGTTGGCGGCTTCAATTCTTTTTTGTTTATAGCCATGTCCAAATTGAATTAAAGATTGATTGTTGAGTCTTATAAAAGGAATATTTTGTTCAATTGCTGCAGAAGTAATTGCTTGCGTGCTTGGTCCAAGACGTACATCTTCATAAAGCTCTTGTATTGCGATACATGTGGTTTTATAGGATTGGATTTGAGTTTCACTGAAATGTTCACAAAAATCTTCAACCCATTCAATAAAAGCTTGAGCACTTTCAATTTCATCATAACTAATCGTTAAATAGAAAAAACTCTCATTAGGGATTGGGATTTCACAAATCTCAGGGTTCGTCTGGAAAATAAATTCATAGATTTGCTTTAAAAATTCAATAAGATTAAGTCGTGGGCTGTGATAATTTATAAAATCATGAGCATTTAATGCCAAGAAAAACTTTTGCATGAGTGCATGTTCTGGAAGATGGATTTTATCTTGGTGAAGACACAATTCAATTTTATGCCCACGGCCCCATCGATTGACTTGATTCAGGAATTTAACTTTTTGAAAAATCATAAATGATGCTCTGCTTTGGTATGTTTTTTTAAAAATAATAAGGCCATATCCATGTAAGGATTATTAAGTTGTGCTTGATAATCTAGATATTCGACATGAGGATAATGAATTAAAATCTTGTCATTTTGACGCTGTACCACAATATCATTTTCTCGGATAAACTTTGCAAAGTGATTAAAGTCAGATTTTTGTGTCAGGAAAATATTTTTACCTTCAGAATATTCACATAAATCACAAAGTATCGGTTCATCGGCGTTTAAAATAAAATGACTTTGAGCATGGGATGCATCAATAGCTGTTCTTAGCGTTTTAAAGTAAGCATTGGTTTCTCCAATGGTTTGAAAGTTTAATTCATGTTGTTTATCAGGTTCTAAAATGATTATCCAATCATAATAACCTTTAGCCAAAGGCATTCCATAGTCTTTTAATGAATTGGTGGTCGTTTCCAGAATGGCAAAATCAATTTCTTTATTCATTAAAATTGCATTATAGCTATCTTGGAGTTGGTGGAATTGATAATCAATTTTTTTAGAATTCAAGTATGCACCCTGGGTCGTAGCACTCCCAACCTGGTACGATAAGCTCTGAAAAACTTTGGATAATTCTGGTAAAAAAGAAATATCTGAATTTTTGCCTGCAACACAGGCCATTTTAAACTTTGAAAATTGATGTTTTTGTGCTAAATCCTTAATCAAAAGTTCGGAGACCATTTGTGGTTTACCCGTGATAGGTTGTTCATGGAGACAAAGACTTGGGCCTGCATTAACTTCGATAAAACAACCATTATCTGGCAAAAGGGGCTGGCGTATGTCTTTGGCAATTAAATCAATACCAGCGATTTTTAAATGAAGAATTTTTGTTGCAAGACTGGCTTGTTTTAAAATACTGGTGTGAATGGCGTCGACTTCGATACTCATGGATATATTGCAATGCTTCCTTACATGAATACTTTGTTTGGCTTTCAGAATCGTTTTTAAATTGACACCTTGATTCTCAAGGAGAACTTGAAGAGCCATATCAAACTCTAATTCTTTGATGGTGGTGCGGTCACCATCGAGTAATTGTTCATCATGATTTTTTTTGATGATCAGGTCTTCTACTGTTGAGCTTCCATCGCCTTCAATGGTTAGGTTTAATCCAGCTAAAACAGCGACCACTTCATGGTTCATGACCAATAATCGATAATCTGTGCCTGAGTAAAATTTTTCTACCAAGATGTTTTTTGAATATTTTTGAGCTTCTTCAAAAGCTCCAATGGCTTGGTTGGGTGTTTTAATGTCTAAAGTCACCCCTTTAGCGCGATTTTTATCCGCAGGTTTAATAACTAATTCTTGCCAATCCTTGAAACATTTTAGAATCTCTTCTTGGGTATTGACTCGTTTGCCCTGTGGCACGGGGATACCAAAGCGTTCCAATAATTCTTTTGTGAGGGCTTTGTCTTTGGATAAATCGACAGAAATTGAGCTGATATCTGTTGTTATTCCTGGAGTAAAGTCGGTGGAGTACTTTCCAAAACCCAGTTGTAGCCAATTGTAATCGCTTGGTCTAATCATAGGAATTTTATGAAGTTTGGCTTGCTTGGCAATTAAAAAAGTACTGGGACCTAAAAGAAATTCTTGAGAAATATCGCTTAGAGTTTCTAGTGCAGCGTCTAACTCAAAATCTTGTTGATGGAAAAGTTTAGTGACCAAATCGATACCAAGTTTGAGTGCTTGATAAGCAATTTTAGGATGCGGTGATTCAAAAACCATGTAATAAATCCCATCGCCTAAAGATGATTGACGAGTTTGTCCAAATGAACAAGGTACCCCTGCGAGCTTTTGTAATTCAATAACAACATGCTCTAATACATGCCCCATCCATGTTCCATCATCCAATCGATAAATAAAACCACCTTTTTCTGGACAACTACAACAATGGTTTTTTAAGCCAGGTAATAAAGTTTTTAATCGAGCCACAAACTCAGGATGTAAGTTTGTAGGATGTCTCTCAAAATCATTGATATGAATAATATTTTCCAAAACTGATTTATAGGCCCAAGTATTTAAATCAGACAAGTATTGCGATCTTGATGTATGTATTTCAAAAACTTCCATAAAAATATGTATCCAAAGTGTTTAAAATTTATTAAATTAATTTTTGTTGAGGCATTCTGGATTGGAACTGATAAAGTGGCGAGTTCGCTTTATCTTCCATAGCTTCAATAGGTAAATAAAAAGTTTGTTCTAAAAGGTATTGACCATCTAGGGCAGCGTGGGAGACTTGGTCGGTATACACTATCCAAGTGGATTCACTAGGAAATTCAATCGTGCATTTGTCCACTTCATTTTGATATTTTTGATTAAGTTTCATATTATCATGAAGCTGTAACATAAAATGATCATAGGCAGTTCGCTTTGATTGGGTGAATCCAAAAATATTCATCAAATGTGATTTCCAAGGATTATAGGGTTGTAAAGAGGATTCAAATTGATTTAAGACCGATTCAAAGGATTCCCCAACATGCCAAACACGGGGTTTTTGGTGAGGATTGATATTGGTAAATACTGTTAAAATTCGTTGACCTTGCACTGGCGAAGAAGAAAAGGCATCGATGTGAAGCTTGGTATCATCATTTAAAAGGGAGAGTTGTTGATTTTTAATTTGTGGAGGGCCAAAGCATGTACGACCAATTTTCAAATGATTTCTGTAGTTTGGAAAAAGTTGTGAAATTAAATCAAGTGCATATTCGGTATAACGATGCATCATCAGAGCTGTATATTCAGCGATGGGTGTTTTGAGATAATTTTTACTCACACCTGATAATTTTTTTTTGTTATATTGATAACTGATATTTTTTTCTTTAGGCGCTAAAATTTTCTCATTAAGCAGTGATTGTTCATGGATTTCTAGAAAAAATCCATCGGACGGTAAAAAAACAATTTTGCCATTTTCTAGGGCTTTTGTAGGTTCTTGTTTAAGAATTTCATTAATTTTTTTTATTTCAAAAACATGCTCTCTATCCACGGCAATTTCCTTTTTAAATCTCCTTTGAGCAGTATATCGTTAAAAATACCTGAAATTCAATGACTTATCACAAAAACAAATGTTGTGTCTCTCGCTTTTTATTGAAGAGAAAATTTCAAACATTATTTCAGTTTTAAATGGCTATGCATGATTTTTCTGATCATAATATGTACATTATTTATTTTTTTTGATATAATGTGGCTTAATTGTTTTTGTTATGGAGTACCCATGAAAAAATATTTAAAAATTCTGATTGTAACTCTTTTAGCTGTCGTCTCTACTGTAGTTTTAATGCCTGTTGCAAAACAAATTAAAAAATCACCTCGTCGTGATCGAGAAAAATTTGTGAAGTCTCCTGTAACTGTTTCGGCAAGCAACTTAAAACCCACAGATTTTGATCAACTGCCTCAGTGGGAAAATGCTGATGTGGTGAAGTCTTTCCAAGCTTTTGAAAACTCCTGTGAGGTTTGGGAAAAAATGAATCCCAATACTCGAGTGGGTAGTCGCATGGTTTCTTTGAAAGTCAAAGATTGGTTGCCTATTTGCCAAGTGGCTCATCAATTAGAAAATCCCAGTGAAGAAGAAGCAAAAGGCTTTTTTGAGGACTTTTTCAAACCTTATCACTGGAGAAATACCAGTAAGGGTCGATTTACAGGCTACTATTCGCCAATATTTAAAGGCAGTTTAACACGAAGTTCA
The DNA here is from genome assembly GCA_002403515.1 of Legionellales bacterium UBA4759. Lineage (GTDB taxonomy): Bacteria > Pseudomonadota > Gammaproteobacteria > Legionellales > Legionellaceae > UBA2653. Next base: position 14,956 of record DHHZ01000107.1, on the reverse strand, counting down.
AAGTACAATACACCATTGTATGAAACGCCACGTCGAGGTGCAAAAGCATTCTCTCGTGCAGAAATTTATAAAGGTGCATTAGCAGGTAAGGCCAAAGTCATTGCTTGGTTAAAAAATCCCGTAGATGCAATGGCACTTGAAATTGAAGGGTCAGGGGTGATTGATCTCGGGCATGGTAAAAAATGCTTTGTTGCTTATGATAATGAAAACGGTCATCGTTATAAATCATTAGCGCAAATGGCCATTGATTCACATTTTATCAGTCGAGCTAGAGCATCTATTGAAAATATTCGTGATTATTTTGCGAAACATCCAGAGAAAATGTCATCATTGGTTTATCGAAATCCTTCATATGTTTATTTTACCAAATATGACAATAGTGATTTCAGTGGTGCGCATCAATCCGTATTGGTTCCAAAATACTCGATGGCTGTAGATAGACGTTATATTCCTATGGGTATGCCGTTATTTTTAACCACCAAGCATCCGGTGAATACCGATGGTGATTTCAAGCCGTTAAATCGCGTGATGGTTGCCCAAGATACTGGTGGTGCCATTCGCGGTCCTATTCGAGGTGACATTTATTGGGGCGCTGGTGACAAAGCGACCAAAATTGCAAACCTCATGAGTGAGTCTGGGGATTATTGGTTGTTATTGCCACGTCACTTCACCGGCTAATCGTTGGTGAATTGTTGAAGAACAACGACTTTTGTGTTCTTGGTTTTATTCACCAATCTTCGATAAATCAAATATTTTGATATAAAACGGCGTCCAGAGGGCGCCGTTATTTTTACTCTCAGCCAAAAATACTGACTTTGTGTGGTTACATTTTGAACAGGAATTTTAAATTCTTGTAACACCGCAAAGAGTTCATTATTTGTGCTAAATCCGCGAGTTCCTCTTGCATAAATTATCTTTTTTACTTCATTGTCTTTAAGCCCAGGCCTTAAACTTTTAATTATTTTTTCATCACAGGTGTTGAGATTAATGGGAACACTTTCTGGAATGACAGTAATATAAGGTTTGAGAATCTTAAATATTTGCGGGGTCATGCCACTGATTAAGCGATACTCATCCAGGGTTTGCATGGGTTGGCCACCCGGTAAATAAGGTGGTTTTTTTTGAGCATATTGGGCTTTAAATTCTTGATAACGTTGCCTTAAAAGACTGGGGTCTAGCCAGGTAATACTAGCATAATAAATATCATTGATATTTGCACGATGACTATCACCCAAAAGGTCTTTGATGAGTAAATAATAGGTCAGGCGCATGCTTTGCTCGGATATGGTATTTAAATTTACAAGTGCTTGAGCATCGCTAATTTGTGCTTCAATTTTCCATTGGGGTGGTAAGGGGATGTTTTTGGTATGTAGTGTAGCTAAGATAGGATTGGTTTGTTTGAATTTTGTTTTTTTAAGAATTTGTACAGTCCAGATTTTAGCACCATCAGCCAACCAGGTTGCTTGTGCATTCTCATTGATGAGCTTTTGATAACGCACATGAAAATGAGTTTGACTGATCCAGGCCGTTGTCACGCTGGCAATCAACATCACGATGATAAGAGCGCTGATGAGAGCGCTTCCTTGTTGGTTATTGCGATTGTATTTCATAAATAAATGGGGGTAATGCAAACCACAACTGAATGGTTTGTTGGTTATTCCAAGTTAAAATCAGTTGCATTCCACGTGGTGATGGGATGTAACGATTGGGTATCCACATGGCCTTGATATCTCGGTTTTGATAAAGGTAACGAAATCGGCATTCCTGTAAATTTTTGATTAATACCGTATCATGATAACTATTTCGGGAGATAGGGTCTAGAACTGACCACTGACGTCTGATGAGTTGTTGATTTTTACATGAATAGGCAATTCTTTTGAGTTGTTGGGTGGCTGTTTGGGTGTAGGTCCATTCCACATAGTCTGGTTGACCAATAAAAACAGGAAATAAATGTTCATCATTGGCTTTAATTGGGCGTCTAATCAGCTGCTGGGTTTGTTCATTTAAATTTTGAATTACTTGGTTGATGTTTTGCCAAGATTGGTAGTTTTTTTTAAGGTCATCATATTGGCCAAAGATTTTCTTCATCGCCATCGTCGTGATAACAGACAAAATGGAAAATATCATGAGAGCAACGAGAATCTCAACAAGGGTATAGCCTTTTTGCTTAGGTATTAGATTCATAGGTGTAGGTATAATTGATTTGATCATAAGCTCCACGAGGTAAGGCGCGGGTCGATATTTTAATTTGTTTTAAAAAGGGGAGGCTGGTGGTTTTTTTTTCCACTTTAGAATAAATTTTTAAATTTTTAATGCGTGTGACGGTAAAACTGGGTTGATTGTCTTGCAGTGAAATTAAGCCAATTCTTAGCATATTAACAGTTTGCAAACTGACCCAGTTTTCAGCCATGTGGGTTTGAAGTCTTTGATAAGTTCTTATATTTTGTGAGGTGGCTGCCAGAAGGGCGCCAAGACCAATACTGACAACAACCAAGGCGACCATGACTTCGATTAAGGTAAATCCAAGTTGTTGTCTTTTATTCATTACTCAGACCAATTGCCAATAACTTTGTTTTTTTCACCTGGGGCGCCATCACTAAAAATATCAATTTCTGAATGCTCGCCAGGATTGAGATAATGATAAGGGTGTCCCCATGGATCTTTGGGTAGGCTTTTTAAGTAACTACGCCAGTTTAATGGCAAGGGTTCGATATCAGGTTGTACCACCAATGCTTCTAAACCTTGCTCTTCACTTGGATAAAAACCATTGTCAAGTCGATAGAGTTCTAGAGAATTTTCGAGTGCCAATATGTCTTGTTTGGCTTTAACAGAGCGAGCTTGGTCGGGTCTGCTCATGATATTAGGCACAATAAGGGCAGCAAGAATACCCATAATGACAACCACCACCATAATCTCTATTAATGAAAACCCTTGTTGTTTTGACATAATTCATACCTTAAAAAAAAGTTTAATACATTTTATACCAATTGTTGCATTTGAAAAATAGGCAATAGTATCGCTAACACAACAAAAAGTACAAATCCGCCCATAAGAAGAATAATCATGGGCTCTAGGAGTTTTAATCCAGTGTCCATCCATTGTTGTCTTGCTGTATCAATTTGAGTGGCCGCTCTTTCAAGCATTTCAGAAATTTGACCACTTTTTTCTCCACTTTGAATGAGGTGGATGGTCATATTGGATAACCATTGAGTTTGAGAAAGTGCCTGACTGATAGAAACGCCTTCTTTAACCTTTTGTGTGGCTTCTTGAAATTTATCTTGAACAATTAAATTCGTCATCAATTGGCTAGATACATTCATACTGTCAATGACATTCACCCCAGAAGACAAAAGAATTCGCATGGTGTGTAAATAGCGAGGTACCTGCGTCATTTGAATAAAACGTCGATAAATACTGTACTCAATCCATTTTTGATGCCAGCGCCGACGCCAAGCGATATCGTTTCTTTTGTGATAAATAAGCCAACCCAACAATAACAAAAATACAATGATGAATGGGAAGGCGATACTTAGTGTATGACTCATGCCAATCAAGATTTTGGTCATCAATGGCAGGGCTTGTTGATTGTCATCAAAAATGGAAAGAATTTTGGGAACTACTTGGGTCATGAGAAAGAAAATGATGATAAGTGCAACACCAATCATTAGACTGGGGTAAATGAGTGCTTGCTGAATCTTTTGTTTGGCGTGATGAAGATGTTCAATGTAATTGGCCAATTGCTCAAGTACGTTATCCAATTGTCCGGATTGTTCACCAGCATAAATGGTTGCGCAGTAGAGTTTTGAAAACAGTTTTGGATATTGTTTTAATGCCTGTGCAAGTGAGTAACCCTCGAGTACTTTTTGATAGATACCTTGAATAATAGGGCGCATTAAAGTCTGTGATTGTTCTTGGATCATGCCGTGTAAGGCATCGGTTAACGGAATACCAGCAGCAAGAAAGGTGGCAAGTTGTCTAGTAAAAAGGCATATATCTTGATTGTTGGGCTGTCTTTCAAAATGAAAAAAATGTTTTTGTTTTTCTTGAATACTAAGAACAATCAATCCTTGTTTTTTTAAGTGTTGTTTGGCTAGTACATCAGTGTTGGCATCAATTGTTCCTTTTTGTTTTTGCCCCTGTGGGTTTACGGCATGGTATTGAAATGTCTTCATTGAATATCAGATAAATATGTCATACTCATATCGTACATCTTTTGTACGTTCTAAGTCAAAAGTTCAGTGGATTAATGTAATTTTTTAAGCGATAGGATATGAACTAAATTAGAAACACGAAGATAAATCCATATTAGGAGCTATAATTATATTAAGGCCAAATTTTAATTTTTATATGAAAGAAATCAAAGCATTGTACAATGAGCAAAAAACTATCAAATATACGATTGTTATCAATTTATTAGGTGCTATCGTATGTTTTTGGATAGGATTAAAAAATAATTCTTCTGCGATAATGTTTGATACAGCCTATTGTTTTATGTTGACTTTTGGGTATTTCATTTTATTGAATCTTTCTAAGAAAAAAATTCATCAACCAACCTTACAATTTCCTCTAGGCTTTCAGAAAATACAGTCCATGATAGCAATTTTTCAAGCATTTTTAATTTTACTAGCATGTCTTTTTGCAGCTTATAATTCCATAAATCAATTTATCAAACATGAATATGTTGAAAATTTTTTGGAAATTATCATTTTTCAATTCATTTTTCTTTTGGTTTGTATCGTGATGTATTTATATGTTAAAGCGAGTCATAGTGAAGAACCAAGTAAGGTTTTAGAAATTCTTGCATTAAATTGGGTCATAGACATTGTTCAATCAGCGGGTTTGGTCATGAGTTTTGTGATAGCTTGGTTAATTGATCAAACCTCTTATGCTTACTTTAGCAAATATATCGACCCAATGGTTCTTATCGTTCTTGTAATATTCATCATCCCTGAACCTATAAGAATTATTCGAGAGGGATTTATTGAGCTTTTAGATGGGAACATAAATACATCAGTCACAGAGACTATTCAATTAAACATTATTCAAATCATGGATATCAATTTTCCTGACGTTGAAATTGAAAAAATCCGTATTCGCTATTTAGGCCAACAAATGTTTGTGAGTTTAATTTTAAAGAAAGATAATGATTTTAACAGCAAAGATTTAATAAAAATCTCCAATCATTTAAATCAAGAGTTAAAGGAGCTAGATTATCAATATGAAATTTTCATAGGAATTTCAACATTATTTTAGGTGCCAAAATGAAGAAAACTTATAAAACAGAAATTTATGCAAATGATTTTGTTTTTAACAAAGAATTAAGCACCATCTTCAAAAATGAGTCCTTATATCTTGGTCATGAAAAAATGATACCAGAACTTGGGAGTTACTGGGTGTCTAAACGCTTTGATGATGAATTAATTTTTCTTCGCAATCAATTTGGTATCGAATGTATAAAAAATATTTGCCAGCACCATCAAGCATTGATATTAAAAAATTCTGGTAAAGTCTCTTCTATCACTTGCCCGTTTCATCGATGGAATTATAATTTAGAAGGCCAATTGACCAAGGCCCCTCATTTTGAGACAGTGCCTTGTGTTTCTTTAAAAAAACAAACAGTGTTTGAATGGAATGACTTATTTTTCATCCAAAAAAAACCTTCAATGGATTCAAATACCATTGAATTATTAAAGTTAATCAATTTTGAAGATTATACTTTTCATAGTTCTGAGACGCTTCATGCCCCATACAATTGGAAAATATTTATAGAAAATTATTTAGATGATTATCATGTTCCTGCTATTCATCCAGGACTTCGTTCATTGGTGGATGTACAAAATCTAGAATGGCATGTGGGAAGTGGTTTTAGTTTACAGATTGTTGATTTACATAAAAATATAAAAAAATTAAATTCTGAAAAATTCATGAACTACAGTTCTGCTTTGCAGGCAATATCAAAATTAATTTCATTAAATAAAGTGATTTGGATGACTATTTACCCCTCTACAATGATAGAAGTATACCCATATATGATAGTAATAAGTACATTAAAGCCTATATCTGCCACTGAAACTATCAATCATGTGGATTTCTTTTTTAATTTTAAAGCCTTATCAATAAATCCTGATTTCGCTAATCTTTCTAGGGAGTTTTATTTAGACACAGCTAAAGAGGATGATGAGATATGTTGTGCAATACAACAGGGAAAGGTAGCGCTCTATCGTTCACAGTCGGAATTGGAAATTCAACCTGAAATTCATCCAATTCTTGAAAAAGGAATTCATCATTTTCATGATTATTTAGAAGTTCAATATCAAAATATTGAGTTTGATTGATGGTTATTAATCAGTATTCAAGACTTAAGTATTTATTATCAATTTTTTTCCAAAAAAACAACATGTACTGAGATTGACACTTATATATTTAAGTTTGATAATCAACTCTATTATATCCTAGGAGTTGGTCATGTCATTACAAGATTTACAAGATGTTATTCAACGAGAACATGTTGAATTTGTTGATTTAAGGTTTTCAGATTTACAAGGAAAAGAGCACCACGTGACCATTCCTGTGCAAATGATTGATAGTGATTTTGCAACCATGGGTAAAGCCATCGACGGTTCTTCTATTAAAGGTTGGCAGGAGATTAATTGTTCTGATTTAACATTAATTCCTTGTTTTGATGCCCCAATTATCATTGACCCATTTTATCGCAATAAAACCATCAGTTTGCGTTGTAAAGTTCAAGACTTAACCACACGTCAAGACTATGCCTTTGATCCAAGAACCATCGCCATGAGAGCTGAAAAATTTTTGCAAGACTCCGGTATTGCTGATGGTGTTCTGTTCGGGCCAGAACCAGAATTTTTTATTTTTGATGACGTGCGTTGGCAAAACGACATGGGTCGGGTTTCTTATCAAATTGATTCCCATGAAGCGGCATGGAACTCCTCAAAACTTATTGAGGGTGGAAACCATGGTCATCGTCCTTCAGTAAAAGGTGGCTATTTTCCAGTACCACCTGTTGACTCATCTCAAGATCTTCGTTCTGCGATTTCAGCAACACTTCATCAAATGGGCATTGTCGTTGAAGCGCATCACCATGAAGTTGCAACAGCTAATCAATGTGAAGTTGCCACCAAATGTGGTTTTTTAACTCAAAAAGCTGATGAGATCCAATTATTAAAATATGTAATCCACAATACTGCCCATCAATTTGGTAAAACAGCAACATTCATGCCGAAGCCTTTGGTTGGCGATAATGGCAGCGGGATGCATTGTCATCAATCTTTACTAAAAAATGGTGAAAATCTTTTTTCAGGAGATGGATACGGTGGTTTGTCTGAAATGGCTTTACACTACATTGGTGGTATTTTACATCATGCCAAGGCACTCAATGCCATCACCAATCCAACCATTAACAGTTATCGACGCTTAGTGCCAGGTTATGAAGCACCGACCTATTTGGCTTATGGCTATCGAAACCGATCTGCTGCTATTCGTATTCCTTTGGTCACCAATCCTAAAGCCAAAAGAATTGAAGTTCGTTTCCCAGACTGTATGGCAAATCCTTATTTGGCATTTACAGCGATGCTTTTGGCAGGTCTTGATGGTATTCAAAAGAAGATTTCTCCTGGCCAAGCCATGGAAAACAATTTGTATCATTTGTCTGCCGAAGAAGAAAACAAAATTCCTCAATTGGCATCATCTTTGGAAACAGCGCGAGATGCATTATCCCAAGACTATGAGTTCTTATTAAATGGTGGTGTCATGAGTTTAGAATTGGTCAATACCTTAATTTCATTTATGGATGAGGAAATTGCCATGTCACGATTGGCAGTACACCCACTTGAATTTGCCTTGTATTACAGTCGCTAGATGACACATGCTAGCATTGCTAGCATGTTTTTTTTCTTACATTCCCTTGAAATTTTAAAATTCATCCCAATTTAATTTTGTATCGTCATATATCATTAACTGATTTGGAGTAAAGATGGCAGATACAAAAACCATGGGCTTTCAGGCCGAAGTTAAACAAATATTAAATTTGGTTATTCATTCTTTGTACTCTAACAAAGAGATTTTTTTAAGGGAATTGATCTCAAATGCCTCTGATGCATTGGACAAATTACGTTTTCTTGGCTTAAGTGATGCCAAGCTTTATGAAAATGATTCTGATTTAAAAATCAATGTGACCTATAATGAAAAATTAAAAACCCTGACCATCTCTGACAATGGTATTGGCATGAACTGGGATGAAGCCATTCAAAACCTAGGAACCATCGCCAAATCAGGCACTAAAGAATTTTTAAGCCATTTGACAGGCGAGCAATCTAAAGATTCTCATTTGATAGGACAGTTTGGTGTTGGTTTTTATTCTGCTTTTATTGTGGCTGATAAAGTGACTGTTCTGAGTCGAAAAGCATCTTTAGCTGAATCAGAAGCCATTCAATGGGAATCCAGTGGTGAAGGTGAATTTACCATAGAACATCGTCCAAAAGCCTCACGTGGTACAGATATTATTTTACATTTGCGCGATGATGCAACAGAGTTTTTAAGTGACTGGCGTATTCGAGGAATTATTACCAAGTATTCTGACCACATCGCTTGGCCAATTTGCATGAAAAAATTAGCCAAAGTGGAAGATGAGGCCAAAGATACTGCCAATGACGAATTTGAAACTGTTAATAAAGCCACCGCTCTATGGACGCTTAACAAATCTGAAATTACCGAAGAAGATTACCAAAAATTTTATCAATCATTAACCCATGATTTTCAAAATCCTTTGGCTTGGTCCCATAATCATGTAGAGGGTAAACAACACTACATTAGTTTATTGTATATCCCAGAAACAGCACCATTTGATTTATGGCAGCATGATGCTAAACATGGTCTAAAACTTTATGTTAAACGCGTTTTTATTATGGATGATGCGACTCAGTTTTTACCTAGATATCTGCGTTTTGTTAAAGGTGTGATTGATGCCAGTGATTTACCTTTGAACGTTTCACGAGAAATTCTCCAAGAGAATAAACAAGTTGACGCTATTCGCTCTGCATGCACCAAACGCATACTTAGTATGTTAGAAAAGATGAGTGAAAATGAACCTGAATTGTACCAAACATTCTGGCAAAACTTCGGGAACGTTCTTAAAGAAGGGCCCATGGAAGATTATGCCAATAAAGAATCAATTGCGAAATTATTGCGATTTTCAAGCACCCATCAACAAACATCAGAGCAAAATGTATCACTAGACCAATACATAGCTCGAATGAAAGAAAACCAAGATAAGATTTATTACATTACTGCCAATAGTTATAATGCAGCCAAAACAAGCCCGCACTTGGAAATTTTTCAACAAAAGGGTATTGAGGTCTTGTTGTTAAGTGATAGGGTTGACGAGTGGTTGGTCGGTTATCTCTCAGAATATGCGGGTAAGAAACTGCAATCAATCGCTAAAGGCAAGATAGACTTACCAGAAGACAGTGAAGAAAAACAAGAAGATTTTTCAGAAATGCTACCTATGATTGAGCAAATGAAAAAAATTCTTATCAATGATGTTAAAGAAGTTAGAGCAACCTCTCGTTTGACACAATCCCCTGCATGTATTGTGGCAGATGAAAATGATTTGGGTTTAGAAATGCAGCGAATTTTAAAAGCAACAGGTCAACAAATTCCTGATACCAAACCTATTTTAGAGGTCAATCCCAATCATCCATTGGTCAAGAAAATGCATCAAATTCATGATGATGAATTGTTTGCACAATGGTCAAAAATGATGTTTGAGCAAGCTGTTCTAGCAGAGGGTGGTCATTTGGACAATCCCGCTGAATATGTTGCCAGAGTCAATCATTTACTCGCTCAAGATTAATCATTAAGGAGGAAGTTTTTCCTCCTTAATTTTTAAAATTTGTGCTAAAAATACTGGCTTATATTTATGGCTTGATGTACAATTCTAATCGCTTAATGATTTTATCTAAGCACTTTGGAAAAGATGTTGATTTAACCAAGATAAGGAAGTTAAAATGACTTTAGCTGATATCAAAACTCAGGCAGAACCAACCATCATCAAACAAGAACCCGCTCTTCAAGAGTTAGTTTACAATCTTGTTTCTCGTTTTTTAGCCGAAAACAAAAACAAAAATATCCAAGACCTTTACGATATGATTTTATGTGAAGTTGAACCACCACTTTTACAAGCAGTTATGGAAAAAAGACGTGGCAACCAATTGCAAGCGGCAAAACTTTTAGGTATCAGCCGTGGTACCATTCGTAAAAAATTATTACGTTATTTTGGAACAAAATATTTTCGTTTAACAGACGAATAATTTTTCTGATTGTTTTTGTCTTTACTAAAGAAACATCATCTGGCAACAGTTGATGTTTTTTTTATATTATGTCTTTTAGTCCACAAGAAATCGTTGTATGATTTCTTTTCTGTTTCAATGAGAGAAATTTTTATGCGTTTAAAGGGATTGAATCAATATTTAATGGGGGCATGTTTTTATTTGTTTTCATTCACTGCTTTTTCTTCAAATTGTCCTCAGGCAACACCTGCCGATGACGTTAATTTCTGTGGATCTTTCCAACAAGTTGCGCAATGTCATTGTCAAGCCTCGGGTTTGCCTGCGCGTATGTGTAACAATGTTCCCTTGGTTTATAAAAGAATGATCAATACTTTTGGCAGTATTGAAAGAGCTTGCCAATTCCAAAAAGATACTTCTTATGAAACTTGTTTACAAGACTGGCGTTGTTATCAGCAAGGCGGTTTGACCAATAATGGCTTACTGTGTAATGGAACTGGTTTGGCTTGCTAAATTTTAAATTCAAGGAACTGCAGTGTCAAAATTGATATGGATGGCTTTAGGCATTTTCGCTTCATCTTTGGTTCATGCGCAAAAACCTGAAAACCCATGGTATGTAGGGGCAGGTTTGGGCTATGGCTCAACCACATGGCGAGCATTAGTCCCCAATGTTTCTAATCAGAACCTGGCATTATCCATGTCAACGCCAGTCGAAGTTCAAGAAGGGGGGCTGTTGTGGGGCGTTGGTGGTGGAATGGAAGTTATTCCACAATTTCAAGTTGAGTTTAATTATTGGAAATACCCCGATGCGACCGTTACCTTTGATCCTGACAGTCTTTATGCGTTTGAAAATGATGGTAAAACATCGTTTAAAACCAATACCTACACATTAAATCTTCAAGGTAAGTTTTTAGTGCCCTGGCAAGATACGCATTTAAGACTTTTTGCCTCAGCAGGAGCTGCCTGGTTAAATCGTCAAGATGAGCTTTTAAAAAATGAGGCCATTTCACCGACCTTTGGTGTTGGTTTAAACTATGGATTTAGCGAACATTGGATGGGAGAATTCGCCTTTATTTATACAGCAGGCGATGGTGAATCAGAACTTAATCCATCAGCAGACTTCATGCCTTTCCTCTATGGAATTTTTACCCGAATCTATTACCGTTTTGGTTAAAATTTTTTCAAAAATTAACGAAATCTAAAGGCTTTGTTAAGAAAGTGTAAAACCTTTTATTTTGCTTGTCCTCTTTGAATAAGCTTTCTAATATGCATCTGGGCATTTGCCCAGATAATAAATAGAAACTATTTTTGGAGTTTTTAAGTATGAAAAAAATATTCATGAACGTCTTAATTTCTGCAGTTATGGGTTTGAGTTCAGCAGTGGTTATGGCTGATAACAATCCTATTCATATGGAAGAGCAAGCAATTAAAATGATGAACACCAAAATGCGCGAAGTGGCGAATTCCATGAAAGATAAAAAAATTGATGTGACCTTGTATGGTTATAATAATCAAACCTATATTGCTTTATTGAGCAGTTTAGATGGTGTAGAAAATACTGAAATAGACCCAAGCCTTGTGCCAATTATTCGCTCTGAGGGTGAATACCAAGCAGATGACTTTATGGTTGGTTCTTACCAGTGTAAACATGTCATTTTTAGAGCAGCTCCAAAAATGAATAAAGTCTTTTTTGTTGGACGTGATTGTAAAACATTAGCGCAATAATAAATGTCCGCATGTTCAGATTTAAGAACATGCGGTATAGTCATTTTCTTTTTATAAAACTCATGCGATAATTTTTAAAAATAATATTGTTGAGTTTTGTATGTCAAATTTACGTTGTGCGGTTATTGGGGTTGGTTATTTAGGTCGTTTTCATGCGCAAAAATACCATACCATGGATGGGGTTGATTTGGTTGGTGTGTTTGATGCCCATTTGCCACAAGCAAAACTCATTGCCGAAGAACTTCAGGTGCCGGTATTTGAAAGTTTGAATCAATTGATAGGTGCTGTTGATGCAGTAAGCATTGCGGCTACTACTTCGGCGCATTATGATGTTGCAAAGTTTTGCTTAAGTCATGGTATCCATGTTCTCATTGAAAAACCAATCACTCAAACCTGCGAACAAGCTCAAGAGTTGGTTGAAATTGCCCAAGCTAAACAATTGGTTGTGCAAGTCGGACATCTAGAGCGTTTTAATCCTTCGTACCAAGCATTTCATAAATTGGCCAAAGAAGTTCGTCTTATTGAAGCCCAACGCTTAGCGACTTTTAAAAAACGTGGTAGTGATGTCGATGTAATTTTAGATTTAATGATTCATGATTTGGATTTGGTTTTGTCTTTGGTCAACAGTGATGTTGTGCATATTCATGCACAAGGGTTATCGGTGATGACCAATGCCATTGATTTGGCCAATGTCAGTTTAAGTTTTGCCAATGGCTGTGTGGCTCACTTAACTGCAAGTCGAGTTTATTCAGGTTTAGAAAGATTGATGCGAGTCTATCAAGAAGATGGCTATTACGCACTTAATTTTCAACAACAAAAATTAACTCGTTTTATCCCAAATCCTAAAGCTGAAAATGGAATATTCTTGCAAACGGAAGAAATTGAGTGTCAGACTCAAGATGCTCTGAATGCTCAAATCAAAGAGTTTGTGAATGCTGTCAAAACAGGTTCTGCTGTACAAGTCGATGGTCAAGCGGGTCTTGCAGCACTGAAGCTTGCCATTCAAATTCAATCCATTATTGAAAAAGAGAGAAGCTTTGGCTAAACAATTATTCATCATTGCTGGGGAAGAATCAGGCGATCAACACGGCGCTTCTTTACTAAAAAAAATATTAGCGCTTGAGCCTGATTTAAAAATTAGTGGTTTGGGTGGCAAACATTTAGAAAATCTAGGAATGAATAATATCCTGGATTTAACTAAACTCGCAATCACCGGTATATCTGGTGTTGCCACACACCTTTGGGCTATTAAAAAAGCTTTTCAAGTCACTCAAAAGTATTTGTTAGACAATCCCCCTGATGCAGTCATTCTCATTGATTATCCGGGGTTTAATTTAAGAATGGCCAAATGGATTAAACAACACATCAAGTGTCCGATCATCTATTATATTTCACCTCAGATATGGGCTTGGAAAGCCAAAAGAATCGAAACGATTAAAGCTTGTGTTGATCATATGGCAGTTATTTTGCCTTTTGAAAAATCCATTTATGAGAAAGCGCAGGTTGCTGTGAGTTATGTAGGTCATCCGCTTCGTGATGCCCTATTAAATTTGCCCGATAAATCAGACTGCAGAAGCGATTTGAATTGGTCCATGAAAGAGAAAATCTTAGCCGTTCTGCCTGGTAGTCGCCAAGGGGAATTGGAAAGACATATGCCAGTGATTGTTAAAAGTTTGAAATTGTTATCGAAAAATAAAGACTACCAGCATTTAAAGATTGTGATTCCAGTTGCCAAAAGTCTTAATAAGAAACATTTTTTACCGTATTTAAAAAAATTACCTTTTGCCTATGAGCTTATTGATGGTCAGGCTCAACATGTTGTTCAAGCTGCTGATGCTGTGGTAGTGGCTTCTGGTACGGCTTCTTTAGAGTGCGCGGTTTTGGCAAAACCAACATGTATTATCTACAAATCCAGTTGGATTAATTATTATTTGGCAACGCGTTGGATGCAAGTTAAATACTTAGGTTTAGCCAATCTTCTATTGGATAAAATGGTTATTCCTGAATTGCTTCAAACCGATTGTACACCCAAAGAATTGGCGAAAATGATTCAATCGTTGTTTGAAGCCTCTACTTGGCGCAATAGCATGCTTTATCATCTTAAACAATTGTCATCACTTCTTCTACCAAGTGAGGGAGAACCTTTGGAAAAAACAATTTTGAGTTTTCTTTAAAAAAAATAAGCGTTTCACACTTATTTGTTGAAATATTGTACTATTATTAACATGAAAGCCTTAGCATATTTATTTTGTAAGGAGTGCATCATGTTAAATGGACATAAAAATACTTGGGTAGTCGTCGCCGATTCTAGCGCATGTAAAATCTATGAATACCAACATCGGCCTGAAAAAATCAAACTTATCAAAGAAATCTCTCACCCTGAAAATCAACTCAAAGATATAGACATTGCAATGGATAGACAGGGTAGCTATCGTTGTAATGCTGGAGCGGGAAACTTTTCATCATCAGATCCAAAGAAAAATAATATTGACGCATTTTCAAGAGAAATTGCAAATTGTTTAGATTTGGATAGAAAAAAACATGAATACGAGCATTTAATTCTCATATCCCCACCGCATATGTGTGGTTTAATCAATCTGCATATGAATAAACATGTCAAACGCATGCTTGATTTAAATATCGGTAAAGATTTACTCAAATACAATGAGCACCAGTTGCTGAAGTTTATCCATCATCAAACACATATTCATTAATTGAACTTGAAAGAGAATATAGGTGGATACAATGATGAAAAAACATGAATTAGAGGAAATGAAGGCTCTTGTAAAAAAAGAACTTGTCTATCATTGGGGTGTCTACCTGTATTCTGTTCGATACGGAAAAACTGAGGATAATTTAAAAATAAAACAACATTCTCCTGGGAGTCTTGTAGGAATGGATTATACTTCTGAGGATCTAAGATCGGC
>DHHZ01000085.1 GCA_002403515.1 Legionellales bacterium UBA4759 | reverse complement strand
TTTCTGGGATTATAGGCCAGTTGTTTACCAAGAAAAGCAAAAAAACCTTCGAATAATTCATTTTTATCACAGTAAAATTGTAATAAATCAGTCACTCTTTTGAATTTTTCTTTATCGGATTGAGTAAAAGAGCCAACGCCATGGTTGAGTTTTTTAACCAGTTCAATCATATAGCGGTGAATGAGAGAATCAATGTATAACTGGCCTTGGGTATAAACTTGATCTAAGTAAGAAACCTGATTTGTGAGTATTGCAGCATGTAAATGAAGTAAGCATAAAATTTTAAGTTCTTCTATTTGCGATTCATAAAAGTCAATATGTGCATCCAGGTCATCGATAAAATGTATAAACATAAAGTCCAATTGCAGAATTTTCTCGAGAGCCTGGTTAAAGTGATTATTATCAGATGAAGCTGAGTCCATCAGTGCCTGAATGTTTGTGATAAGTGCGTCAAGATTTCTTTTAGCATTTTGAATGCGTTCACGTTTTATTTCTAACTTGGTTTTTTTCCGTATTATCGAAGTAGTTTGAGACTTTTTTGGTACAATTGACATTGGCGCAGGTTCAGGCTCACTTTGTTTTAAAGCTTTTGGTTTTTCTTCCATGACATGAGTTTCTTGATTTAAATAATCTGCACGACAATCATATAATGGTGCTTTAAGTCGATTAATTTCATGAATCTCTTGTTGGCAAATTCGAAGCTGATCTAAATTTTGGATAAACATAAATTTGGGCGTAAAAGCCAAATCTAGGTTCTTTATTTTATTGGTATGCCGTTCTTTGAGTCCTTTTAAAATATCTAATAAATTTTGATAATCACTAGGGACAATGTTTAATGTTGCGGGATTTATTTTGGTAATTTTTTTTCCACCTTCTTCGATAAATGCCGAGGTTCTAACGATATGAAGTTTTTCATCAAAATATATACGCACACGGGCATCATTTTTTATCATGCTAATATGAGCATAATGATAGAAATATTTACCACTTTCTGTTTCGTCGCAATAGTTCTCATCAATAGTTAAATGATTGGGCCCTTCTACAGGTTCAATAATAAAAGCGTGGCTTCCATCTTTTCGAATGATGGGTTTTAAATCAAAAGGCTTATCACTTTCATCGGTCATTAAAAAGTAATATAGCCCATTTTTGGCTTGGCCAGTTAAGACCTTTTTGTCCTTTTTTGTAAACACGAATTCAAATTGGCAAGCTTCAATCAAGTGAGGAGGTAAATGATAATCATATTTGACCAATGAATTAGAAAAAATATCGGCCATTTCAGGATTTCTTAAAATTGCCAAACACAATGGATGAGTATTATCTAAAATGACTGAGAGTAAAGATTGATTATCGATACTAGAAAGGCTGTGTAGTGTTTCATAGTCTAAACATGATGACACATCAGAAAGGTTAATCGAAGAATACCCAAATGTTTCAAAAATTCGCTGGAGTTCAATTAAATGCATGGGGCCAATAAATGTGAAAAGTGTTGCAATATTTTACATTTATAGATGAATAATTTCAAATGAATATTTCATTAATTTATGGTATGATTTTTTCCCAAAAAATACTCGAGGAAAAAGATGCAATTTAATTATTTCAAAGAAATGAGAAATCTAACGCTATTGGCTCCAGCAAGCCTTTTTTTTACTATCTATGTCAAAGCCATGCTCCATTCTTATTATGAACATCAAGAACATTTAAAATGTAAAGAGGATTTAAAAAAACAAGGATTTGATTTTTCTGAAACCACTGCATATGAACGATTTAAAAAAGCCTATATTCCCATTTTTCCATTGGTACTAGAGAATTTACCCAAAGAAAATGTGCCTAAATTTAAAAAATAAAATTCAATCGAGATGGAAAAAGTCTTAAAATTCAGGTAGCATTCTCGCTTAAGGAAATTTAATAAGCTAGTCCATATGCGCAAAAGGATTTTTGTTGGCATTGATTTTTTCGCCTCGAATTTTTACCTGGTGGGTTTATCCACCCAATTTGAATTTTTATTTTATAAATCCTTCTCCTTGGATGAACGCTCTGCAATGCAGGTGTTTTTATCCGCATTAAAAAATCCTTATTTGGTTTACCGCATACCTTATTTTTCCTGTCATTTTCAACGATTCACATATGTGACTCAACAATCTGTGCGTGACATTGATTCAATGACATCTAAAAGCTCATATCGTCACGCAGTATTTCCTTTGGGATTTGATGCCAATGCCTTTCAATATCAAGTGGCTTATATTGATGAAATCATCTATCAAGAACAATTAGAAATTCTTGGAAATCTTGCCACAAAGCTTAACTTAGTTGAGATAGATTTTAATGCATTATGGTTATTGCGTTGGTGGGAAAAGCCAACCCTAGGGGCGGCTAAAGCCATCAAATTTAATCGTTCAAATCAGTCCAATTTGCTTTATGGTTTTGAGGCGAATTTTTGGCCCAACTCATCTCCTATCAAAGTCTCAATCTTGGATGAAATACCCGAAAACCCTTGGTATATCGCCAAATCACTGGCTGTGAGAGGTTATTATCATGTTGTGTAATTTCCAGCAATTACATGAATCCACAAATTTAAGGACAATTCTTCTTTTTATAATAATCTTGTGGTTATTGATCATCAAAAATTACTTGTGCATAAATCATTCACAAAAGCCTCATTTACCGATAAAGCATCATCAAACACAACAAATCTTAAACCTGTTAAATAGTTTAAAAGACCTTGAGCACAGAAAATCTCAAATCAAAAAAATTCAAATTGAACAACATGAGCTCTTGATTTTTGGAAGTTCAGAGGCAGAGCAAGCCTTTTCTCAGTTAGAAAAAAATTTAAATCAATTCATTTGGGTGAAACACATTGAGGTGAAGCAATGGGATTTTATCAAACCAGGAAAATGGCGGTTTGTTTTAGGTATTGTTTATTAATCTTTTTTTCGATGTCCTTGTTGATTTTGTATTATACCTATCAAGAACGTTCTAAGAAGGAGAGATTAACAAATAAAAATTTCACAAGAAATTTGCAGCCTATCCACCTAAAAATCCAATATTGGGTTCAAACAAGTAGGCAATTTCAGTTAAGCATTGTACGTTTTCGTCCACATCCTTCTGGTGGTTATGACATTTGGTTCAAAGGACAATACGCAAATTTTTTAGCTTTCATGAAAATATTGATGACTGAAAATCCTGAAATATCTTGTCGAAGAATCATGCTTGAGCAAACAGGTGATAATTTAATGATTCATATGGAGGTGCTGTGATGAAAAAAGCCATATTTTGTGTGATGCTCATGAATAATATATATGCAATTGGCAAAGACCCTTTTGCCAAACCTGCAAAAAAAATGCTATTTAACCAACGTTATCAATATTTAGGGTATATACAGCTGGATAACAAAAAGTGGGCTTTAATAAAGCCAGTTTCTCGAGATATTGAGCGAATTGAATTAGGAAAAGTACCAGGCTTGGGCTTGGTTAAATTGATATCCGCATCTAAAGTTTGTTTAGAAAAAAGTAAGCATAGATATTGTTTGTATAAATCATCTCAGGCAGGTGTTTGGCGATGAGATGGTTACTATTTCTGATGAGTTTTTATACATGGTCTTCAACTTGGACTATTCATTTGCAACAAGTTCCACTTCGTTATTTTTTACAATCATTGGCCGATGTCAAACATGAAAATATTATGATAGGGCAAAATGTTCAGGGGAAATTAGATATTCATTTAGAGCAGGTAACTTGGGAGCAGATTTGGGAATTTTTACAAAAAACCCAACAAATTCAATTCCAGAGAATGCAGGGCATCATTTGGATTGAAAAAGCCTATACTGGCTTATCGACAGATAACAACAAAATTCATGCCCCATCTCTGAATACTTATTGGCGAATACTAAAGTTTGTCGAAGTTAAAAAGGTCGCGATGATGATACAAGATAAGTCCTATGGTTGCCTATCACCATTTGGTAAATTAATTGTTGATGAGGCAACCAATAGTTTATGGGTTTCTGATATCAAGGATAATATTGATGTCATTTCATCGATTATTGAAAGAGTCGATAAACCTAGCACCCAAGTTGAAATTCAGGCACGTATTGTCAATATCAATAAAAATGAAGCCAAAGATTTAGGTATTCGTTTAGCCATTAAATCATCAGAGTCACAAAATCCTTTGGCCAATATGGATTTAGCAGCCATACCTCTGGAAGCCACTCCAATTTCTTATGCCATGGTATTTTCTCAATTGGGGCAAAAATATATTGATGCTGAGTTATCGGCTTTAGAAGGAAAAGGGCGTGCTCAGGTCATGTCTAGTCCACGGCTTTTAACAGCCAATCAACAAGAGTCATCAATCGCCTCAGGAGAAGATATTCCCTATCAAGAAACTTCATTAAATGGCGCAACCTCGGTTGCTTTTAAAAAAGCACTACTTCGACTTAAAGTAAAACCTTACGTCTTATCGAATAAAAACATGATGTTGGATATCGATATCAACCAAGACTCTGATTCAGGACGCAGAGTACAAGGCGTACCCATTATTTCAACTAAATCTATGCACACGCGTGTTTATGTGCATAGTGGAGATACTTTGGTATTGGGTGGTATTGCCAAAAGAGATTCTCAACATGAAAAAGTTGGATTGCCAATTTTGAAAGATATCCCACTGCTGGGATATCTTTTTTCAAGAACCCAAACAAGAAATTTAAATGAGGAGTTAATTTTATTTTTAACCCCGAGCATCCATTAAAGTGGATGTTTATTAGCACAAAATGTTTTTGGATGATGTTTGCATTTCATAGGATGTTGTAAACACCATGAATGGCTACGATTTTGGCAAGTCGCTCTTTTGTTTAATACTTTTAATGTGTGATAGTTTTTATTAGGTTCTAGCATTGCATCCAACGCATAAGCCATAGATAAACTAAAACATCCTGTAATTAATAAAGCCATTAATTTTTTCATGATCATTCCTTACGAAATTGACTACACCATAAGTATAGATCAAAAATAGAACAAATAGAGATGATTTACCTTAAATATGGTGCAAAGCTTAGATTTGCACCAAGTTATTGAGGATTTCTCGAAATAAGCCCATAGACTTTGTCAAAAGCATGTTGAGTTTGGGCATTTTCATGTCTTCTGGCAAAAAGACCTTGTTGTTCAAGATGAAATTGTGTGATTTTAGTCTCTTTTAACGGTTCTGTCGCAAATTTTTTC
>DHHZ01000100.1 GCA_002403515.1 Legionellales bacterium UBA4759 | reverse complement strand
GCAAGCTCTGCTTTTTCGGTTCGCATAATGCCTTTTACCAATGAATGTCCTGTTGGTGACATAATGGCTTGACCGCCAGCATTGATAATGGCATCTTTTAATTGCTTAGAACACTTCACATCATAAACAATCGTTGAGCCTGGTTTTCTTTTAAGGACATCCTGCGCCAAAATCATCATGACTCGGTCTGGCCAAATAATTTCACCAGAGGCAGTGACCACCCCTAACCTATCGGCATCACCATCAAAAGCAAGCCCGATGTCTGCTTGATGGGTCTTAAGCGCTTCTTGTAAGTCAATAAGATTTTTGGGGATAGTTGGATCTGGATGATGTGCGGGGAAATTACCATCGACTGTATCAAACAATGATATCAACTCACAACCCAATGCTTTAAAAAGTTGTGGTCCAATAACCGCACCAACCCCATGTCCAAAATCTGCAATCACTTTAAGAGGTCTACTCAAGGTGACATCGGCTAATATTTCTTGAACATACGGGGAGATGATATCTACCATTTCTGAGTGGTAATCTTTTTTTGCATATGTTTGTGTTTGAGGTAGCTCTTTACAAACCGCTAAAATTTCTGCAATTTGTTCTTGTTGAGCGGTATGTCCTGCAAACACAATCTTAATACCATTGTATTCTTTAGGATTGTGACTACCTGTTACCATCAAACCACAATCAATGCCCAGTTTACAGGTGGCATAATACATTGAAGCCGTAGGCACTACCCCCAAGCGAGTCACTTTAATGCCATGTAAACCCAATCCTTGCTCTAAGGCTTGTGCATAATCTTCGCTGGTCAAACGACCATCCCAAGCAATAACAATATTGTCTCGATTAATTTTTTTTAAAATTTGAGCGATAGCACAACCAATGGTGAAATACACATTTTCATTGAGTTGAGAACCAACTAAACCACGAATATCATAAGCACGAAATATGCTCTCTTCACAATCAACGACTTGATACACTTTATCCATTTATAATCTTCCTGAACTTCCAAAACCACCTTCACTACGCGCAGTTGCTTCAAATTCTTCAACAAATTTGAATTGTGCCTGTACCACAGGCAAAATCACCAGCTGAGCAATTCGTTCACCGGGTTGAATTTCATAGGCTTGTTGACCTCTATTCCAACAGGATACTTTGATTTCACCCTGGTAATCTGAATCAATTAAACCAACGAGATTCCCTAAAACGATACCATGTTTGTGTCCCAAACCTGAACGGGGCAATAGTACTGCCGCATAATTCGGATCAGCCAAATACATTGAAATACCCGTTGATAAAAGTTCAACTTGACCAGGTTCGATACGAATGGGACCATCACAACAGACTCTTAAATCTAATCCCGCTGAGCCATCACTGGCATAACTTGGGAATGGAATACTGTCTCCAATACGACTATCTAAAATTTTTACTTGAACCAAATTTCCCATAATTCTTCCTAATCTTTAAGATATTTTTTTAAAAATTCTACACACTGCTTGGCAATTATTAATTTACTGGCCTCGAACAAATGAATTTCATCCTGAGACGTTAAAATAGTTACCGCATTATTATTTTGCTCAAATCCTTTGTTTTCAGAGACTTGATTGGCTATTATCACATCCGCTTTATTGTATAATTTTTCTTTTGCATACGCTAACACATCATGTGTTTCAGCGGCAAAACCAACAACACATTTCGCCAGTTTTTGTTGTTTGACTGTGGCTAAAATGTCGGTTGTTTTCTCTAGCTCTAAATTCAATGAATTGCTTTGATTTTTTTTGATTTTTTGTTTTGATGGTTGAGCGACCCGATAATCAGCAACTGCAGCAACACCGATAAAAATATCCGTTGGTTTTAAAATGGCTTTTACCCCATCAAACATCTCTTGGGCTGTATTTACAAAGTGTGCCTCAACACCAGGTGGCAGCATTTGGTGGCATGGACCTGAAATCAAGCTGACTTTTGCGCCAGCAAAGACCAAGGCCTCTGCTAAAGCATAACCCATGCGTCCGGAGCTTCGATTGCTAATAAAGCGCACCGGGTCAATAGCTTCTCTAGTAGACCCTGCTGTTAAAACAAAATGCATTCCTTTCAAACAATTATAAATTGGCAACAAGTCAATGGCATTCATTATCCATTCAGGCTCACGCATACGCCCTGCCCCAACATCACCACAAGCCTGAGAGCCCACGTCAGGCCCAACAATATAAATACCACGTTGTTCTAAGATGGCGCTATTGTGTAAAGTTGCTGGATGTTGCCACATATTCACATTCATTGCAGGACAAACCACAATAGGCACTTGAACCATAAGACAAATTAAAGACAATAAATCATCCGCCATGCCATATGTCATTTTGGCCATGAAATTTGCAGTTGCTGGGGCTATTATCAGCATATCTGCCCATCGGCTTAAATCAATATGTGCCATAGAGCGCTCAAAGCTTGCATCATTGGTTGCAGTCCATACAGGAAAGCCTGTAACAGCCTGAAAAGTTTGAGCGCCAATGAATTCTTGTGCGGACTCTGTCATGACCACTTGAACCAAGGCGCCTTCTTGTTGCAGCATTCGTGCCAACTCAACAGTTTTGTAAGCTGCAATACCGCCACAGACGCCTAATATAATTTTTTTATTTTCAAATCTTTTTTGCATAAAAAAATTGATTCTTTTAAGGATTAATTAACAGTAAGTTTAACATCCGCACAGTTCTTTTTAAATAGAATTAGTAAATACAGGTGCATATGATGGACCCGCCCCTCTCAAATCGACCATATTTTGACGATATGCTTTCAAATTTGAGATAAAATCCTGTAATAACACCAAGCGGGCAGTCGATTCATGTTCAAAGAACTTACTCAAATAATGTCGCAAAATCAATTGCAAGTTTTGCAAACTATAACCCTCGACATATTTATACAATTCTTGGCAATCATTGGCGTTTAATTCATGGATAAAAGCCTCATCCAATTGTATATTTAAACTTTCTTTAACTTTAAAAATAATGTCTTTAATGATTTGTCGATAAGCTTGACCATGTGGTTTGCTAATTTCCAATTCTTTTACAAAAAACTGCCGAAATTCCGGGTGCATTTGTTGGATATCATGGATTATACCAATACATATCAAATGTTGATTGCCTATATCTTGTAGTTTTTCTAATAAAAATCTACGACACATACCATCCTTGCTGTTTAAAATATCGATATCCTCAATTAATAAAATAACTTGATTTTCTTGAAGAAATTCATCGATCATTCCAAATACTTGCTCAAGATAAGCTATCTCACCATATTCTATTTTAATTAACGGGAAAGTCAGATTTTTAAAGAAAGATTGTACCAGATGATGTTTTCCAGCCCCCATGGGACCGTGTAATAATATCGAGTCATGCTCTTCTAATAAAAGCTTAAAACTTTTTCTTACCTCTTCAGAAATACCCTTAACGCCTGACAAAGGGTCAAGAATTGGGTGGATATTTTTTGGAAATTCAACAGCAATATGGTGTTGATGATTTCTGAGAGGTTCAGATAAATGTGTGTTAAAAACACCATCAGAAAAATCTCCTGAAGAAAATGATGATAAGATAGAAGAATAAGAATCACTTAATTCTTGATTCAGTTGTTCAAAATAATCAAATAGTTGTTTAACAAAAAGTTCTTCATCAGTTTTAAAAATGTCAAAATTTTTATATTTCACCCAAGAACGAATCATTAAAAATAATAAAGAAAAAGGAAAAGTAAAAATAAACAACAGTACCCAAACCATACTCCAATGATTTTTTTGTAATTTACTCAAATCACTTTCACAATCAGAACAATAATCTCGTAAGCTACTCAAATCACTGATGGCACTTAAAGATTTTAGGATTTTTTGTTTTTCTCTTATACTTGCGTTCTGAAAATACAAACCATCTAAATAATTTAAGTACCGTTCACAAGTATCTTTAAATATCCCTATATTCATCACACTTCTCCTTAGATTATTAACTTCCATCATAGAAAAACCATTATCCTGCGTCAACCAACTCACATGGTCAAAAATTGTCAAAATATTTGTGGCCTCTACAACTTTCAGTTATAATTTTAGTGACTAAATATTTGGAGCAAATCGTGGCACGCGGAATCAATAAAGTAATTTTAATCGGAAATGTTGGAAGTGATCCTGAAGTAAGATATATGCCCAATGGCAATGCTGTAACAACCCTGTCTATCGCAACATCTGAAACATGGAAAGATAAACAAACCGGTGAAAAGCAAGATAGAACAGAATGGCATCGCGTTGTATTTTATAATCGCCTTGGTGAAATTGCTGGCGAATATACCAAAAAAGGTTCTCGTATTTATATCGAAGGCAGTCTACGTACGCGTAAATGGCAAGATCAACAAGGCGTTGAGCGTTATACCACAGAAATTATTGCCAATGAAATGCAGTTATTAGATACCCGCGCTCAAGGTGGTGAAATGCCTAGCAATAGACCTTCAGCAGCAGCACCTATGGCTCGTCAAACTCAAGCCCCTGCCCCAGCAGCAGCTGATCAACATGAAGGCTTTGAATTACTCGACGACGATATCCCTTTCTAAGTCATATGACACCCTCAAATTGAGGGTGTTTTTTTATTTTTATCATTAAAAAGGCAAACCCATCTAATAGATTCTTGACCTATTGAATATTCAATGTTAATTCTATCTCTCTTTTATCTATTTTTTTATATCCATGAAATCTACCGGCATCTTATTAGTCAATTTAGGCACCCCTGAGTCTCCACAAGGTTCATCTGTTAAAAAATATTTAAAAGAATTTTTAATGGATAAGCGTGTCATTACCCTACCCTATCTGATTCGTTCAATTTTGGTGAAAGGGTTAATTGTACCTTTTCGCAGTCGAAATACTGCCAAAAACTATCAAGCCATTTGGACTGAAGAAGGCTCACCGTTGATGTTACATACCCAACAACTTGCCACCAAATTACAAGAACAGTTACCCAGTCATTGCCAAATAGCCTTTGGAATGAGGTATGGACAACCCTCTATTGAGAAAGCCTTATTAGAACTCAAACATCTAGAAAAAATCATCGTGTTACCGCTTTATCCGCAATATGCCTCTGCCACCACAGGCTCTAGCATTGAAAAAATATTTGAGGTACTCAGCACAAAACAAGTTTTACCTGAGATGCACATTATTCGAGATTTTTTCAATCATCCTGACTATCTTGATGCATTGGTTAAAACCATTGGAGCCCAATATAAAAAAGATCACCATTTAATCTTAAGTTATCATGGCCTGCCCGAGCATCAATTAGAAGCCATAGGCTGCAAACCAATTTGTGAAGGTAGCTGTAGTTTTGACATTATTAAAGTTCAAGGATGCTATCGCCAACAATGTTTTATTGGTGCGTATGAACTCACCAAAGCGCTTAAAATTAACCATGAACATTACACCGTTAGTTTTCAATCTCGTTTAGGAAAAACGCCTTGGATTAAACCCTATACTGATGAAACACTGCATTTCTTAGCCCAAAAAGGCATTAAAAAACTACAAATCGCATGTCCTTCATTTGTTGCAGATTGCTTAGAAACACTGGAGGAAATTTCGATTGGTATTCAAGAAGAGTGGTATAAACTAGGCGGGGAGTCTTTTGAATACATCCCTTGTTTGAATAGTTCTGATATTTGGGTCGAAGCAGTCAAAAAGATAGTGTTAGAACGTTAACGTTTTAAAACCGATGCGGTCATTCTTGAAATGGCCGTGGTTCGCTGTTGATCATCAAATAATTCAATATGCCATACATGCGTAGACTTGCCCAAATGAAAAGGACGGGTCACAGCGGTGATGGTGCCTTCGCGCACTGAACGAATGTGATTGATATTGATTTCTAAACCAACACAGTAAAAATTTTCAATGTCGACAACACAATTGGCGGCATTACTGGCTAAAGTCTCAGCCAAAACGACATTCATTCCACCGTGAACAATACCAATCGGTTGCTTTATTTTTTGAGTGACAGGCATGATAGCTGTCATAGAATCAGCAGTGATTTCCGTAATTTCAATACCAAAATAACTGGCACATGTATTTTCATTACGTTTGCGTAAATCTTCAATAGTGATTGGCTTAAACCAAATGCTCATGCTTAGAAACCAGACCAGATTTCATCATCGGGATTGTTAGTGATTTCATGATCACGAAGCTTTGCAATTTTTTCATGCTTTTCAATTTCTTTCATTTGAGAAATAGATACAGGATGAGTCGCATCAAATTCTCTCATCATCTTATCAAAGGGACTCACAAAAAATTTATCGATATCTAATGTAATATTCATTGAAAAACCTTTCATTGAATTGTATAAAATTATAATAAAATACGTTTTAACCCAGTATTTAGTTCAAAAAAAAACTTTATACAAGGCCAAAGTCATTATAAGCATCTCTGTGAAAATTGTAAACAAAGTTTATTGTTCAATTTTTTTAAAATTATATATGCCTTGAAACACTATGAAAGATTTATTTTCCATCACTTTGACTTAAATTTAATCTATGCCTATACTGAAATTGTGATAATAACATCAGGATTATATCATGAAAAAAATAATTTCTTTGGCTGTAGGAAGCGCTATGCTACTTTGTGGAAGTCTTGCATATTCTGACGCTTCAGAATTCTCAGGGAATCTATCATCAGCACAAACTTTAGCAGCAGTGGTAGTGGTTAAGCCTAAGCATAATCCACCTCCTCCTCCACCAAAACCTCTGCCAAAACCAAAACCTATCCCAAAACCTATCCCAAAAGCTTAATAAATTTATCTTAGGAAAGTATCAAAAAATCTCTTATTCCAGTCCTTCTTAATGAAGGACTTTTTTTTACAAGTTCATCGTTTGTAAATTAATTCAAACCCTAAGAAATTTCATTTTTTGAAAAATGATCCATGCTTGGCTATGCTTAAAATAACGCAGGAGAAAACCATGAAAATTTTAGTCACAGGTGGTGCTGGTTTCATTGGTTAACATTTGGTCGATAAACTCCTAACTCTTGGACATGAAGTCATAGTCATTGACAATGAATTCGGTGAAAATAAATCGTTTCATTGGAACGATTTGGCAGCAAATTATCAATATGATATTCGCGATTATGAGCGCATTCGTCCTCTATTTGAAGGCGTTGATTATGTATTTCATCTGGCGGCAATTTCAAGAATTCAGCCAGCCATTCTAAATCCCATCGATACTGTTAGTGTCAATTCAGTCGGAACCAGTGTGGTTTTACAATCATCAAGAGAAGCGAAAGTAAAACGTTTTATTTATTCCTCAACCTCAGCCGCCTATGGACATAATCCTATTCCCAATATTGAGACTCAAAAAGACGATTGTTTAAACCCTTATTCGGTATCAAAAATCAATGGTGAAAAACTTTGTAAGATGTACTGTGATTTATTTGATCTTAAAACCATTTCACTACGCTACTTTAATGTTTATGGGCTAAGGCAATCCATCCATGGGCAAGATGCTTCAGTGATAAGAATATTCTTAAATCAAATGCGAAATGGCATCCCCTTAACCATTGTTGGAGATGGTGAACAACGCAGAGATTTTATCCATGTTGCAGATATTATTAATGCCAATATCTTAGTTGCTCTTAAAGATGTTCAAGCCAATGCATTTGGAGAGGTATACAATGTCGGTAGCGGGAAAAATTACTCAATGAACCAATTGGCCAATATGATTTCTTCAAATATGCGCCATATTCCACCCCTACAAGCAGAGACTAGAAACTCATTGGCTAATAAAAAAAAATAAAAGAACACTTTGACTGGGTACCAACAATATTTCTCGAAGATTGGCTTTCTGAAGAGATACATGTATTAGATTAAAATATACCCCAATCCCATCTAGTATTTTGCTGAAAAATTTGCTTAAGATAAGCTATTATCATTTAAAAGAGATAGCCATGATCCCAAAAGCTGAATTACATGTACATTTAGAAGGAACTATTCGTCCTGAAATTGCAAGAAATCTTGCTTTGCGTAATCAAATTCCTTTTCCAGAGCATATCATAGACCCAACGGGTCAATATTATTTATCGGATAATTTTCTGCATTTTTTAAGCGTTTATGATGAACTTGCAGCACTTATTCGACATCCCCGAGATTATTTTGATATCACTTATGATTACCTGAAACAAAGTGCTTTGAAAGGTACCATTTATAACGAAATGATGTATTCACCAGATCATGCAGAAAAAGTAAGTCAAATCCCCTCTCATGAGCATTTGCTTGCCATAGGAGAGGCGATTCAAAAAGCTTACCAAGATTTTGGTATTGTAGGACGAATCATCACTACAGCGGTCCGGCATTTTGGTGTAGAAGCCTGTGAAAAAGTTGCTAAAGTAGCCCTTTCTCAACCCTATGAATTTGTGACTGGTTTTGGATTAGGCGGTGATGAAATTCACTTTCCGCCACAGTTATTTGAAAAAACTTATGCCATTGCACGCGATGCTGGTTTAAAAACCACCATTCATGCAGGAGAGTGGGATGATGCCAAAAGCATGGAAACGGCTATTAAGACTTGTAAAATTGACAGAATCGGACATGGCGTTCGCGCGATTGAAAGCGCCAACACCATAGCATTATTGAAAGACTTACAAATACCTTTAGAAATTTGTCCGTCAAGCAATGTGGTCTTGGGCATTTATCCAAATATTGCAACCCATCCCTTACCCAAATTCATTGAAAAAGGTGTCTTGGTTAGCATCAGCTCCGATGATCCACCTTTTATGGCCACCACCATCGATAAAGAATACGATATCGTACAAAAAACGTTTAATTACAGTGACGAGCAAATGAAAAAATTAACGCGAGCGGCCATTAACGCAGCTTTTATCGATGAAGAAACAAAGCAAGAATTGTTAAAACAATGCATTTAAAGCCTTGGCTTAATGCATTAATTTTTTTAATTTTTCCAATGCATTTTTTTCAAGCTGGCGAATTCTTTCCGCGCTAACGCCGTATTTGTCAGCAAGCTCTTGCAAGGTCATGGCATTGTCTTCATTTAACCAACGATTTTGTAAAATATCTTGGCTTCGCTCATCTAAGCAAGCTAATGCAGTTCGTAATTGTTGGTGCTGATGAGACGCTTCCATTTCCGCTTGAACGATGAGAGAAGGATCGGAATCAGGAGCGTGTAATTGTCTGGCAACAAAATTGAATTGCTCTTCGTCATTTTCATCGGCATGAATCGAAGCGTCTACTGAATTTAAGCGTTGTTCCATTTGCAAAACATCTTCACGAGTCACACCTAAATCTTGAGCAATTTCATCAATCTCACTGGATTGCATCCAACCGAGGCGCTTTTTCATTTGGCGTAAATTAAAAAATAATTTACGTTGCGCTTTGGTTGTGGCAATTTTAACAATTCGCCAATTTTGTATAACAAATTCATGAATTTCTGATTTTATCCAATGTACAGCAAAAGACACTAAACGAACGCCAAGTGTTGGGTCAAAACGCTTAACTGCCTTCATCAAGCCGATATTACCTTCTTGAATTAAATCATGCAAAGGTAAACCATACCCCAGATATCCGCGAGCAACTTTAACCACATAACGCAAATGCGCAAGAACCAATGAACGTGCTGCGTCTAAATTCTGGTTTTCACGAAAATCATGCGCAAGCTTTGCTTCTTCTTCAGCAGACAACATGGGAATTTGATTCACATATTGAACATATCCATCTAAACTACTTATCGATAATACAGGCAATGAAACAGATGACATATACTTCTCTTTAAAAGATTAATTGGATAAACTTTATACAGTAATCTACCATATTTTTTAAACTGGCTCAATAGCATTCAAGTAATATCTCACAAAAACCCATGCAGCTCCCCAACCAAGAGTGACTGCGGTTCCAATAACCCCCAAAACTTGCAAAAAGCTCATCAAAGGAATTTGACCCACATAATTGTACAAAACTGCTAAAGGTCGGAAATAATCTTGCATTAAAGCAATAATGACGTCAACAGAAATGATAGCAACCGCTGCTCCTAAGAACCCATAAATGGCTCCAGCATATAAAAAAGGACTTAAAATAAAACCCTGAGATGCACCGATTAATTTCAAAATCTGAATTTCATCATATCGAGCGTGAATCACCATTCTCAAAGTATTGGAAACTAAAAAAGTAACACCCAACAATAAAATTCCCAATAACAGCAATGAAAAATGACTTAAAAAACGCTCAAAAGCAGACAATCGTTCAAACCAACCTAAATCATTTTTAGAAGACTCTAAATTTGGTATTGCTGCTAAAGAAGCATATAAATTCATGAGCTCACCACGTTTGACTACTTCAAAACCGGGATAAATCTCTATCACATAAGGCAGCGGATTTTTCATTCCATCTTTCAGCAAAAGATTGGCCTCATTTTTAGCCAATAATTTTTTTAAAGAAACATCTGGTGGGATAACTTTAATTGCGGTGATATTTTCGGTTGAACGAAGACGCATTAAAATATCATCGCGGGTGGTTTTGGAAAAAGAGGAAGGAATATAAAAACTAAAATATGCATGTTTTTCCCAATCTGTAATCACAGATTGTGTTTGCAAAGATAATACCCATAAAAAAGTTGGGAATGTTAAAATAAAACCTATCATCATGCTGGTAATCAAGGTCAGGATAGGTTGTGATATCAAATTTTTAAAACAATTTTTAAAGGCTTGCTTTTGTAGAGAAATCCATTTTTTGATTAACATATTCTTCCCTCTTTTAAGCGAATCATACGATGTTTCATGCTGGCAATTAAAGGTAAATCATGAGTGGCTATCATGATTGAAACACCAACTTGATTCAATTGTGAGAAAACTGACATGACTTCTGTTGATAACTCCGGATCCAGATTTCCTGTGGGTTCATCGGCTAATAATAACGATGGTTTATGTACCACCGCTCTTGCAATACCCACACGTTGTTGTTCACCACAAGACAAATGAACTGGCTGCATTTTTTGTTTATTAAGCAACCCAACCATATCTAAAGCTGCATGAACACGCTTGGCAATAAAAGAATCTTGCTCTCCTTTAATAATTAAAGGCAAAGCCACATTGTCAAATACACTTCGATGGTTTAACAAATGCGGTGACTGGAAAGTAATACCAAGCTGAGAGCGATAATGTGCCACTTGATTTTTCTTAAGCATGTTTAAGGGTTGTCCATTGACGATAATTTCACCCGCTGATGGACTTTCTAACATCGCCAATAACTTCAACAATGTACTTTTTCCTGCCCCAGAATGGCCAGTCAAAAAAACCATTTCTTTAGATTCCATTCTAAAGTTAATCTGGCTTAATGCCTCATAACCCCCTGAATATCGCTTCGACACTTGATTAAATATGATCATGTGAGTATAGCCTGCACAAAAGAGTTAGGTTCAAAAGGTCGTAAATCCTCGACGCCTTCACCAATACCAATATAATAACAAGGGATTTTAAATTCAGATGCAATTGCAAACAAAATTCCGCCCTTGGCTGTACCATCTAATTTCGTCACAACCAAACCAGTTAAACCCAAAGCCTCATGAAATTGTTTGACTTGAGACAAAGCATTTTGACCAATGCTAGCATCCAGCACCATAAAGATATCATGGGGAGCCTGGGCATCTAGTTTTTTAAGTACTCGAGTAATTTTTTGTAATTCTTGTAACAGATGGGACTGCGTATGTAATCTTCCTGCAGTATCTGCTAATAAAACATCAATACCACGAGCTTGGGCTGCTTGTAAAGCATCAAAAATAACAGCTGCACTATCTGAGCCAGAACTTTGAGCAATCACTGGAATATCTTCCCGAACACCCCATTTTTGCAACTGCTCAATGGCTGCTGCTCTAAACGTATCACCTGCTGCCATTAAAACTCGATGCTCTTTATTAAAAGCCGCACCCAATTTTGCAAGGGTTGTGGTTTTACCCACACCATTAATCCCTACCATCAAAATAACATGCGGTTTTAAGTTAGGCTTAATATGAAATGGCACTGATATTGGTTCTAATAAACTCACCAAATAATCGCTCAAATGGGCTTTAATGGCTTCACCATCCATCTCAGCACGCTGTTTTGCTAAACTCTTCAGGTAATCAATAATTTTTTGAGTGGTTTTTAAACCAAAATCTGAAGTCAGTAATATGGCCTCAAGCTCTTCCCAGTAATCATCATCTAAAATCTGATCTTTTTTAAAAAACTTTAAAAATCCTGAAGAAATATTTTGTCGCGTTTTTCGCAAACTATTTTTTAATCGTTGCCAAGAAGATTCTGCAACGGGTTCCTCAACGATAGATTCTGAGGTAGCATATACCTCTGGAACAGATTCAGTTGGTTGTTTTTTCTTAAACCAATTTCGCACGTTCAAACACCATAAAGTAAAAAAAACTATTTTAACATTATTTTATTGATTCTCAATTCCATCAGACAAAGGAAAACCCTAATGACAGGTGAAATTCGTATAATTGGCGGCAAATTTAAAGGTAAAAAAATAAAAGTTTGTGATATAAACGACCTTCGCCCTACTTCAAATCGTATTCGGGAATCCTTATTTAATATTTTACAATTTGAAATTAAAGGTTCAGTTTGTTTAGATGCCTTTGCTGGTTCTGGTGCTATTGGGATAGAGGCGCTATCTCGCGGAGCCTCGCATGTTACCTTTCTTGAACCCCACCCCAAAGCTTTTGAAACACTAAAAATGAGTTTAATGTCTCTTCAAACCAATGAATATGACTTATACAAAAAAGATTGTATTGATTTTTTAAACTCAACAACACAAAAATTTGATATAATTTTTATTGACCCACCTTTTCGAAAAGATTTTTGGCAAGCGTGTCTTGATATAATTTATGATAAAGAATTACTCAATAGCGACGGACTTGTTTATTTAGAATCGCCACAGCCACTAGATATTGACTCAAGCAAATGGGAAGCTAAAAAAACCAATAGAATGTCAGATGTGTATTTTGGCATTTATAAATTTGTTTCAAAATCTTGACATTAGATCCCGCAACTGATTCAATCATTACTATCAGATCTTGAATATTAAATTATGAAAAGTAACGCGCATACTAAAATTATAATCTCCTTACTAGCCGTTATACTAACGGCCTGCGCAACACCTATGCAAAAAAGACCACCCATTAATGCCCCCAGTGATGACGCCAGTATTAAATTGGCTGAAGCTGCTCACTCAATCAGTGATTCAATGCTGGAAATGGCTAAAATTGAAAAAGTATTATTGCCCAAAGACATTGGTAACGATATCAATATTCCAAGCGCTTACAATTTACAAACGCGAGCCTCCATTGATTGGGTTGGCCCAATTGAGGAACTTTTACAGCGTGTGGCGCATGCTGCTCGATACCGCTTAAGAGTTTTAGGACATCCCCCAACAGTTCCATTATTAATCAACATGAATGTCAAAGACCAAAGCTTGGCTGAAATCTTAAGAAACATTGATTACCAAGCTGGCAACCGTGCCAACATTCACGTATATCCTAAAAATCAAGTAATAGAACTCAGATATGTTAAATTTTATGGATAAACGGTTTAGTATTTTTATATTTGCAATTTTCCTAACCGGCTGTGCTAGCCGCTCAACTTATTACGCGCCAGATAATGATCAAAATCTATCCTTAGATTCATTGATGCAAATGTGTAATAAGAAACACATGACTAAAGCTAAACAGCGCTCCATGAATAAAATTCGAGAAACTGCTATCAAAGATACCGCTTTAAGTGTTGGTGCTCAAACAGCTTTGGCTGTTCGTGCTAAAGAAATTGATGATGAATTAGTCAAACATCAACGCTACCTTGATAAGATTTATGATTTTAATGCATTGGTTTTAGAACACAATGTCATGCCGCCTGTTCTTTTAGAAGGAAGAAATACTTTTAATTTAGACGATTTACAAAGTATTCGTGTATCTAATCGTACATACCGTGTGTATAAACAAGCCCATTTCATCACCACAGCTCCGAATTGGCGTGAATATCTATGGATGGATTATGAGCCACCTGAGACACCACATGCTAGTTTATTACCTTCGACCAAAGATGAAGCCATGGTTTGGAAAACTTATGTAGCCAGGGGTTGGCAACAAGGAGTTGAACAAGCCAATACCATTTTGGAAGAAAGTATTGCAAGAATTAAACAAGATTTTAACGGTATGATTTTGTATCGCAAACTGTTAGCCATGAATATGGTTTCCCCTCCTTTTGTCTCACATACAGATTTAGGTGTAACCGGTGATGCTGAAGAAATGCATATTGATGACAGAGTCTTAAGAATTACCGCCTTACCAGCTCTTAATACAAATGCGAATGAATGGCATGCAGCATTAGCCAAAGATGAAGAAGCGATTTCTAAATTTACAAAACTTGAACAAAAAATCAAGCAAGCCAAAATTACCATCTCTAGTAATACTTGGCAGCCTGTTATCAGCTCGGTGGATGAACAATGACACTAATGCAAATACCCAATGAGCCACCACGTTTTACAAGCCTAGATATGGATAAAATGCTTGAATTTACCACTGGTTTGAATGCTTCAGATATTACCATTCAAACTGGTCACCCGATTATGGCTGAAGTTTACGGACGACTTATTCAGATTACTGTAAGACAATTGTCAAACTCTGAAGTCAGTGAAATGATCAATGCCATTTATGGCCCCAATGCTACAACACAACTTTTATCAGGTAAAGATATTGATACGCATTATGAATTCAAACCCACCAGAGATGAACGATTTCGTTTTCGTGTTAACGCGACCGCATGTTTGGTTGAAGGGCATGATGCTATCCAAATTACCTTACGAACGATTCCAACAACTCCTCCTCGTTTAGAAACAATGAATTTACCATCAGATATCTTAGAGGCACTGGCTCCACAGGAAGGCATTGTTTTCGTGACAGGTGCTACAGGTTCTGGTAAATCTACCCTGTTGGCATCAATCATTCGTGAACTCATAGAGCAAGAAGACTCCAATCGTAAAGTCTTAACTTATGAGTCACCTATTGAATTTGTATTTGATGAAATTCAAACAAAATCAGCGATTGTAAGTCAATCAGAGATACCAAGACATATATCATCATTTGCTGATGGCATCAGAAACGCTTTACGTCGTAAACCCCGTCTTATTATGGTGGGTGAATGTCGAGACAGTGATACCATCAGCGCAGCCCTTGAAGCGGCGTTGACGGGTCACCCGGTGTATACCACTCTTCATACCTCTGGTGTTGCTGAAACCATGCGTCGATTGGTGACATCTTTTCCCAAAGATGAGCGCTTGGGTCGAACAATTGATATTTTAGAAACAATTCGCTTGTGCATTTGGCAGAAACTGGTACCTACGGTTGATGGGAAAAGAGTTGCTTTACGGGAATACTTGGTATTCAATGAAAAAATTCGCGATATATTGTTAGAAAGTGACCCGAATGAAATAACCTCTGCAACCAGACGTCTGGTTCGCGAACACGGCCAGTTGATGACCGTAGACGCTTTAGAAAAGTACAAAGCTGGAATTATTAGTGAAAAGACCTATAAGATTATTACTTTAGGTACTGCACAAGAAGATTCAATCTAATCACTATTTAAAACTTGTTAAGTTTTTATAGGTATTTTGAGTCACTTCGTTTTAAACGATTACCCACCGCCGCCGCCAGATACAGACCCTGAGTCGCCGCCACCGCCAGGTCCTTTGACAAGGTCTTTAATGCTATCTTTATCGACTTTAATACCACTTTCCATACGGCCTGCAAGCTGCTCTTGTTTTTGTTTGGTTTCTTCCGCCCAGTGCTGAGCTTCTTGACCAAAAGCCTCTTGCTGAGCACCAATCCATCGTAGAATTTTATCTGGTAATTGAAAAATTAATGAAAAAGACTTTTGTGCCAAGGTTGAATAAAGCGATACATACAATGCAATCCAAGAGCCCCAAGCAAAAATCTTCGCAAAAGTGTTATCACTCAAACTAATACCTGCTAGTCCACCAGTTGTTTGTGATGTGTTGTAATTTACCAAATATCCAGCAACGGTACTGTATTGATAATTTAAAATCCAAATTGAAACATACACTAAAATAATGCCAGTAATAAATCCAATGACCATCATCGATGGTCTTAAAAAGATATTGACCAATATCATGACTCCAGTTTCACTTTTACCTAAAATGCCCTCACCCTCTGGAGACATGACGCCCAAAGCAACAATGGGTGCTGCAACCATCGCTTCGATTACAGCAAAAAGCCAAGCGATAGAACCAAAAGTAAAAATGATATAAGGGAATAACGGTATATAAAAAGCACAGATAAATCCTATAGTCATAAAATATGCAATCCAAACCATCAATAAAGGTAAAGTAACCGCTAAGATGATACCAACAACCATTGCAACTTCTGGTACAGGCACTGCCAATGCAGCAAATGGAACAATCAATGAACCCCAATAGATAGCTACTGCGGTGTCGATAAAATCAGCCCCCATGTTGGCAAGATTAACGATAGGGTTATCATTATTTTGAAGTTGTGAAAAACCTGCGTCTAAGGCTGGATAGGCAATTAACCAAATCACTTCAAAAATAGACATAAAAATAGCTTTAATAGCATCAACAATGACACTTATTATCCACTTAATAATATACGTAAAAAAATCAGCTATCCAATTGGTAAGGTCTTGCCAACAAAAAAAACGCCATGACGCACACTTACTTTGATGAAGAGACAAATGTGGTTGATTGTTCGGCCAAGTGACAAAGTCAGGAATGGGCAGAGCAGGTGCTGAATAAGCAGGCTCTCCAGGAATACTTAGGAAATAAGTATTCCCAACATATCCCATGACAGTTGATGAACACGGTACAGAAGCAAGTGGAGCTGTTATCGACTTATTTGACGAGTTATATACAAATCCCGTTTCAGTATTGATACTATCTTTGTTATAAGCAAGTGTTGGACAAACCGCAGACTCTCCAGAAGAGTTTGAGCCTGGCGCAGTTCCATAAATAATATTACTGATTCTATCAATAAGAAGATTTGCGGTTTGAGTGTCAGTTGAAGTAGGTTGAATTTTGGGAATAAATGTTTGACACAATACTGGAGAATCAGTTGTAATTGTTGAAGGACACGAAGCAAAAACGGATACTGAAGAATTATCCAATCCAGAATTATAATCAATCATGTATGACTGATCGACACTGCCCGTTAATCTAATCAATTGAAAAAAATATGCGCCTGCAAAAATCCATCCATCTCGTTTAGCCTGGGTGATGAATTTTTTTTGGTCACTGGACTTAGACTGGGATTTCAAATTTAATATCGGTGTTACAACACCTTGGTATGCAAGGAGAGCATTGTTGTATTCATTACCAGCGGTTAATACGCTAAAATTCTGATCTGGCACTCCTCCCCAAGTATAACAAGTGCCAGTTGATGCTTTATTATAACAAACATCACCATTGTCATTTAAGGCAACCCCATATTGAGAAAACGCAATAGGAGACGCACCGGTTGATAAATTGGGATTAATTTCGGGGTCATTATCAACCATACTAGTAGCCACAGGCTGCATGAAATCCAACATTTGTTGTACACCAATTCCACGGGCTTTTAATACAACTTGATTTTCAGCATCAGTTAATGTCATATTTTTATTAATAATCGCAGAATCAATAGCCATTGAGTTCCAAGTCACTGAACCACAATATCCATTCAATGCCATGTAGAAAGAGGGAGTGCCTTTAGGAAAATTAGGAATGGGCATTGTCCATTTTAAGGCATTGGGATTTGCTGCCATCACATTAACAGGGCTGATTGAACCTAAAAAATCAGGAACGGCATTGTTACAATAATCACAAATATAGGAAGGTGAAGTACAATCGCCCAAGCTACTAGCACTACAACGGCCTTGGTTATCATTAGCAAGACTCATATCTGTATCATGTAAGGTTTGAAGTTGCCTTTGTAACATATAAGAACAAACTTGGCCTGCTAATAACGCCATTGCACCATTGGCTGCGGGATTAGTTTTTCCCCCACCTTGCATTTGTAAATTGGCATATGAATTGGTTGCAACGACAATTTTACCCCCCATATTGAGGTAATCTAGTGCAATATTCCAAATTTTATCTGCTGCACCCACCCCTTGAATAACCACCCACATCACCAATACTTGCATTAAACTGTAGCCACTGGTTTTAGGAATTAACAAGGTCATACCAATCGTTGCTCGTACAGGCAACCAAATAGACGACCAATGTTTCCCCAAAAACTCACCCTCATGCGCAGTATTTAAGGTTCCAACAATCAAGGTATACATAATGACAATACTACCGAGTGCTAAAACGGCAAGATTTAAAACACTCATCATTTGACCAAAGATTTGGCTACCGCCAGAGGCAAGCACACCCTCCACAGTACCAAAAATATTTCCAAGATAAATGACAGATGTATCTGTGGGTGGAGGAGCAAAAGACAAGGCGGTACTAAGAGGCATCTGGGCTTGAAGAGAAGTCGAGTACAGCAAAAAAATTAGGAAATAGCCAATTAATAATGGCATTGTGCACTCCTAGCAAATAGATTCCTTTTACTGCGTTATTGATTTCAAACTCTTCCAGTTCAAAAGAGAAGAGATGTACCGTTACAACCACGGTTTTTTTATTACTTTATAAAAATATTACAGCAGCAATATAAAAAACACAAGACTATTCAGGTAAGAGGTCTCTTGAGCAATTCACAATTTATGGGGCAGTCAATTGCCCACCACTGGTATTACTGGGTTTAGGTAGCACAACTTCTCCAAATTTTTTGGACAATTGATTTAATCCAGATTCAATACCTTGATCAGTGACTTTACCAAATTGCTCTAACTTTTGTGAGCCCTCATGAAACCAGGATTGCGTTTCACTGGCTAAGCTATCTGGGTGCCCACCTATCCATCGCAGAACTTTATCTGGCAATAAATATATTAAGGTAAAAGTTTTTTGAATAATGGTTAAATAAACACTGACATATATCACAACATAGAACATGCATCCTAGCAATTGAGCAAATGGGAAATCTC
This sequence comes from Legionellales bacterium UBA4759, assembly GCA_002403515.1. GTDB lineage: Bacteria > Pseudomonadota > Gammaproteobacteria > Legionellales > Legionellaceae > UBA2653. The sequence continues at coordinate 17,811 of DHHZ01000100.1, read as the reverse complement.
CCCACTGTATACCATAAATATTTTGGGAACCCATGCCTGCTTTGGCAACTTCACTGGCATCTACTTTTAAAAAACCTGCCGCGATATCAAAACCTGCATTCAATACCCAAATACTGATATAAGACAAAGCCACGCCTGATATAAAGCCAATCACCATCATCGATGGTCGTAAAAAGACATTGACCAATAACATCAGTCCATGTTCACCCTTGCCTAAAATTCCTTCTCCCTCGGGTGTTGTCACGCCCAATGCCATGATTGGTGCTGCAACGATTGCCTCAATTACAGCAAATAGCCAAGCAATCACACCAAAAGTAAAAATCAAATAAGGCAATAATGGAATATAATAACAAGTTGTAAAACCGATGGTAACAAAATATGATAACCAAGCCGTGTATAATGGCGTCAAAAAAGCCAAGAGAATTAAAATCACGCCACCCATCATAGGAAAAGCACCCAATCCACTAACTGCAATCATTCCTAGATATGAATACAAAGTAGATTGTATAAAACTTGCTCCCATATTGGCCAAATCAACAATCGGATTATTGGATAAATTGGTAAGAATTTGCATGGCATATTGCATTTGTGGCCAAATACAAACTTTAAGTGGGACAACAACCAAGATGTTGATGGCAAGCCCAAGCATGCTATTTATGGCTTGCGCTGCTGTGGCGAGAAAGTCATTAAAAAAACCGCTCCAACCATTTCCCATACAAAAGGTCCTGCCAGCAAACTCAATTTTATTAGTGCAGGTATTTGAATTCAATTGCATATGCGTTGTTGGCAACACTTTTGCAAACATCATGGGAAAATCTGGCAGGCTTATTTTATTTAAACCCGCTTGCTCGGGTAAGTGAAAAAAATAACTATTACCAATAAAACCCAAAACCGTAGAAGCACAAGCGCCTTTAGCATATGCTCCAACGGGTAAGATATAGCCATGAGCCGCCTGAAATGTCCCAGCTGGTGAGAATGAGAGTGTTTCACCACAGTCACTTAAATATGGTCTATCTTTCCCCCACCCCTGTAACATCGCCTGAATAACTTTTTCATAATGAAATTGCTCACCCAAGGGTTTTAAAAACCAACAAAAGCCTGTATTGGATTGCTGACAATCATCAATATGATAAAATTGACTGGCTTCGAGTCCAGAATTCAAATCTTTAGTTAAACTAACTTTGCTGACAGGACCTGTTAAATTCACCAAATTAAAAAAATATGCACCAGCAAACATCCAACCCGATTGTTGTGTTTGTGAGATGAAACTCCGAACTTGTTTGGATTTGGCTTCATTTTTAAGATCATTGACCAAATTCAAAATAGGCATCATCAAGCCTTCATATGAGCCTATCACATTGATAAATTCATTGCCTGCCAGTAAAACGCCTGTTTGCGGCCGATCGGATGAATTTTGCCAAAAACTACATATCGCGGCTTCTTGAAATTCTTGGCAAGTATCTCCAAGCTCATTCTTAGGCACCCCAAATTGTAAATTTGCAATCGAAGACGCTGCATTTTGTTCATTGCTTTGGGTTGAAAACCAAGGATTGTTCTCAACCATAGCTACCGCAACATTTGCTAAACTAGAATAAATTTGAGCAACTGCAATGGCCCGGCTTAAACCAAGAGACTGGATTTGTTCTTCAGTAAAAAATAAACTTTTTAAACTCGCAGGATTTAAGTCCAAATTACTGGCGTCATTCCAATGAATTTCACCACACATGCCATTCAAATTGGTATAAATACTTGAAAAACCATTAGGATTAAAATTTGGCATAGGTAAAGTATAATCTTTGGGTGCTAGCCAGCCTTGTTTTGATTTTTGGTAATCAACAGCATTCACACTTGCTAAAAAATCTGGTACTGAATTTTGACAAAAACTCTTCCATTTCTCATCGACTGGATTAAAACATGGACCAAATTGACTTTCTGACGCCTGATATAAATAATTGCTTTGAATTTTTTCAAGGGCTTTTTGTATCGAGTACATACACACTTGGCCCGTCAGAATAGTTGAAGCCCCAACAAAAGTTGCATCTTGTTTTTCCACAAAAGCATTTAAAATCTGCTTGGAACCCATTTGAGTTTGAACAATTTTTCCACCACGGTTGAGGTATTGTAGTGCAGAAGTCCAAATTCTGTCTGCAGCACCAACCCCTTGTACAATCACCCACATCATAAAAATCTGCATGAAACAATAACCAGAGGCTTTGGGGATAATCAAAACCATACCCGTACTGCAACGCAGCGGAATCCAAATTGATGACCATTTCTTGCCTAAAAACTCTCCCTCATGGGCAGTATTCATGGTACCTACCATCAAAGTATACATCACAACAATACTACCTAATGCAAGTATCGCAGCATTGAATACCCCCATCATATTTCCAAAAATTTGACTGCCAGTGCCTGTTAAAACACCATCGACAATCCCAAAGATATTGGCCAAAAATTGAATAGAGCGATCACTTGACGGTGGGGCAAATGATAAAGCATTGGTTAGAGGAATTTGTTGGGCGAAAGCATTGCAGCCCAACAAAAAAAGAAACAAAAAATGAAATAACAAAACTACTTCCTTTTGAACGTCAGCGTAAACCAATCATGAATTGTAAGATTTAAGCGTTTATTTTCAAGCGATGTTAAATAAAAATGATATCGAAAGGCCAAAGAAAAAGCAATTAAGCTAATGCATAAGATCACTAAACCAATCATCCAGTAACCTGAAATCAACTTAAAAAAAGCATACATAAAAATAAGTAGAAATACTGTTAAAAAAATATGAAATAAAGATCTAAAAACTTTGGCTTGTTGTAATAAATCAGCGTCTTTGAGTTGATATTGATCAACAACTTCTACAAATGGTTTTGGTGGAACCTCCTCAATATTTTTGACCTCCAAAAGATTGGTAAACAATTCTTTGAGATATAAAGCAAAACTTTTACTTCTGTTCCAATCAGACCATTCCTTGACTTTAACAACATTTTTTACCCATTTGAACATATCAACTCCTAAGATTGCAAGTTAAAGCTTTTTAAGTCATATTATTATTAAAAATCATCATATAATAACATTATAGTATTTAACAAGAAGCTAAAAAATGCCCGATCTAAGCCACCAAGCATCCAATGAATATTGGTCACAATTTTTTGACCCGACAATCTATCGTGTGATTTGCTTTCTCGAAAGTGTTGAGGAAACAACCCTTGATGGCAGCCCTGAACTTGAAATCGCCCTCAAAAGTCTTGGAGAGCGTTTGGATGAAGTTCATTATATTGATATCAACCAACTCAAACACGAAGAAATTTTCATTCAAATCATTGCCAATATAAAAACCAGTCGAGGCTTGCGATTATTACAAGCCATCGATCAAGCGCATCCTGGAAGTGCCTCCAAAATCATTGGTTATGCAGAATCATCTTCAATGTCAGGCAGCAATATTTCATCAATTTTTATCAAAAGAAATCTTGCCTTTGAAAGACTTCGATTACTTTCTAAAATTTTTGCACCACAGCGCTTAAGATTAATCCTAAAAGCATTAGAGGTTGAAATATGAAAAAAGCTATTCATGTCAGTGCACTACTTTGTTTTTCAGCAATTGTTTACTCACAAACCACTTCATCTATCAATGTAGAAAATAGCTCTGCCTATAGTGAAATTAATTCAGAAATTACAGATACTTCCAATTTGCTTCAACAAATTAGCGATGAGTTGAACAATTTAGGGACGGCTCTGGGCTTTACAATCAGAGCCGCGCAATCCTCCACAACACCCAGCAGCTCTTTACTCAATTTAAATCAAACTGTGACCAATGAATTTACGGTGGTTCAAGACTTGTTTGCCACCCTATCTATTAATTACAACTACATCAATACCAATGCTTTTATCGCAAATCCTATTTATAACAATATTAATCAAATGGCAAATTTGGTATTCAATGAGAACAGTACTAGCAGTTCTAGTAGCAGTTCAAGTAGTAGCAGTAGTCAATCACAAACTTCATCGACCAACAATCTCAATAGCGGAACGACTGTCAACTCCCCTGTTGCTCAATTACTACAAAATGTTTTAAGTATTACACCCGATTCTTATTGTTTTGTAACAAGGCCAAATACTTCATCAGACTGTACCAGTCAAGATTGGGTCAGTAGTTGTCAATATAAATATACCCAATCTAAGATTTTTACCAATGCCTGGGGTTTTTATACTCAAGATGGTTCTGATATCGATGACTTATTTTCTACTCAACAATCAGCAAGCGGCAAATGTCAAATAACATTTAGTCCTGGCTCTGATGGTGGTTCTAATACTCAATTAAATAACCTTTCGGGCATGGTTTATAAAAATTTAAAATCAGGGCAAATATTTTTCCCCATGAACGATCAAAACTATAATCAACTTTTACTCAATCAATTGGATAGCTCCCTACTCACTAGCCCATTACTTTATGATCAAACCAGTTCAAATTCTCAAACGACGACTAAAGCCTATGGGCTTGTCACCGGCAATGCGGAGCAAGCTGCAGAAAACTATATACAATATGTGACCGGAAACGTTCTGCCGCCAGATCCAATTAGTCAAACTGATTTTCAAACGCTTATTCAAAACATTTATAATGCTTCCGATATTTCAGCACAATTGAGTTCCTTTAGAGAATTGAGTAAATATATCTTAGGTCTTCGTGTTTATGTCGCTAGGAATTCAGTTGCTATACAAAATATTTATGAAATCTTAGGAGCTCGTAAACAAATTCCCAATGATAACAACACAGATCAAAGCCAAGCCACCAGTCAGGCTCTCAACGATTTTAAAATGGCGACCTATCGACTTTACAATCCAAGCGCTAATCCCAATAGTATCTCATCGAGTACGGATACCCAAGATCAACCCTGGCAGCAAATGATCAATAACGCCTCCCCTGCCACGGTTCAAAAGGAAACAGCAATTTTATTAGCAGAAATCAATTACCAGCTGTATTTGATGCGTAAACAACAGGAAAAAATTCTTTTGACCAATAGCGTCATGCTTTTACAAGGCTCAATGGCACCTACAGCCAATGTTCCAGATTCCAGCTCTTCAAATCAATAAGACCAATTGGTTTTTATATGCTCACAAACCTCTGGTGCTTTAATTAAGTTCATGACCTCTGGGTGATGAACTTTGTTAAACCAATCTTGAGGTTTTTCTTTGACTTTAGGTTTCATCAACAAATTTTTCGCTTCATTGTATCGATTAAAAACTTGATGAAGTTGTCCATATGGTCCTGAAATTTCAGGTTTGGTGACGCCATGTAAAGCAATAACAGGGGTATTAACAGCTGCCGCCATGTGTGAAGGACCTGTATCTGGACAAATGACTAAGTCCGCTTTTGCAATCAAGGCTAAGAGTTGAGGAAGCTTTGTTTGACCAACCATATCGATTACTTTTGCTGAGCGTTTTATCTGCTCTGCCAAATCTTTATCATGCTTTGAAGGCCCACCACAAAGTACAATGTTAGCCCGATAGTGTGATTGTAAAAAAGAAATCACCTCCAGGTAACCTTCTGCATGCCAACTGCGTTCCGATTTACTCGCTGCAGGATTAATCACAACCAAAGGGCCTGCATTCAAATCCCATTCTTTTATTTTTGCTTCAACCCACTCTTTGGCTTGGGGTTCCAAGGGTAAATTCCACTCGACACCAAGTTCTTTTGCACCGATATATTCGGCAAACTGCATAAAGCCCTCCAGGGTATGAACCTGTTTGAATGGAATTTGATGTGAAACTACAAAACGATGCCCCTCTTTTCCCCGTATATCATCATAACCAATTTTTTGCTTGGCACGAATTAGAGGATATAAGGTATGGGCTCTGAAACTTGCTTGCGCAGCAATTAAAATATCGAAGTAATATTGTTGAAATCTTTTTTTCAGTTGCCAATAATCTTTGATTGAACACGGTTTATCAATAACAATAAAGTCGATATCATTGATGTTTTTAACTAAATCATAGGCAGGACGAGAAATAATCCAGGAAATTTTTGCATGTGGAAAATTTCTTTGTAATGCGCGAACTGTTGGTAAAAACATCAATACATCACCGAGTGCAGATAGGCGAAAAACCGCTATTGATTTTGGCAACTCAATCATTACTTAGTCTCAATCAAAACAAATTCTGTTCCACAATAAGGACATACTTCATGATGACTTTCTTCAATCGGTAAAAAAACTCTAGGATGCCCATTCCATAATTGCATTTCTGGTGTTGGACAACACAAAGGTAAATCTTTTGATGTTACTTCAATTTTTTTTTGTTGACATGCTATCACTTGATTTGAATCCATAGTAAGCCTCTTGAATGACTAAAAAGTGTTAATTATTATCCAATATTTTTTGAATGCAAGCTACGATTTCTTGTAAAATTCTAGGATTAGGCTGAAAAAAATCAATTCGCGTCTCAAAGCTTCTTAACCATGTCATTTGACGCTTAGCCAATTGACGAGTGGCAGTAATGGCTTTTTCCACCCAAATATCTTCATTGAGTTCACCTTGTAAATACATGATGGCTTGGCGATAGCCAACACTTCTTAAGGCAGGATGCAAAGGAGAGATTTCAGGGTTCGCGAAGATACCTTTCACCTCTTCAATAAAACCCTCTTTAAGCATGAGCTCAAATCTTTGATGGATTCTTTGATGTAACCAACTTCTGGGTTCTGGGAACAAAGCCAAATGGTGAAATTCAAAATCATTTTTTTCATGGGCTTGTGTCAACCACACTGACCATGGTTTTCCTGATTGTAAATAAATTTCAAAAGCTCTTAACATACGTTGCTGATCATTGGGATGAACACGTGCCGCCGTGATGGGATCAAAACTTATTAATTGCTCATGCATTTTTAACCAACCCAATTCATGCGCTTGGGCGAGGATTTTCTCACGAATTTCGGCTGAGGCTTCAGGTAGTTTTGCCAAGCCCTGTTGAAACGCATTGAAATACATCATGGTTCCGCCGACCAATAAGGGATAATTCCCTCTTGTCAAAATATCTTCACAAATGAATTTTGCTTCATCACAAAATTGCGCAACCGAATAGACTTCTTCTAAATTACACCGGTTGATTAAGTGATGAGGATAACGCAAAAGCACCTCTTTCTCAGGTTTAGCTGCACCAATGTTGAGTTCTTGATAAATCAAGCTCGAATCAACATTAACAATTTCAAGTGGTAGATTATCTGTTAAAAGACAAGCTAAATCAGTTTTTCCAATCGCGGTCGGACCCATCAAACAAAATACATTTTTTTTCATTTAAAAATCTTCCGACATGCTTCAATATCAAGGGGACGAGTAAATAAATTTGATTGTCCAATGTCCTCCAACATCAACTGATATTCAATGTGCGTGATGTCATAAGCAGAAAATTGGCAACATTGGATTAAATCCTTCACATTGATATCTTCTAACTTAGAAGCTTGGTTTAAAATATTTCCAAAACTTTTTAAATTAAATTGCGGCAGCCAAGCTGGTATTGCTCGAATACAAATACTATTATCCCCCCAAATTTGCATATCCAAGCCATACAGTTTGAGTTTATCAAAAACACTTAATAAAAATTTTTCATTAAATTTAGGCAGATGATGAATATATGGCATCATTAATTGACGTGATTCAAGCAATTGCTGTGGTTTTAACTGTTTTTGAATATGTTGTTGCCACCATGATTCCACATGGACTAAATATTGATGAGGAACGTGGGATAACAAAATATATTCTGCATTACAAATGGTCCATGAACTGCTAAAGGGCATACATTCAAAGGCTGAGTTCGTAGCCTCAGTTGTTGTGATTAATTTTTCATTAGAAGCTGTAGACATCCCAATAGGGTGTGCTTGCCAATAGTTTTTTAATGAACTAAGAATAAAGTCATAAATTAAGCGCGGTTGCTCAAAGCGCACTTCTTGCTTGGCTGGATGTACATTGATATCTACCATGCCAGGTGGGGTTTCAAGGTATAGTACACATTGTGGGTGCCGACCCGGTGGCAATAATGGTAAATAAACCTGTTTTAAGGCGTGTAGTATCAATTTATCCTGAACAATTCTTTGATTTAAAAATACCCATAACCTATCATTTTGACTGCGATGATTTTGTAAATCACCAATCCAACCACATAGCCGTAAACCCGATCTATCAACATCAATCGATATGGCATCATCAAAAGATTTACCCCAAATTTTTTTAATACGCGCGAGATGTTCTTGGGGACTGTGGGCGATGGGCAGTTCCAAAATTATTTCTTGATCATGCCTTAAAATAAAATGAACCTGAGGTGCTGACATTGCAAAACGTTTCACCAATGTTTCAATTGCACTCCACTCAAAAGAATGACTTTTTAAAAATTTTTTACGTACTGGAACATTATAAAATAATTCTTTGACCTCAATACTCGTTCCGAAATCTCGAACAGCAGGTGTTAATTGATTTTGGCCCTGCTCTGAGATGATACGCATGGCATGTTGTTGATGTTTTGGTCTTGAACACATATCGATTTTTGCAACAGAGGCCATACTTGCCAAAGCCTCGCCTCGAAAACCCTTGCTTTGGATTTCATACAAATCTTCTAAAATGTGAAGTTTACTGGTGCAATGCGGCTCTAAGGCTAAAACCAAATCTTGTTCATCAATACCATCACCGTTATCCTCAATTTTAATAGACCGGAACCCTGAATCTAGAATTAAAATATCAATTTTGGTGGCATTGGCATCTAGGGCATTTTCCAATAGCTCTTTGACAACTGAAACTGGCCTTTCAATCACCTCACCTGCTGCAATTTGACTGGCCAGTTCAGGTGACAAACGACAAATACGTCCAGCCATCAATGCCCCCTTGGTGGATAATCATGAAAATACTGACGAATTCCCATAAATATAGCCTGACTGAGTTGCTCTTGATATGCCGGATTTGCCAAACGTTTTTCTTCAAGAGGATTTGAAATAAAACCTGTTTCAACAAGAATTGAGGGTGTGTCTGGAGATTTCAAAACCAGAAAGCCTGCTTGTTCAACACGATGATTATGCAATGAGGTCATACTGCCTAGGTAACGCAAAACGTTTTGTCCCATTTTAATACTGGCTTGAATTGTTGCGGTTTGAGATAAATCAATTAAAACTGAGCGAACCATTCCATTTTGGTCGTCTAATTCTTTTAAATTAACACCACCAAGCTCCGAGTAGTTCTCTTTAGCCGCTAACCATCGGGCCGCCTCACTGGTTGCACCTCTTTGAGATAGCGCAAAAACAGAAGCACCATGCGAATTTGGATTGGTAAATGCGTCGGCGTGAATGGCCACAAAAATATCGGGATGATATCGTCTGGAGATATCAAGACGACGTCTTAAATCAATAAAGTAATCACCATCACGTGTTAGTATGGCTTGCATCCCTGGATAACTATCAATTTTTCTTTTTAAACGTTTGGAGATTTCTAAAACCACATCTTTTTCTTTTGTGCGATGAAATCCAAATGCACCTGGGTCTTTTCCACCATGGCCTGGATCAATCACAACCAATATTTTTCTGCGAATATGCATCCACTTTGGCGGACTTGAAATCATAGGTTTGGCAGCAACAACAGGATATTGCTGCGCGGCATTCATTGCTGATTGTATCTTGACACGAATAGTGTAATCTCGGCCTTCAAAAACATGTGAAGCAATTTGAAAATTTTGGATGGATGATGATTCAATAACCACTCTAGAATATTCATGTCCATGCTCACCCAAGCGAACTTGGTAGCCACCAAAACGCATCCAATGCGCAACACCTCGAGCTAAATTCGTTTGGGGTAAATCAATCACCAAACGATTGGGACTAGATAATTTAAAAATTTTGGGCGTGCAAGAATTGTTTAATTTCAAAATGACTTCATTGGACTGAATATCTAAATGGGTTAAGCTATTGGCCAAAACAGCCCAAGAATTCATGCATAAAAATACCCCTAAAGCCCACTTTAACATGTCAGTTCCATTAATTTTTTTATCATCTTTTCTCCCAAATCAGTTTGGGAGTTTATCAATACCTCTCGCCCATCCCCCTGATTAGATAAATTAATTTCTATAACGATGTCCAATAACTGGCAAAGTAATGGTGCATTCTCAGGCCATTCTATACAAGAGATTTCTGATGCTTCCAAATAATCTCGAAAGCCCAAATCCTCTAAATCATAAACTGAGTTCAAACGATATAAATCAAAATGATGGATAGTCCCAACTGCCGTTTGATAAGTTTCCACCAAATTAAATGTGGGGCTTTTAATAGCCGATTTAACCCCTAATTCTCGTAACATAGCTCGAATGAGGCTGGTTTTACCCCTGCCAATTTCTCCTTTGAAACCAATCACCAATGGAGCTTTAATAATTTTGGCAAGTTTTTTTCCTAACTCATCAGTTGCCTCAGGAGAAGCTAAATAGTAATTCATTTGCTTGACCTCTTAAATGTCTTTGCTACAAGGAGCGTTTTTTGCTACCCCCCTAAAGCTAGGGGTTATCTGATTGAATAAACCAGATGTTACAGCAGCAATCTTGATTAAACAAGCACTCTGTATCTACATCATTGAGTTTCGCTTGATAAAAAATCCTGCATGTGATTCTGTAGTTCTTTGATTAATCTTTTGGGTCTGACAATCATGGCTGGATTTTGTTCTATCACCTGATCGCCTGCACTCGCATGCAACCAAACTGCAAGGCTTGCAGCTTCAAATGAGTTTTCCATTTGCGCAAGACATCCTGCAACTAAACCTGTTAAAACATCACCCATTCCAGGGGTTGCCATTCCGGCATTCCCTAGCGGACAAATTAAAATTGGGGACTTTTTACCCAAAACCAAAGTTCCCGAGCCCTTCAGGATAACAGTCGCATGGTATTTTTCTTGCAAGGTTTGAATAGCATTAAAACGATTTTTCTGGATATCTTGGGGCGTTTGACCCAAAAGTTCTGCCGCTTCACCAGGATGAGGTGTAATCACCCAATTGTCTCGTTTTAAATTTTCTTTAGCAAGATAATTTAAAGCACTGGCATCGACCACCATGGTATTGGGCAAATCTTTCACCCAAGACCAAATTTTTTGGCCCCAATCACCAAAACCCAAGCCTGGTCCAACAATGATGATATCGTCGGGTTCAATGCCTTGTTTAATTTCTTCTAGAGCACTTACCGGGTGCCAAATAATTTCTGGTAATTCTCCATATGGAGGGGCAATCCCGTCTTGGTAATACACCTCAACCCAACCCGCGCCCATCACCAGTGCAGCATAAGCAGCCAACACACTCGCTCCAAACATCGACTTTTGCCCTGCCAGCACTTTGACTCGTTTGAATGCTCCTTTATAAGCAAAAGCTTGTCGTTGTGGCCATATAGAGGATATATACTCCTCTGTTAGCAAATAACTGGTAAAATCTAAAACCATTGGCCATTCGGGCATCAAAATGGCAGGAGCTCCGACATACTCTCTCGCAACCCCAGTATAAAGCCCTTGAAAATAAGCATAACGACACAAGGTGATATTGGCATCAACAACCTCGACTTGACGATGATAACCGGTATTTGGATTCAGTCCTGAGGGAATATCTAATGCAATTATCAAATTGGTTTTAGAATTCACCGAGGCAATCATTTGCAAATATTCATCATCTAGAGACGATTCATCAATTGGCGCAATGCAATCAATGACGCAAAAATAATTTTTTTCTTCCAACAACTGACTAGAAAAATGAATACTAAGAACGCAAGATAAAGATTTGATAAAGGCCAGCCACTTTTTTTCTAAAGATGGCAACACATAAATATCCAAATCCCATTCAAAAGCAACCCCATGTTGAATGAGCGCAAAAACTTCTGGAAAACGTGCTTCATCACCACAGCAAACAGCCAATCTGGTTGGTGGTGGCGGTTCAAAAAGTTGTTGAATAAACTCTAAAACTTTTCTCGAGAAAATTTGATGAGGTGACTTCTTAGACACAAGTGAAGAGGAGGCATGTTTTTTTTGTAAAACATGCCAGAGTGATAAATCAATTAAACCATCAAGATTTTTGTGGGTCATTTTTCCTAACAATGGATAAAAATGGCTTTTTAATATTATTATTATTTTCTAATTGAGGCTCAATGACATCAAAGTCCTCAGGTTGAAAAGTCATCCCTTCACTGTTTTCTTTTGCATAAATTGCTTGGATTGAACCCAAGGGCAAATGAATTTGCATCAATTGACCAGCGAAACGCGCAGAAAATTGGACGTTTGCACTACTAATATCTAAACCTCGACAAGCAGCAGCAGAAATATCCAATACAATCTTCCCATCACGAACATACTGAGTTGGAACAGTCACTTGTGGATATGTTGCATTCACCAAAAGATAAGGTGTCAACTGATTGTCAGAGATCCAATCATAATAGGCTCTTAATAAATAAGGCTTTTTAGATTTCATGCGACTCTCATTTGTTTTTCAGTTTCGGTTAAGCTAGTTTTAAAAGACTCTCTTTGAAATAAACGTTGCATATAAGCATGTAATCCTTTACAACTTGCAGGTATTTCAACCCCTAAAACTGGCAATCTCCATAATAATGGCGCCATGGTACAATCCAAGAGAGAAAACTCATCACTTAAAAAATAAGGCTTGTCTAAAAATACAGGCTCTAAAGACATTAAACTATCTTTTAAATCTGCTTGAGCTTGTTCAATATTTTGTGAGAGATTGATTGCATCCATCAATTGATACCAATCATGCTCAATGCGATACATCATTTTGCGGCTTTCTGCACGAGCTACTGGATATACTGGAAGTAATGGCGGATGAGGGAAACGCTCATCAAGGTATTCCATAATAATACGAGATTCAAATAAAACTAAATCTCTGTCTAAAAGTGTAGGAACAGTACCATAAGGGTTTAAATTTAATAAATCTTCTGAAGGATTTTTTGGATCAACAGAAACGATATCAACATTCACGCCTTTTTCAGCAAGAACGATTCTCACCTGATGACTATATACATCGGATTGATCAGTATATAAAGTCATTACGGTTCGTTTGGTCACTATAGCCATTGAGCAAATCTCCAAAGGTCATCTAAGGATAGATAAATAAAAAAGCTATTCTACCACAAAGTAAAGCCAATTTATTAAAAAAACATCATTTTTTATAAAACTTATTTAAAATTGCTGCGATAACAACGCCAATTATACAAAAAAATAAGACTATCGTTCCCCAAAAATAACGTGTGTCCCGTTCTGGTTGGGCGATATCATCTAAATAATCTGCAATATCACTGGCAATTTTTTCTAAATTTATCTTATCATCTTTGTTTGGCAAACCCAAGTGATTAGAACTGGCCAAAACGTTTGGCATCATAACATTCGGATAAATATAATTATTAACCCCAAAGCGACCTTTAGGCTCGGGATAAAAACCAACCAGATACTGAACCAACCATTTTTTTGAATATTTTAAAGTGATTAACGACAAATCTGGTGGCGTTCTACCAAACCATTTTTCTGCATCAGCGGCTACTAAATTTGTTCGATGAATTGAAGAGGCTGGACCATATTGCAAACTATGACAACCACTACAGTAGCTGAAAAAATAGTTTTTACCTTGCTCAATGTGAGGATTGCCCCAACTTAAAATACTCCATAAGCATAAAAATACGTATTTTATCATTGCCCTCAGTCCTTTTGGCTATACCATGGCATCAGTATAAAAAAAGCAAAATAGAAAAAACTAGCGCACCTTGCGATTATCAATCGCCAATCGCTTACTTCATACCAACCCAATACACCTAAAACCAGAAAGTTTAACCAAAAAATATAAACCATATAGCGATGGATACTATTTTTTAGGTGCAAAACACGAAACTTACTTTTATCCAATAGTGGTAATAGAAAAAAACAACACAAGGCACTAAGCGTTAATAAAAGCCCCCAACTCAAATTAGGAACCGCTCTTAACATGGCAAAATAAGGCGTCAAATACCATGGCGGATGAATTGGGCTGGGTGTTTGCAATATATTGGCAGGTTCTTGATTAATCCCCTCAATAAATAAACCGCCCACCGATGGCCAGAAAAAAATAACGAAAAAAAACAATAAAACAAAAATACTCAATGGCAATGACTCTTTGGCCAAATGATTGGGAATAAATGGAATTTTAGGGCTGGGTTTTGCAGGTTCTATAGGCTCACTTGAACCGACACAACGAATCGCAACAATGTGTAATTTAACTAAAATAAACATCACAAAAGGCAATAAAATGATATGAAAAGCATAAAAACGCTGCAGCAGTGGCTGCCCGACTTGTTGAGCCCCCCGCAACCAATATTTTAAAGTGGTCCCAATGCCAGGAATGCCATCTAATGCAGAAGTGACCACCTGAGCCCCCCAATAAGACATTTGCCCCCAAGGCAAGACATAACCCATAAAAGCCTCGAGCATCATTACAAGCCACAATAAAACACCTAAAAACCAAACGACTTCTCGAGGTCTTTGATAAGAACCGTATAAAAATGCTCGAAACATATGTAGGTATAAAGTAATAAATAAAAATGAAGCGCCTGTAGTATGTAAATAACGAATAAACCATCCAGCTGAGACCTGATGCATTAATTCTTGTACCGATGAAAAGGCTTCTGCAATGGTTGGGATATAAAACATCACCAACCACAAACCACTGATAAATTGATTCACCACCAACAACAGGGCAATTAAGCCAAAAACATACCAAAAGTTTAATGTGGATGGCACTTGGTAAGACCATAGATGTTTTTGTAAAAACTGCTGAATTGGAAAACGCTTTTCAATTTTTGAACGAATCATTCTTCACCTATGACAATCGTCTTTCCACCATTTAAAAAATGATATGGGGGAATATCCAGATTTCTGGGAGCTGGTACGTTTTTTACGACACGCCCTGCCAAATCAAAACGAGAACCATGACAAGGACATAAAAATTCTTTTTGTTTAAACAAAGGAATACAACCCATATGCGTGCATTGAGCCAAGGCGACAAAATATTCATCGCTGATTGAGCGCCATGGATTGGTTAAATCTTTAGGTTGATGAGACTGTAAAGACAAAGGATCGCGCAAAGATGGATTATTTACGCTTAATAATTTTAACATTTCCTGGGTGCGTCGCAAAATCCACACTGGTTTACCTTGCCAAATCACCGTCATCAAATCCCCTGGTTCTAAACTGGATATATCAATTGAAACAGGCGCTTCATTCAACAATGTTTTTTGGGAGGGCATCCAAGATCTTAAAAAAGGAAAAAGTGTTGCTAAAAAACCCAGTGATACCAAAGATACCAGGGCCTTTTGCAAAAACTGTCGACGTGATAAATCAAGTTCTGAACACATAAAATTTATCGAACTTTAACCAAAGTTAATATTATATTGAAAAAGCACAAAATGACAACAAAAAATACCAAAACATTTGATATTGTAGATTGACATTCTATCAAATTTTATTTAACTTTAATAAAAGACCTTTAATTGCAGCATAAAATGAAAAAAATAATAACACTTGCTTTTAGTCTGTTCATGAGTCCGCTATTTGCCAACGCCATTGAAGTTAAAATTTATTCTACTCAAAACACGACTACCTCTTATGGTCATATTCATCTTAAAGATACGCCCTATGGACTTTTAATCACGCCGCATCTCAATGGTTTACCCGAAGGACTGCATGGCTTACATGTGCATGAAAATCCAAGTTGTGCAAATCAAGGCGCAGATGCAGGCGGACATTTTGATCCACAAAAGACAAATACTCATCAAGGTCCTTACCAAGGCGGTCACTTGGGTGATTTACCCGCGCTTTATGTCAATAAAAACGGGGATGCTTCAACACCCATTTTAGCACCCAAATTAAAAATTCAGATGTTAGAAAAAAAATCCATCATCATTCATGCCAAAGGCGATAATTATTCTGATAATCCGAGCCTAGGTGGTGGCGAAACAAGGATCGCTTGTGGTATCATCCTGCCCTAAAAATTAACATAAAAAAATAATTAATAATGTCGATACTCAAAACAAATAACAAAAAAAAGCCTTTTTCTTCTTTTCATAAACTCAAAAATTTTCTCAGTACAAAAAAGACTCGCATTAAATTTTTAAGACAAGATAATTCTGCTTTATCCCCTACAGAGATTGAACACTTTGCTGAAGATAGAACTTCTTTTGAAAAAAACTTTAGTCCACTTAAAGATTTCTCATACAGCACTTTTGGAAAATTAAAAGGTCGCAATTCTCAAAATAAAACTTATGTAAGAGTCATGCATAGCAAGCAATTTTCAGTGTGGCGTGAAATGAGCCCTGGAAGTGAGAAAGACTCCCCTGATCGCATCCGTTTTAATCCTAAGTTTTCTAAAAAAGAAGCCCAATCAGTCAAAAAAAAGCTAAGCTTTGGAGTCGATAGTAATTCCGAAGATTTTACCTTTTCAGTTTCAATGACTGAGATAAAAAGAAACATACCTCGCCCTATTACACAAACAAAAGTGATGAAAGATATAAGTGCACGTCAATATCTATCTATTTTTGGAGCAGAAATAATTCATCAAACCCAAGAGAAAGTAAAGTTTCATTGGGCTCATCGACGTGCCTGGTCTTTATCTGGAAAACAGTCTAAAGAAAATCTTGATGCAGCCACCGCTGCTAGTAATTTTGATACTCTTTTTAAAGTTGAAACACCTTTAAAAATACTCTTAGAAAGTCAATTAACGGATAAGGTCATTGTTTCTGGCACAGTACATTTTCTCAATAAAACCCAACGTGTAGCAAAATTGGTGGTCTATCATCTCAAATGGGGAAAAGGTAAAGAGTGCACTATAGAAATAGACCCCATGAGTATTCGTTTTCCAACTCAAGATGAGGCCGATGCTGCAATTTATATGATGGAAAAAGAAAGCAAACTATCACTTTGATGGGTTATATGTTTACAATGTGGGCCCAATTTTTGGTGATTCTTCAAGACGAAGTTCTGTATTAAAACCAAAAAATCTTTTAATCCATAACCACAGTCTTTGTAAAAAATGATGTTGGTTATCTTCCAAGAATTGGAAAAAATCATTGGCAATGGGACTATCACTGATTTTGGTAAAAGAAAAATCTGAAATTGCTACCATTTCAGGAGTAATGACAAAACACGAATTAAAAGAGCTTAATGATTCATTATTATCAAGGTTAGTTAATGTGCCGGAAAAATTTAATAGAAGTTCATCTTTATGATTTATATTTAAAGAAACCATAGGGTGTTTTATAGAAAGAGAATAGTCTTTATCTTTAAAAAGGTTAACTACTAATCCAGGAATACACCAATGAATACCTATTTTACTTTGCAGAATAAGCCAAAGCACTCTATTTTGAAAGTTTTCATCTGTAATGCCTTGCTGTTTGAGGGATTCTTTGAAGTTATCAATACTAATCTCTTGATCATTTTGAACCAATACTTTCAAATCATCCCAAAATGCGTAGCTTTCCCCACGGCTGATTTCACGATGATCCCTATCATCGAATTCAAAATTTTTGGGGTTTTTATAAAACGGTTCAACTTTGCTTTTAACTATAGAAATATTAGAAAAAAATCCTAAATTATTTTTTGAATAAATTAAATTTATCGATTTTGACATATCATCTCACAAAAAATTATCGTTTCTACAGTTGAAATTATCATTAATTATACCACGCGCCCATTATTTAAGCAATTTATTCAGCTGATTGAATTGCTATTCAACAAATAACAAACTATCTTTAATATGAGTTTATTCATTCATAGTATGCGGTTAATTAGCCACA
>DHHZ01000068.1 GCA_002403515.1 Legionellales bacterium UBA4759 | reverse complement strand
CCATGTCTCCCGCAAAAAAACTATCCAATTTTAACTCAACTGAACTTTTCATTATCACTTTAGAAAGAACACTTGATAATTAAAGTATAGTGATTAAACTGTAAAACTCTACTATAAAAAAATTAAATGGATTTAAATGCTATGATAAAAAAACTAACATTCACAGCAAGCATGCTCTTGTCAGCGATATCTGTTGCTCATGCTGATAATCTGATTGCAGGTTACTTGGATACCACAGCAACAGGCTCGGCATTAAAAATTAATATGAATCAAGCTCGTGAGGATGGTTACAATATGGTAATTTTTGGGTTTGCCAAAATTACGGGTACAAGTATTGATTTTTATGACTCTTCATCAGCTTCTGTTTTCAAAAAACAACTCAGTGACGCCAAAACCAATGGCATGAGAGTTTTAATTTCTGTTGGGGGACAAAGTAATACTTTTAATCCAGGAAATTTAAGCACTACTCAAATCACAGAATTGGCCAATAATATTGTAAGTTTCATCAATAGCAATCAATTGGATGGCATCGATTTTGATATTGAAGTTAAAACAGACCCCACATTATTACTAAATTTACTTCAAAACATACGTTACTTGAACTCGAATGTTTTATTAACGGCCGCCCCACAAATAAACAATGGTCAGTTGGTGACAACAGGCAATAACCAAGATTATCAAGCTTCAATTCAAGCCGGTTTATTCAATTATCTATTTTTACAGGAATACAATACGCCACCACAAAATACCATCAGTTATATTTCTACGATTTATCCAATTATTAAAGCCCAAGTTCCCTCGCAAACTAAAATTGTGACAGGGCAGCCTACAGCAGCTGTAGCTGCTGGTGCAATGAGTATTTACTACCCCAGTAGTGGTGGAACCTATAATACACAAGATGTAACCGCATTAATGTTACCGGAATTGAAAAAAATCAATCAGGATAATCAATATGCAGGGGTAATGGGATGGTCATTGAATGTTGATTATGATGCGTCTGATTATGGAGATTCTACCCATATCGCTGGAACCTACGCTTATGGCTTAAAAGATTGTGTTATAAATAATCAATGTGATACGCCCCCCACGCCAAAACCCTCCGTGGATAACTACACCTTGCAAACATCCAATACGGATTTGTCTACAGGCTTAGGCATTATCATGACTATCAAAGATTCAAGTGGCAATACATTTACCACTGACTATCTTGCACCCAATTCTAATAAGGTCTATAACGCAAACAGCAACCCATCCGCTGCTGTCATTGAAGGAAAGAAAACCTTAAGTGTTCATTGGTCAACTTACACAGGAGGCCCATATGGTGACTGTCCTGGGACCTTTGATTTGACTCAAAATATGAATATTATGGTAAACCCTACCTATCGAACTTGTGCCTTTAAAGCACTTTCTTCTGAGTAATCAAAAGGGGAGCTATGCTCCCCTAAAATGTTAGAAATTATTTCCCTAAACGTTCAAAAGCAAAACTTAAATCATTTTTTAAATCATCGATATATTCTACGCCGACAGAAAGTCGAATCAAGCCATCATGAATACCATTTTTTCGCCTTACATCATCTGGAATAGATGCATGAGTCATGCTTGCTGGGTGCTCGATTAAGCTTTCTACACCACCAAGACTTTCGGCCAAAGTGAAAATCTTGCATTCGGTCAGAAACTTTTTGGTTTGATTGATATCTGCTTTGAGTATAAGACTAATCATGCCACCAAATCCTCGCATTTGACGTTTTGCTAACTCGTGTTGAGGGTGACTAGCAAGACCTGGGTAAATAACTTTTTCAACTTGAGGATGGCTTTCTAGCCAAAGTGCAAGTTGTATGGCATTGTCACAATGCTTTTGCATGCGCAGTGGCAAAGTTTTTAAACTTCTTAATACCAAATAACTGTCAAATGGACTTGCAACACCGCCACAACTTTTTTGCAAAAAATACATTTGCTCGATGAGTTCTGGATTGTCATTGACCACAACGATGCCACCAATAACATCTGAATGTCCATTTAAGTATTTTGTTGCTGAATGCATCACAATATCACAGCCTAATTTCAAGGGATTTTGTATCCAAGGTGATGCAAAGGTATTATCCACGACACATAAAATATTTTTTTGTTTGGCGAGTTGCGCAATTTCTTCAATGGGGGATAACTGCAATAAAGGATTAGAAGGTGTTTCTAGCCAAATCATTTTTGTCTTGGGCGTAATAGCATTGGCAATAGCTTGCAAAGATGAAGTATCAACGGCAGTAAAATTCAGGTCAGTTTTGACACGACTAAACAAACGATAAGTTCCACCATATAAATCTAAGCCTGTTACAATATGATCGCCTGCTTTGAGTAACTCTGTGATGGTGTGAATAGCAGCCATCCCAGAAGCAAAAGCAAAACCTGCTGAACCTGACTCCAAATCTGCCATGCATTTTTCATAAGCCAAGCGAGTTGGATTTCCAGCCCTTGAATAATCAAATCCCAAATGTTGGGCAGGTGCTTGTTGTTTATAGGTTGATGTGGTGTAAATTGGCGGCATGACAGCGCCAGTAACAGGGCAGGGCTCTTGCCCTGCATGAATACAACGAGTATCAAAATGAAGGTTTTCTGACACGATTCTTGTCCTTAAGAAATAATCCTATGATTATCCTACATCATTAATGTCGTTTTGCAAAAACTTGGGTATAGTAAGGTTTGTGTTGTTTGTCATAGGCAATCGCAATTCCAGTGAGATTGTATGAACCTAAAATATTTTGTCGATGTCCTGGACTGTGAATCCAGCCATCAATGACGGCATCGATATTTCGGTAACCCGAAGCCACATTCTCTGCCGCTTGATTCACGCCTGAAATTTGCTGACGAATGGCGCTAAAACGTTTTTGAAAGCCATCATGTCCTACTGGAATTTGATGATGAGCCATGTTTTGGCTATGACCCATGGCGATGTGATTTAGAGTTGGATCGAGTTTCAAAGGAAACAAGAGATGACGCATGCGGTATTGGTTAATACCTTTTAAAATATGTTGAATATCTTGATTTTCATCAGCATGAGCGCAAACACTTGATGTTATTAATAAAAAAGCGAATAATCGAGAAAGTAGTGACATGATAATAACTTTTAAAAATAAAACAGAGTGGTCATTATACTTATGAATCATCTAAGATCAATACTTGAACGATTAAATCAGTTTAGAGGCAACGCTTGGGTGCAATCCTTTGAGAAATATTGGCATCAAGCTACCGCTTCTCAAGAATACTCTTGGTTGTTGTTGGTGATGATGGTTTTTGTAGTGCTCTCCTCTTTATTTTGGACCAAAGCACGTTTAGCCGAGTCCTCTGAATTAAGCCTTAGACAATTTCAAATGCAAAATACGCCATTGACCAGGCGTGAGCCTTTTCAATTGGGGGCTCAACGGTTGATGGGTACACCTTCACCTCGAGCCATGATGGCAGAGCGTGTTCAAATTCAAGCCATCATTTTTAACAGCGAACCGGCGCAAAGAGAAGTTTTATTAACCGATTCCACAGGTAGCATCAAAAGCTATAAAATTGGCGACCATTTACCAGGAGGAAGCGAGATTATTGCAATTGAACAACAGTCAATCACCATCGAAAGAGATGGCATTAAAAACCAATTTCAAATGAATCAATATCCATCAACATTTATTTCAGATCAACCATTACAACAAAATAATAGTATTCTACAATAAAAGAAAAGGTATTTTTTGGGGGAGTATATGAATTTTAAAAAGTCTTTAGCGATAATAAGTTTTTGTTTGCTACAAGCATGTGCCACACATCAATACAATCTAGAACATGGTATTGAAAGTTTTAGAGTACAAGATTATCGCCAGGCGTTCATTCGCTTATTGCCAGAGGCTAAAGCTGGTCAACCCGATGCTCAATATGCGGTGGGTTATATGTATTATTACGGCCAAGGTGTTGTCGAAAATCGTAAAAAAGCATGGTATTGGATTGAACGAGCTGCTAATGCGGGTCAAGCTGATGCAGTTTCTGCTTTTGAGATTTTAAGACAAGGTAAATCTTTGTAAGTAAGGATGACATGGGTTTTGGCATACCATAGGGTATGGGTTCATTGAGTTTTACCCAAATCCCATCGATTTCATCAGTGCCTTTTTCAACTTGCGTGAGATGCACATGAATATCCATGCGCATATGTGTCAAATCATGATAGCAATGCGCAGCATTAACCCCCGATTGTCCCTCAGGCAAACACCATAATTGTGGCCATATGCCATGCTCGCCACGTTTAATCAATAAGACTTCATCATATTCATTCACCAATGCATTAAAATCAAAACGCATGATTTTTCGTTTTATTTTTTGAGTCTTTTTGGGAATTTCGGTGACCTTTGAATTTAAAAAAGCAAAGCATTGAGATTGCAGCGGGCAGCTTACACAAAGAGGGTTTTTAGGTTTGCAGCAGGTCGCTCCCATGTCCATGATTGCCTGGGTATATTCTTGGCAGCGAGTGTGGGGCATACATTCCATCGCAATATTTTGCAATAATTTAATTGTTTGAGTTTCATCAATGCCAGTTTCAATTCCAAAAAATCGAGCCAATACACGTTTAACATTGCCATCTAAAATAGCATAAGGTAAATCGAATGCTTGGCTCAGTATTGCAGCGGCTGTCGATTTACCAATCCCTGGTAATTTTTCTAAAAGTTCAGGGGTTTGTGGAAATTCACCCCTATACTCATGAGCAATGATTTGGGCTGTTCGATGCAGGTTTTTAGCGCGGTGATAGTATCCAAGACCTGCCCACATCGCAAGAATTTCGTCTGTAGGGGCATTGGCGAGTTTAAAAATATCCGGGAATGCTTCAGTAAAACGTTGATAATATGCAATTACAGTTGCAACTTGGGTCTGTTGCAGCATGATTTCTGATAGCCAGACATGATAGGGGCCTTTTTGTTGCCAAGGTAAATCTTTTCGACCGTGATGGTTATACCATTCGAGCAGTTGGGTTTGAAAATAAAGGTATTTATTCATTTGGATAGCGATATTGGCTTTGAAAAACGATGATACCCGAGCAATACCAATGAAACAAGCCTCTTTTCAAGCCCAAAATGCCTCTATACACTATTTTTGATTTCACTTTTTTAAGACTAAAAATCACTTTATGCGTAATTTTTAGTCTAGAATAAATATAAGGTGTATTAATAGAGAATATAATGGCGAAGGAAAAAACATTAGAGCAGGCTTTTTTAAATAAAATTAATGCTTTAACTATCCCTGAATCAATAAAATTAGATGATACTGGATTACAAGCTACTAGCGATATTCAAAAAAAAATTGAGGCCTTGAACAAAATTCAAAATTCAAAAGAATTTAAGTCATTAGAGTCTTCAGAAAATGCAACTGAAAAATCATTTTTTCTAGATGTGAAATTTATTTTAGATGCTTATGATTATCATTGTTATTTAAAAGATGAGTATGGAAGATCCTTTTTTGAGCATGATATGCCAAAGTCAGCGGTTCAAATGTCAAATAACTTAAGAGATATTATGGCATTAAAGACAAATCCTGAATTATTAAATCAATGGCATGATTACGAAAAAGATTTAATCGACACAAAATCAGAAAAGAATTCAATGAGTAAAATTAGAAATAAAAGGATGATCGGATTAGCCTGTGTAGCCGTGATAGCCATGTTTTTTTTCCCTGCTCTTGCACTACCTTTACTCGCTGCAATGATTGTATCGGTTGCTGCGGTTTATTCGTATAATTATTATAAAGCCTCACAATTGGATAAAGAGTTTTTAAAAAAACATCCAGAATCAATTACCAAAAATATACAAGATGCAAAATCTAGGGACCTAAAAAGTCAAATTCCTAAAATAGAAAAAAAATTAACATCAATCGCATCATCTAATGCAGGGAATGATGAATCTCTATCATATTCTCCATCTAATGCTCCAACAAAACCACCTGGTCCATGAATGTAAACATTGTGGATATATTTATTTCAATTTGAAGCATAAAATGTTAAAATATTTTTATTTAAAGATAATAAATATATGAAATCTTATTGCGGTTATATCGCTTTTGTTGGTCGTCCTAACGTTGGTAAATCCACACTTCTTAATCGTTTAATGGAAAGTAAAATCAGTATCACTTCCAGTAAACCTCAAACCACAAGACATCGCGTGTTAGGTATTCAAACGCAAAATGAGTATCAATTGGTGTTCGTTGATACCCCAGGTATTCATTCAGCTGACAAGCAAATGCTCAATAAACTCATGAATAAAGCCGCACTAGAGGCTTTGGCAGATGTTGATGTTGTGGTTTGGATGATCGATGCCATGCGTTGGACTGAAGATGATGAACTTGTTTTAAAAGCCATTGCCAAACATCCTGAAGTCCCCTGTATTTT
>DHHZ01000050.1 GCA_002403515.1 Legionellales bacterium UBA4759 | reverse complement strand
GTGGCTAATTAACCGCATACAATCATAGTATTGAAAAGACTCTCAATGAATGGTTTAGCCCTGCGTCCTCGAGCTCTTTTTTAAAACCAGTTCAAGGAAAGCCATTCAAGAATGTGTTAACAAATTCGATAGTAATTGGCTCGAGGGAATTCCTAAGGTGAATTTGTCACAAAAATTTTCCTGATGTGAGCCTAATGCTTATACGCTCACCCTTACCACTTGATAATATTGATTTATTTAAAACATTACTGAGCCGTGAAGATTTTTAACTTATGACGAATAATTCATGGAGTCATGAAAATAATTTGTAAATTTTGCGCATAAGTGTTTTTTTAGGAAAATTGAGAGGAGTTGCTCCTAGTACGAGAGGACCGGTGAAGCCCGTTGAAGACGACAATGTTGATAGGCTGGATGTGGAAGGCCAGTAATGCGTGTATCTAACCAGTACTAATTGGCTGATTGACTTAACCATAAAAATTGAGGAATTTTAATAGTGTAGAGGACATTTGTACCATAACGTTTTGCTTGGCGGCGATAGCCGTTTGGGCCCAACTGAATTCATCTAGAACTCAGAAGTGTGTGGGGTTTCTCATGTGAAAGTAGGTTATCGCCAAGCGCTTTTTTTTCAGTTAGTGGCTTATTGTCCAATTTATCTTTCCTGCCTTTGTATAGCACGTTACACCACCAAAACCATCCGAGTCACAAATACGAACACCTCTAGTCACTTTATGGGTTTCATTGACATCTATTGCATCATACATGTAGGCATTGATAGTGGTATGCCTATAACCATCTTTTAAATGATGTTTCATGTATAAAGAAAATGTTTTATGAGAACCACAGTCATATTTTAAAAAAACTTCTGGGCGATAACCATTAACAATAAATACAAATTTTTCCCCGGTTGTATCTAGAATACGAGGTATATTGCTATTACACAGTGTACCGTTATTAATGGTGTGTTCAACCAATTGACAATTTTCAGTTCCTAGATTTTTTATGCTTACAAATAGGTTTTGATAATTATTCTCAGGCGCTTCAGCACTGTGAACCTGACTGCTTAGCAAAAAAATGCTTATTAGGATGGAAAGTACAAATTTATTTAATTGCATAATAACCTACCCTCTTTTGTGTTAAAAAAATACTTTAAACGCATGACACTACCAATTCTAAAGACCTACTCATTTTTATGATGGATTATATCCTCCCATGAATTTTTCAGCATATTCCTGGGGGGATTCTCGCTCAGTATTTAACTGATCAAGATAAATGAGCTTAAAGGTTGCTTTTTCAGCCATGGACATTACATCAGGATTATTTGGATAATTCTTAAGCAGTGGAAAAAAAAGTGATTGCCCAATTACATAACGCTTATCATTTGTTACAGGCGACATTCCCCAAACATTTTGATAGGTAATTGCTTCAGTCTCATGATTGGCCATTTCTTGATTACCCACATATAGCATGACATGCCCTCCGATATAGACCAATGTGGTTAGTGGGTGACCGTTTTCTTTAAGCATGTTGAGCCGCTCATTAACTGGGTTTGCTGATAGATCAATCGTTGAACTTAACATGGACTGTTGCCCAGAATTTCTTGGTAACCAAATACCAAATGGGGTAAAGATACTTTTCATTTCTTGAGAGCAATCATTATAAAAAAATGCCCCTCCCCAACCATAAGGCCTATTTTGAAGTTGGCTTAAGATCTTGCTCATATTTTTTTTTGATGCAGGCATCGGCATGATAGCAGAATGAGTCGTATTAATAATCCCAACTTTAATCCTTGCTTGCTGGTTATCATATTTTACGGGAATATATATTGATGTTTCTTGACCATTTCGTTGCACCATTGGAAATACAGCACCGATGTATCCTGTGAATTGAAATTGTTGTTGCGCATTCGTAATGGGTGCTTCTGTTTTAATAACGGCAATCAAATTTTTCTTTGCTGCTTGTTGCCACTGATTAATAAAGCTAGCTGATACATAAGCGATATCATTACTTTTGAGCCAAGCAAAATAACCATCAGGTGTTAATACCAATGACCAGGCTTTGTCTTTTGATGTGCTTAAAACATAAAGTGGAGTTCCTGCCCAAACAGCAGATTCTTGCAAGTTGTCAAATGGAAAGCCTTGACCAGCTAAACTCACATTGAAAAAATCAGGCGCAATTTCTGGTAGTGCACGCGCAAAAGTATTGGCAACGGTAATTGCTCTATTTTCTGGGTGAAACGTGCTTGAGTTTAGTGCGCCTAAGTCCATGTTGTCTTTTATCTTATTCCACCAGACAATATCATGTTCCTTAAAATTTTCCCCAAAATGTTTGCGTTCTTCAGATTTGTCTTGATTATTAAATTCTGCTAAAACTTCAGGTTCAACTTTTTTCATTAGGGGTAAAACAGCTTTAACCATTTGTTCACTCCAGGGCGATAGTCCCCAAGAGTCTGTCGAATAATAGTGGTTATATAGTTGGCTTAGTTGCTGGTGTTGATAATCGATGCTCAGTAAATTCTTCCTACTATCTTCATTATTAGCGTTTAAGTAATCATTAACGTTTTGCGTGTATGAGGCGATAGAAAAATGATCAACTGGTACCTCGATAGCTAGACAATCGCTAAGATGACATAATGAAAATATGGTAAGGATAATTTTTGGTACTAAACGGTTTTTTTTAAATACATTACAATACATAAACCAAGCCGATTTGTTCACAAAAAACAGGCTTTATTGTATCAAAAATATGCTTATCTGTCAAATATTTGATCATTATTGAGGTTTAACGATTAGGATGGATGAAAATGGCTTACCAATTTTATAAAAATTTTTTTAGTTTTATCCTGCTACCTTTGTTGAGTAGTTCTTTAATGGCAAATGATAAATTAAATCCTTCTTGTAACATCTTAAGTTACCCCATCAATGCAAAAAAAATACCTTTGTCTACATCACAGATTATGATTGTAAAAGCCTTAGGGGGCTTTAAAGCCAAGGTTGTTTTATGTGAAAAGCAAAGGAATGAATGGCGCAGCGTATTTACCCCAGCATTTAGAGCAGTTATAGGGCGCAACGGGGTTGCATCAGTCGGGCGAAAAAAAGAAGGGGATTTAAAAACACCAGCAGGTTTTTTTCCGATTGGTGAAGCATTTGGCTTTCATCCATTGGCAGTTAAAATGGATTATAAATACATCACCGCTGCTGACAAATTTATCGATGATGTGAATAGCAAACATTATAATCAGTGGGTGACTGGTTCAACTAAAGCACAAAGTTATGAGAACATGTTGATCCCACCTTATATGTATGGCGCTATTGTGAATTACAACATGAATCCAATCATCCGGGGAGCAGGGAGCGCTATTTTCATACACCTGTGGACCACACCGTATACATCAACCTCTGGATGTATTGCTTTAGAAAAGAAAAGTGTATTAAAAATATTGCATTGGCTTGATAAAAAACAATACCCACACATCTTGGTGCAGTGAAAGAACTCATCAGTAAGTACTACACTCAATTAGGTCTTCTGCATTTAAGGAACACAAGTGCTAGATTTCAAGACCTATTTTTTGGATAATAGGTACTTATTTATTTTATTTGTGAGAAGGAAGCGAAAATGCGCCCAAGTCAACGTGAAGCAAACCAATTAAGAACCATCGAAATTCAAAGAAATTATACACCCTATGCAGAAGGTTCTGTTTTGGTTTCTTTTGGCCAAACCAAAGTATTATGTACTGCTAGTGTGACTGACGGGGTGCCTCGTTTCTTAAAAGGCAAAAATCAAGGATGGGTAACCGCTGAATATGGGATGCTACCACGTGCAACACATACTCGAACTGAACGAGAATCTGCAAAAGGTCGTCAAGGTGGTCGGACTTTAGAAATTCAACGTTTGATTGGTCGTTCGTTACGTGCTTGTGTTGATTTAAAATATTTGGGTGACCACACCATTACCATTGATTGTGATGTTATTCAGGCCGATGGTGGCACACGTACAGCGTCTATCACGGGTGCTTGTGTTGCATTATATGATGCCATCGAATGGATGCATAAAAATGAAAAAATACGAAAAAAACCAAATTTCACCTGGATTGCAGCCGTTTCTGTTGGCATATATCGTCAGCAAGTGGTTCTAGACTTGGATTATGCTGAAGATGTGGTGGCAGAAACCGATATGAATATCATCATGAATGAACAGGGCCGTTTTATTGAATTACAAGGTACCGCAGAAGATGGTAGTTTTGATCATCAACATTTACAACAAATGATAAGTATTGCAGGTGAGGGCATCTCTCATTTGATTGAGAAACAAAAAGCCTCTGTTCAACATGCTTAAACAACTTCCTGAAAACGTGACCGTGGTAGCGGTCACGAAAACCCAAAATGTGGAAAAAATTCAAAAAGCCTATCAAGAAGGTTTTAAGCATTTTGGGGAAAACTATTTAAATGAAGCCCTTCCTAAAATTCAAACCCTTAAACCCCTGGATTGTCAGTGGCATTACATCGGGACTATTCAAACCAAAAAATGCAAAAAACTAGCGCAATATTTTGATTGGGTGGAAACGGTTTCATCATTAGCTATTGCAAAAGAGTTGAATCGCTCTAATCAAATTCTTAATAAAACTCAAAATATTTTAATTCAAGTAAAAATTCTACCTGATGACAATAAAGGTGGGGCGACATTCTCTCAAGCGCAAGATGTGATGAAAATGGCTCAAGAGTTTCCTATGCTTCATTTTCGTGGTTTGATGACTATTTTGCCTATGGGTTTAAGTGAAGATGAGCAATTTCAGGCATTTCAACAATTAAAAACTTTTTTTAATGAATGTAATCAACAATATGGATTGGGTATGGATACACTGTCGATGGGCATGAGTGATGATTACCCTCAAGCAATTCTTGCTGGAAGTAATATGATTCGGTTAGGACGCGCAATATTTGGAGAAAGGCAGTGAATATTCGAATGATTGGTTATGGGCGATTGGCAAAAGCGATAGCACATCTTTGGGCAAAAGATGATAAAGTCATTGTTTCCTCACCTAGTCAAATTCATCAATGTTTGGATAATGGGATTGAAACCAGGCCATGCAATAAATTGGATTTACAGCACAGTGATGTGGTGGTTATCGCCGTTAAGCCGGGTTTAATTGCAACTGTATTACATGAAATTTCACCGTTTTTAACATCTGATGTCCTTATTGTATCTCTTGCGGCCGGTGTGACTTTGTCACAAATCAAAGCTTTTATCCCAGAACATTCCCAAGTGGTTCGGGCAATGCCTAATATCAATGCGCAAGTGCAAGCATCTGCGAGCTTATTATTAAAAGGCGATGATTTGAGTCAAAAAAATGTTGAAATCCTTGAAAAACTTTTTGCATGTCTCGGTTCTGTCGATTGGGTATGCACCGATGATGCTTTGGATATTGGAACTATTTTAGCAGGCAGTGGTCCAGCGTATGTTTTTTATTTCATGGATGCTTTTGTGCAATCGGCAATAGAATTAGGGATGAGTGAGACGTTGGCAAAAAAACTTATTGTGCAAACATTTTTAGGTTCTTCTCAATTGGCACATGAAAAAAATATTTGTTTTCAAGAGTTTATTGCTCAAGTGGCATCTCCGAAAGGAACAACATCGGCCGCATTAGAAGTGATGAAAAAACAAGAGATTCCACAATCAATTGATAAAGCAATTCAAGCAGCTTGGCAAAGGGTTTTAGCGCTTAGGACATAACCAGTTCCAAAAACCAAGACAGCAAGAGATAGCTTCTTCTTCATCTTTTGTTTGTGAGCTAGCACTTGAGTGTTCAAGATCTAAGTCGTTTAAATCAACGCTATTTAAATCAAAACTCAAGTCGGATTCTGTTATCTGAGTAGCTTTTTCATTTTGTTTTTCGGCGCCAAAAAAACTATTATGAAAAGAGTTTTTTTTCAGTTCTTCAGTAATTGGGTTATGGGTATCCATAGCTTAATTTGATTAATCAATAATTTTTTATTGTATCATGTAAAATCAATTTGTTGTGTGCTTGCTATCAAAAAAGACTATTAACGGAATGAAATCCTTTTTTTACTGTTAAAAATGGATTATAATTCCAGATATTACAAGAAAAAGCGGAGTTAATGATGTTTCCTCGTCTTTTGAAATTGCCAAAACAACATCATGCCTTTCTTTTTGGGGCGAGAAATACAGGTAAAAGTACATTATTGGCGGAGGTTTACCAGCCTTTGGGAGCTTATTATTTTGATCTTTTAGACTTAGATTTGGAATATCAACTGCAAATCCGACCCAATGCTTTCTATGACATGGTGAAAGCTCTACCTAGCAATTATCAATATATTTTGGTTGATGAAATTCAAAAAATTCCTGAGCTTTTGAATGTCATTCAGCGCTTGATGAAAGATAAAGACCGATTTTATATCATGACTGGTTCTAGTGCTAAAAAATTGAAAAAGGAAGGTGTAAATTTATTGGCAGGAAGAGCGTTTGTTTATCATTTATTTCCTTTAACACATATAGAACTTGGAGAACGATTTGATTTGAATCAGGCGTTACAATGGGGAACGTTGCCTGAAATTTTTGAATGCTCTCGTGATGATGAAAAAAAACAATTTTTAATGGCTTATGCGCACACCTATTTGAAAGAAGAAATTGCAAGGGAACAATTTGTAAGGAATTTAGTCCCATTTAGAAAATTTTTAGAAGTTGCCGCTCAATGTAATGGTCAAATTCTTAACTACGCAGCAATTGCTCGTGATACCCATTTAGATGAAAAAACAGTTAAATCTTACTTCCTACTTCTAGAGGATACTCTATTAGGGTATATGTTAGAGCCTTATCATGGTTCGCTTAGGAAAAGGGTTCATCAAAAACCTAAATTTTACTTTTTCGATACAGGGATTGTCAGAGCACTCGCACTTCACCTTTCGCTACCTCTATTGCCTAGCACAAGCGCCTATGGCAATGCTTTTGAACATTTTTTTATTAATGAGTGCATTCGACTTGCTAGCTATTATCAAAAAGAATATAAGTTTTCTTACGTTAAAACAGTCAATGATCAAGAAATTGATTTAATTATTGAAAGACCAAATCAATCAACTTTGTTAATTGAGATAAAAAGTGCAAGAGAAGTATATGTGGAGATGTTTAAACCACTTCAGCGACTAAAAGACGAATTTCCTGGAGCTGAATTGTTAGCTGTATCCAATGATCCATATGCAAAACAATTAGGTGATGTCAAAGCATTGTATTGGAAACAGGCTTTCAGTTATATTTTCGCTGAGTTAGGGTATGAGTAATATGAATAAACTTTAATTGTATCATGTAAAATCAATTTGTTGTGCTCTTGCCATCAAAAAAGACTTGAACCATTTGTTCGGGAGCTTTTTTTTGTCGAAGTAAGACAGTCGAATAATTTTTGGATAAATGGTAACCTACCAGGTATTCACCTGTCAGAGCCGCATCACAATGAACAGCACCTTTTGCTGTGTAAATTGCATAACCTTTGGGAATTTGAAATGCCGTGAGTTGGATGTTTGTAAAATCCGAATTGGGTTTACCAAGTATATAATACCCCTGACCCTGAATATTTTGATGATAGTGAGGTACATCATGATGATATTCGAGATAAAATCCACCACCTTCAGAACTCATAAGAAATTTCTTAACATAATTTCTTGAAATTTTCATTTTCCAGATGGGATAGGGTGGGTCGTCAAATTGAATATATTCTTCGGGTTGGATTAGATACGCTCGATAAAAAGCTAAATATTCAGGGGTTGCCATGATGGCTGGAATATGAATTTTCTCATGATTAATTAAAACTCGCCCATTGCTGCCTAAAATATTATTTTGCTTTCCTGTTGAAAGAGTTTGTTCTTGCCAATCAATTGATAATAAGAGGTGAGGGGGTTCCATGGCATTTTTAAATTTTAGTTGCGCGAGCTTTGTAAAACGATTATGAGTATTAGCAAATGCTTTGAGGGCGTTATTAAAAATTTTATAAATAGATGTGTTGTCGGTGATGCAATAAAGTTTTTCAGTTTTCATGCATGCATGCATGCAAATAACCGCGTTTCAAATTTAATAATTTAAAAAAATTTTTTTTGGACAGCTTTAATTTTTTATAAGCTTTTAAAATTAAATTTGTTTTAAAATGAATCATATAACCATCATATAATTTTTTTTTATTATATCTAAAACAAAAAAATTAACAAATTGGGTTTAAACTTTAAGCAATTTAAGGTATAGTTCAGTCTTTTATTTTTTAGGTAAACTCAATGCAAAGCATGACTGCCTTTTCAAGAATTCAATGTTCTCATGAGCAATATGAGATCACTTGGGAAATTAAAACAGTTAATCATCGCTTTTTAGATATTTTTTTTCGTTTACCAGAATCTATGCGTTTTCTTGAAACGTCCCTTAGAACCTTGATTGGTCAAACACTCAGTCGTGGTCGTGTCGAGGTGAGTTTACAAATTAAAACTTACCAAGCAGGGCAACTGCCTCGCTTAAACCATGCTGTGGTTGAAGATTTATTGCAGCTTGCAAAGCAAATTTCCAATGACTATCAGATTGCTAATGATGTGAGTGTGCGCTCTTTGTTGTCTTTACCCAATATTTGGGAAACCAATGAGACAAGCTCTCAAGAATCACTCAAAGAAAAAACATTAGACTCCTTCAAAGAATCCATGAAGCAATTGAGCGATGTGCGTTATCAAGAAGGTTGTGCAATTGCCCAATTGCTCAGTGAAAGAGCTGCTCTTTTGCAAAAGCATGTTCAATCCATCAAAGATGAACTGCAAGGACAACCGCAACGATTAAAAGAAAAAGTATTATCCAAATTAGAATTGATTACTTCAAACACAGTTGATCCAACCCGCGTTGAACAAGAGATTGCAATATTATTGATGCGCTTGGACATTGCTGAGGAATTGGATAGATTAGAAACTCATTTGCATGAAATTAAAAAAACAATTGATGATAAGGGCGCTATAGGTAGGAGATTGGATTTTTTAGTGCAAGAACTGCATCGAGAAACCAATACCATCAGTTCCAAAACTGACTCAAAATCCATCAGCTATCATAGTATTGAAATGAAAGTGTTAATTGAACAAATGCGTGAGCAAATTCAAAATGTTGAATGAAAAATATACTGGTCGATTATTTATTGTTGCTGCTCCTTCGGGTGGCGGTAAAACAAGCTTGGTGAATCGTTTAATTCAAACCATGTCGTCAATTGAGTTATCCGTCTCACATACTACAAGACATGCTCGTCCAAAAGAAAAAGAAGGTAGAGATTATTTTTTCATTGAAAAAGGCAAGTTTGAATCGATGATTGCAGAACATGCTTTCATCGAGTATGCCAAAGTATTTGATAATTACTATGGCACCTCAAAAAAACAAATTGAGGAACGTCTGGCCAATGGAATCGATGTGGTTTTAGATATCGATTGGCAGGGTGCCCAACAAATTCGAAAAACCTACCCCAATGCCATCAGTATTTTTTTACTTCCTCCTTCTTTAAATGCGCTACGAGAGCGCTTACATAATCGACAACAAGATAACCAAGATGTCATAGAAAAAAGAATGCGCCAAGCGCAAACTGAATTAGAACATTATCAAGAATTTGATTATTTAATTGTCAATGAAGAGTTTGAAGTGGCTTTATCTCAATTAAAGTCAATTGTGACCGCCGAACGTCTAAAAAAAGATATTCAAGTTGTTAAACAACGTAAATTACTATCTTTCTTGTTAGCAAGTGGTTAAAATATAAATAATTTTTTGATAAAAGAGGTGAATATGGCTCGTGTAACTGTAGAAGATTGTTTAGAAAATGTTGAAAATCGTTTTGAGTTAGTCATGGTTGCTGCTAAACGTGCACGTGAATTGGCTCTTACCGGCATTGAACCTATGGTTGAATGGGAAAATGATAAACCAACTGTAGTTGCATTGCGTGAAGTTGCTGCAGGTTTAGTTTCAGCTGAAATTTTAGATCAAGATTAATAACAGTAATTTTATAAGGATAAGCTTGGTGGATTATTTTACCGAGTTACTAGAAAGGGAACTAACAAGTTACTTAACTACCGAGCATGTGGAAGCTTGTCGACAAGCTTACTTGCTTGCAAAAGATGCTCATGCCAGCCAAATGCGTCGTTCAGGTGAACCTTATATCTCTCACCCGGTTGGCGCGGCTCTCATTCTTGCAGAAATGCGTCTAGATTATCAATCCATCATGGCCACTTTATTGCATGATGTTTTTGAAGACACCAATATTCGTCGAGAAACCTTAATACAACATTTTGGTCAAGAAGTTACAGCCTTGGTCGAGGGTGTCACCAAATTAACGCAAATTAAATTTGAAACCAAAGCAGAAGCGCAAGCTGAAAATTTTAGAAAAATGGTCTTGGCCATGGTTAAAGACATTCGTGTCATCGTGGTTAAACTGGCCGATCGCTTGCACAATATGCAAACCTTAGGTGCAATGCCTGCGGTAAAAGTCAAACGTATTGCTCGTGAAACCTTAGAAATCTATGCCCCAATTGCTAATCGCCTAGGTATGCACAATCTTTATATCCAATTAGAAGATTTGGGTTTTAAAGCGCTTTATCCTTTGCGCTATCGGGTTATCAAATCAATGGTTGAAAAAACCAAGGCACATCGTTTAGAACTGACCAAAAAAGTAGAGCAAGAACTCAGTATCTCACTAGAGGCATTGGGTATCCCATTCAATCGAATCTACGGGCGTCAAAAACATCTCTATGGCATCTATCGAAAAATGAAAAGGAAAAAAACTTCTTTGGCTGAAATCACAGATGTTTTTGCTTTTCGTATCATCACGCCAAGTATTGACGCATGTTATCGTATTTTAGGTGTTTTACATCAAACCTATAAACCCTTGCCCAATCGTTTTAAAGATTATATTGCCATTCCCAAGGTCAACGGTTATCAATCCTTGCACACAACTTTATTTGGTCCTTATGGCGTCCCTTTGGAAGTTCAGATTCGTACCGATGAAATGGACAAGGTCGCTGAAAGAGGGATTGCAGCACATTTGATTTATAAATCAGATGGTGTAGAAATCAATGAAGCGCAATTAAGAGCACGTGAGTGGGTGCAACGACTCATGGATATGCAAAGAACTACAGGCAATTCCCTGGAGTTTATTGAGAATGTCAAAGTTGACTTATTTCCAGATGAAATATACGTGTTTACACCCAAAGGCCATATCTTAGAATTGCCAAAAGGTGCAACACCTGTTGATTTTGCTTACACCATTCACTCAGGTATCGGAAACACCTGTGTCGCGGCCAAAGTCAATCGGCGTTTAGTGCCTTTGAGTATGCCTTTAAATACCGGACAAACGGTTGAAATTATTACAGCACCTACTGCAAAACCTAATCCTGCGTGGTTAAATTTTGTAGTCACCGGTAAAGCTCGCGCCAATATTCGAAGCTTTTTAAAGCTACAACATCAAGCAGAATCAGTTGCTATGGGACGACGCATGATGGAGCAAGCTTTGGATCAATGGGAAACCAAATTAGACCAAGTCCCTCAAGAGTCCTGGCAAGCCTTATTACAGGATTTAAGTCTCAAATCTCAAGATGATGTTTTTTATGCGATTGGTAAAGGTCAACAAATGCCTATGGTTATTGCTAAGCGCTTGGTCTCTTCTTTAAAAACCGGTGTATTTGAAAGTAACCATACTTTAATGCCATTGGCTATTAAAGGAACAGAAGGCATGGCCTTGGTTTTCGCAGACTGTTGTCAACCTATACCCGGGGATTCTATCTGTGGTATTTTGCGTGAAGGGCAGAGTATGCAGGTGCATACCACCGATTGTCCGATATTATGCAAGTCGCGCATTGATCCCAACTCCATTATTGCTTTGGCATGGGATGAAAAAGTCACTGGTGAATACTGGGTCGAAATTGCCGTGGAAGTTGCCAATGAACGTGGTGTCTTAGCCAGTTTAGCAACAGCTTTTGCTGAGGCTGAGTCAAATATTGCAGATATTCATGTAGATCCAAAAGATGGACGTCATAATTATTTAATATTTACGGCAAGCGTAAAAAATAGAACCCATTTGGCAAAAATTATGCGAAAATTGCGTTCTATCAAAAGTGTCATGCGCTTGAGCCGAAAACTTAGAGGTTAATGGACAATGAAAAAAGTAATTCATACTGAGCATGCTCCAAAAGCTATTGGACCTTATAGTCAGGCGATTCAAGTTGGTCAGTTGGTATTTATTTCAGGCCAAATTCCATTAGATCCAGAAACAGGTGAATTGTGTAGCTCAATGATTGCCGACCAGGCCCATCAAGTTTTTAAAAATCTTCAAGCAATTTGCCAAGAGGCGGGCGGAGATTTGCAACATTTAGTAAAAATTACAATTTATTTATTAGATTTATCGCATTTTGAAATTGTTAACCAAATCATGCAATCTTATTTTAAGGCGCCATTCCCAGCTCGAGTGACCCTTGGGGTTGCAAGTCTTCCTCGTCAGTCACATATCGAAATTGAAGGCATCATGGCCTTATAACCAAGTGGTTTTTTATGAGTTTATTAGTTAGTCTTAATCATGCCAGCCTAATTCATGCTGGTGTTCGTATTCTTGAAGATGCCAATTGGCAAATCCATCGCAAGCAACATTTTGCTTTGATAGGGAGAAACGGCGCGGGGAAATCGACTTTAATGCGCGTATTGAGTCGAGATTTAGGACTCGATGAAGGCGCCATACATTTTCAAAAAGGTTTGGTGGTTTCAAGTTTACCCCAAGATTTAAGTATTTCTTTTGGCGCAACTGTTTTTGAAGATATTTTCAATCGGGTCAAAGCCCAAGGGGGATTGAATGTTTCGGTTTCTCTAAATCATTTTACAGTGACTAATCATTCAATTGAATTGGATCCATCTTGTTTTGATGAACCTATTCTCATTCAATTTGTAACAGAGCTCAATGAGTTATTAAAAGTCATGCAATTAAAAGGGCATGAATCTTGGGAAAGTTTATCAGGTGGTATGAAAAGACGTTGTGCCTTGATTGCAGCACTTTTAGTTCATCCAGATGTTTTATTACTCGATGAGCCGACCAACCATTTGGATATTCAATCGATTGTGTGGCTTGAACAATATTTAAAAAATTTCTCTGGGGCTGTGGTTTTTGTGACCCATGATAGGATTTTTTTACAAAATGTTGCCACCCATATTGTTGCCTTAGAATGTGGTGAATTGAAACAATACAATGAAGGCTATGAAGTCTATTTGAATCAACGTGCTGCTGAAATGGCCGAAGAGGAAAATGAAACCAATCGCATGAAACAACGTCTTCTTCAAGAAGAGCATTGGCTGCAACGTGGCGTAACAGCAAGACGTAAAAGAAATCAGGGACGCCTCAAAGCCTTAATGGATTTACGAAAAAATATTGCACAAAGACAAAAAGAAATTGGTTTACCTGGGCAGTGGAATCCTCAAGTTGTTCGCTCAGGGCGAGTGTTAATGACAGCAGAACATGTAGATTACGCCTATGCCAATAAAGTTATTTTAAAAGACTTTTCTTTTTTAATGATGCGAGGCGATAAAATTGGGATCGTGGGACCCAATGGTTGCGGAAAAACAACATTGGCTAAAATTCTTTTAGGTGAAATCACACCCACTGGTGGACAAGTCAAATTTGGTGCGACAATCGAACCCATTTATTTTGATCAGTTACAAACCCAATTACAATTGGATAAATCGGTCATGTACAATGTTGCTGATGGTGCCGAATATGTTGAATTGGCCGAAGGCAAAGTTCATGTGGCGGGTTATTTGAAAGATTTTTTATTTTATCCTGATCAGCTCCAACGCAGTGTTAATACGCTTTCTGGTGGGGAAAAGCAACGCTTAATGCTTGCACGTTGCTTGGCCTTGCAAGGTAATTTTATGGTGTTTGACGAACCGAGCAATGATTTAGACCTGGAAAGTTTGGAGCAGTTGGCCAATTTATTGGTACAATATACCGGTACTTTTATTTTGATAAGCCATGATAGAGCATTGATTGAAGATTGTGTGACAAGATTGTTGGTTTGGGAGTCGCCCGGTGTTTTTCGAGAAATTTTACCATCGCAATGGCAAGCTCAACCAATTCCAGAAAGTAAGCCTCAAGCTATAGAAAATAAGGTATCTAAACCTGTAAGTTCTGCTTTATCTTATGCTGAGCAAAAAGAATTGTTGAAATTGCCCGATGAAATCGCCAAAATAGAAAATAAAATCAATGAATTGCACCATGAAATGGGTGATGTAAATTTTTATCAGCAAACACCAGAAAAAATAGCCTTGACCCAAAGTAAATTAGAAAACTTTGAAGAAAAATTGCAAACACTTTATGAGCGTTGGGAACAGCTAGAACAAAAACAATAGGGTATAAAATTATCATGGCAGTTATATTAGTGGCTTTAATGGTCGTTTTTATTTTTTTTCGTCAAGAACTGTCTAAGGTGATTGAAAATATCTACAAGCGCCATTCATATACGGTGATTGCGTTGGTATTAATAGCCATGTCTTTATTTTCTTGGAATTATTACAGTAGTTTTTTATATTTTGTGGAGTTTGTAGCCTACAATGTTGAGCAATTACAACAAACCATCTCGCGCTTATTAGAGCATGTCATGCCCCGAGGTAATACTATTTTTATTTTGGATCTATTAGTGCGTACATTGGTGTTTGGTTTATTCATCTTTTTTCCTGAATACTACCAAAAAAAATATCCTAGTCTTGTTTATCAAACCCAGGTAAAAACCATTCAAATGGTTTGTTATTATGTATTATTAATACTGGTATTGATATTTGCTGCATCAAATTTATGATCTTTTAGGTTTTTGGATGCAACACTGATTAAAGAATAAATGCTTGGCACAATAAAGAGCGTAAACAAAGTTCCGAAACTCATTCCAAAAGTAATGACCAAGCCAATCGCCATTCGACTTTTAGCACCAGCCCCATCAGCGATTAACAATGGAAAAACCCCAAATATCATGGCAGCTGTTGTCATTAGAATGGGTCTTAATCGAAGTCTAGCTGCCTCTGCAACAGCCTCATTCACCGAATAGTGAAATTCTTCTTTGAGTTGATTTGCAAAATCAACAATTAAAATACCATGTTTTGAAATCAAGCCAACCAATGTGAGTAAACCAATTTGAGTATAAATATTGATGGTGCTTAAACCAAAAAACAAAGGAAGAAGTGCGGCACAAAAACAAAGTGGGAGGCTGGTTAAAATGATTAAAGGATCTCTAAAACTATTGTATTGAATACTTAAAACCAAGTAGATACAAATTACCGCTAGGATAAAAATCGGTAATAAAGAAGATTGCTCTTGAATAAATTGTCTCGATTGACCAGCAAAATCATAGTGAATGTCGCTGGGTAGCACATCTTTTGCAATCAACTTTAATGTATCGATTGCCTGCCCCATGGTGACCCCAGGTCGCAATACACCGTCTAAACTCGATGAACTGGCTTGTTGAAAATGCGTGATCGCATTGGGTTCATAGATGGGTTTTAAATGAATAAAGTTGCTCAAGGGAATAAGATTTTGTTGGTTATCCACCAACTGTAACTCTTCAATTTGCTCGGGAAATAATTGAGCACTTTTTTCCAATCGCGGAATAATGACATACCTTCTATCATTTAAAGCAAAATAATTCATTTGATTTTCAGAAAGTGCATTACTTAGCATTTGGCCAATCTGTTGCATATCAAGGCCGGATAGATTGGCTTTTTCACGGTCAATTTCTAATTCATAGTGTTTTTGATTGATTTTTAAAGAGCTGTTGATGAATATAAATAATCCAGTTTCTTTGGCTTTTTGTAACAAATCATCACTAAACTTTGACAAATGTTGTATAGAACCAAAAGATTGTAAAACCATTTGAAAAGGTGCTCCATCACCACCGCCAGGTAGAGCTGGTGGTATTATGGCGTAGGTATTCAAACCTGTGACATGATTAAGCTGTTCTTGAAGGGGGTTTTTGAGTTTAAATTGTGAAACATCGCGTACTGACCATGGTTTTAAAATCAACCCTAAAAAAGGTGTGGGGCTATTGATTAAAAATCGATGGGCCATGCCTGGGGTGTTTTTTAAAATGTCATCCATTTGATTGACATATTTTCTGTTGGCAGATTTAGTAGCTTGAGCTTGACCTGTACTGACAATAAAAAAGAATCCTTGGTCTTCCTCGGGGGCAATTTCATGGGCTGCAAACTGATAAAGCATGGGAGACAATAAAACTGCAAAAGAAACTAAAATGATAGCAACTCTTCGATTTTGTAAAGTCAGCGATAATAATTGGAAATAACGTATTTCAAGTGTGGATAATTTTGTATGAAACCAACGAACAAATGCAAAAGGGGCCTGGTGGGCAGGCTTTAATAATTTTAAATTA
This sequence comes from Legionellales bacterium UBA4759, assembly GCA_002403515.1. Taxonomy (GTDB): domain Bacteria; phylum Pseudomonadota; class Gammaproteobacteria; order Legionellales; family Legionellaceae; genus UBA2653. The sequence goes on along the minus strand of DHHZ01000050.1, from coordinate 256 downwards.
AGTAATGGTGATAAGGTAATGGCAATCACCCCAGATAACAACACTGTTCCAGCAAGTGTTAAAGCAAATTCTTTAAATAAACTACCTGTTAAGCCTTGGCTAAATGTTATGGGGGCAAATACCGCAGCTAAAGTGATGGTCATACCGACAATGGCTTTTGCGATTTCTCCGCTGCCTTCAAGACATGCCTGCCATGCATTTTGGTGCCTTGCATAATGTCGATGGATATTTTCAACCACGACAATTGCATCATCCA
>DHHZ01000039.1 GCA_002403515.1 Legionellales bacterium UBA4759 | reverse complement strand
CCCGTGCGTAAGGTGAGTTAATCATGTTGAGTATAGACTAAAATTTCAAAAAAAATATTTCATGAACAGATTAATGCAATTAATATCGTATATGTTTAAAAAGAGAAAATAAAGAACCATTTACGTGCTATAATAGTTTTAGGTCAATACCTTAAGATATGAGAATATGGAACCTTTACTGTTATCGAAAAATGATAATTTTTTTATAGCGATTGCCCAACAGGGTATTCATAGTTTTATCATGTTGGGAGTTAGAACTGAAACAGGGCTTCATTTGTTGGCACGTGTGGGTAAGACCAATGATATTGATGAAGATTTTGGAAGTGAAGGTAAAATGATTGCCAAAGCTATTCTTGGAAAAAAACATACAGCAAGATTAGCAGATGAAGGGCTTACAAGAAAATCGGATTCTATCCCTATTCGGTATTGTGCATATGATATGACTTACGAGCAGCTCTGTGAATTTTACAGTTTATTGCAAATTATAGAAACAAGCCAGTCATCCAGTAATCCTCCACTTAAAAAAATTGATCGTACTCAAACAAACGAACATGATGTGGATGTCTATCTTCCAACTTCAGAAGAAGGTGATAAGGTAAAATTTGAATTTAAAAAAATCCAAAGTTTTAAAGCGCCTCAAACTCTTCAAGATGAGAGTTTAGTTCAGAGCACACAAGAATTGGATTATGAAAACACTTGTCGAACAACAGCGATTAATATCATAAAAAAAATCATAGGGTTTACGCCCAATGTTTCATTTAAATTTTTTATCAAGCTTCCTTATACCTCAACACTAATTAAAGGCGTGCCCAATGCTCAAAATTTTTATGTGTTTCCACCTCCACCCAATGCCTATAAAGATCTCTCTCCTGAACAACAAAAGGTGATGCACTCTATTTATCGATGTCTAGAAAGGATACCTTATCTAAACCCTGAAAGTGAAAATACTCGAAAAAAATTTGGTGCTTTAAAAACCATATATTTAGAATTGGCACCAAAACAAAATTTAAGTATTGACGAGTTATTAAGTCATATAACTAATTTTTCAGAAAAAAATCAACAGGTTTTATTTGAACATCGTTCGGATAGGTTTAATTTTTTTCAATCCACAAAAACAGAAAAATTATTTACAAAAATCAAAGCAGAACTTAAGTCTAAAAAATAAAGACTTTAGGTTGTCATTGCTTATGAATCATAGCAAAAAAACATAGCCATCTTGTTTTATAAGATAATAAGGGCTTTCTTAGATAAAATTTTTGTTTGGAACGCAGGGACAATTATTAATTAACTAAAATAATCTGCAATTTCTGGATATTAATTAATTCATTTTTTGATGTATATTGTCTTTTCATTAGCTTTAAATATTTTGATAGGTTGATTAATATTTGATATGATTAGGTATTAATTATTTTCTAAGAATCAATGAGAGATTTGTTCATGAAAAGAACAGTAAATTATCAACCCATGCGCATGGGGCATGTTAAACATATCCACTTTGTAGGGATTGGTGGTGTTGGAATGTGTGGCATCGCTGAAGTCTTGTTTAATGAAGGTTATCATATCAGTGGTTCGGACGTATCTGAAAATAAATATATTGCACATTTACGTAAATTGGGAATTCGAATCTATATTGGGCACCAAGCCAAGCATGTTGAAAATGCAGATGTTTTAGTCGTTTCATCAGCCATTTCAGATGAAAATCCTGAATTACTTGCTGCTAAAGAAAAACAAATTCCGATTATTCCTCGTGCAGCCATGCTTGCTGAGTTGATGCGATTTCGTCATGGGATCGCGATTGCCGGTACCCACGGTAAAACGACAACCACCAGTTTGGTTAGTAGTATTTTGACAGAAGGTGGTCTTGACCCAAGCTATGTCATCGGTGGAAAACTCAATAGTTCAGGTACCAATGCGCAACTGGGCCATTCACCTTATTTTGTAGCTGAAGCAGATGAAAGCGATGCATCCTTTTTATTTTTAAAGCCGATGATGGCTGTTGTTACCAATATTGATGCCGATCATTTGCAAACTTATGACAATAATTTTGATACACTGCGCAACACATTTGTTGAGTTTTTACATCACTTGCCGTTTTATGGTTTGGCCGTTGTGTGTGGTGATGATGTGGAAGTCGCAAAAATTATTCCAGAAATTGCTCGTCCATTTCGAATTTATGGATTTGGTGAACAATCTCATTATCGTGCGCTAGATTGGCACCAAGATGGTTTAAAGAGTTCTTTTACAGTCACTCGTCCATCGCCCTATTTGCCTTTACATGTCGAATTTAATACACCAGGACGACATAATGTATTAAACGCTTTGGCTGCAATTGCAATTGCGACTGAGCTTGGTGTATCTGATGAAGCGATTCTTTCTGCACTAAAAAAATTCCAAGGCGTGGGGCGTCGTTTTCAGTTGTTGGGAGAGTGTGACTTTCAATCTGGGAAGGCATTGCTGATTGATGATTATGGTCATCATCCACAAGAAATTCGTTCTACTATTGATGCATTTCGTTCTGTTTGGCCATCTAAAAGGCTTGTACATGTATTTCAACCTCACCGTTATTCAAGAACAGAATCTTTGTTTAAGGATTTTGTCGATGTGTTAAAAATGGCGGATCAAGTGGTTTTATTGGATATCTACTCTGCGGGTGAACATGAAATTCAAGGTATTAGCAGTTCCACACTAGCCCAAGCCGTGAATGAAAGTCACAAAAATTTGGTCCGTTTAGTAGGCAACGCTTCTATTGAGGATGTTTTAGAAGATGTTGTGAAAGATGGGGATGTGATTTTATTTCAAGGTGCAGGTAGTGTTGGTGCTTTGGCGCAATCTTTAATTCAAAAAAAAACCGAAAAATTAAAATAAATCTAAAATGCATAGATTTATGAAAATATATTTTCAGCGCATGATATTCGCCATATAATGGATTTCTTGCGCAAAGAATTTGAGTGAAAATAGGAAGTTCAATTTATTGGAGAAAATAGATGTCATTGCGTCTTAAAGTTGCATTATTATATGGCGGTAAAAGTGGTGAGCATGAAGTATCATTGGTCTCAGCTGCTTCAGTTTTACAACATTTAAATTCCAATAAATATGATATTGTTCCAATAGCCATTGATAAAAATGGTTTGATTCATAAACATGAAGCCCAGGATTTATTAAAGTATACACAAGCGCTTCCTGTAAAAACTGAAAATTCTTTGCCTATACATTCATTAATTGACAACGCCAAGTTTTGTTGTGATGTCGATGTGGTTGTTTCCATGATTCATGGTCGCGATTACGAAGATGGTTGTTTACAAGGCATTTTAAGACATGCACAAGTTGCTTTTGTTGGGTCAGATGTATTGGGTTCGGCAATAGGTATGAGCAAAGATGTTGCCAAGCAATTGGCGGTTCATGGTGCTGTTAAAATAGCACGATATGTTTTACTCACCAAAAATATGCCCTTGTCTGAAATCAAAGCCAAAGCAGACCAAGCGGTCACCGAATTGTCTTGGCCAATCTTTGTAAAACCAAGTTGTGCAGGCTCCAGTGTCGGCATTCACAAAGCCAATGATTTTGAAAGTTTAAATTATGCAATATTGGATGCTATGAAATATGATGATGAAGTACTTTTGGAAGAAGCCATCGTTGGTCGAGAAATTGAAGTAGCAGTTTTAGAGGATTATCGACATTGTGAAATTAAAACATCTATTCCTGGTGAAATTAAGGTTAAACATAAAGATGGTTTTTATTCATACGCTGCCAAATATCTTGAAAGTGATGCATCAGAATATTTAATCCCCGCACCATTGAGCAATGAGTGGACTTTGAAAATTCAAGAAGCGGCCAAAGAAATTTTCAAACGTTTGAAATGTCGTGGCATGGCAAGAGTCGATTTCTTTTTTGATGATGCTCACCAACGGCTTTATTTCAATGAAGTTAATACTATTCCAGGTTTTACATCCATCAGCTTTTATCCATTATTATGGTCTAAAAGTGGTCTAGAGATGTCAGCACTTCTGGATTGTTTAATTGATACAGCGATTCTCCAGCAACAGGCGCGTTGTGATTTAGTGACAGACTTTTATCAAAAATAGGTTTTTACAAAAATGGATAGGGATATTCAAACAAAACCCACAGGGACATGGTTAGTAGTATTAATCACCTTCGCGGTTATTTTAACAGTTAGGCTTGTCATGATGATTGTCGCTGAGCCTGATTTTTTTCCAATCAATGTTTTAAAAATTAAAGCACCATATCATTATTTGTCTCGAGAAAAGATTCAAAAAATGGTCTCACCTTATTTAAACAAAAGTTTTTTAGTTTTTTCTGAAGAAAATTTAGCGGCCGATTTTAAAAAAAATCCCTGGGTTGAAAAAATTTCTGTTCGTAAAATCTGGCCAGATCGGGTGGTTGTTCAAATAATGGAACGTTTTCCTGTCGCCATTTGGAACAATATGCTTATAAGCGAAAAAGGTGATTTATTTAGGCCTGATGAGTTTGAATTTTTGTCAGATAAGCCACGTCTTTTTGGTCCTAAACATCAAGAAAAAGAAGTCTTACATATTTTTGAAAAATTGAGTAAGCTATTATTAGCCCAAGATTTATCAATCAAGGAACTTCGGTTGCGTGATAACCAATCTTGGGAAATGGTTTTAAATAATGGTGTAGTTATTAGATTGGGTAAACGGGATATCGAAGAACGTCTGTTGCGTTTTTGCAAAGTATATCCAAAATTATTTGCAATGTCGTTTGATCGAGTTTCCAGTATTGATTTACGCTATCCCAATGGGATTGCAGTAAAATGGAAAAAAAACAATGATCAAATAATTTCTAACCCCAAAAAAGATATGGGTTGAAGATGGCTAAGAAGTTAGAACGAAATATTATTACAGGATTAGATATAGGTACCTCAAAGGTAGTTGCTTTGGTAGGTGAAGTTTCTGCAGATGGCTCTATTGAGGTGATTGGCATTGGTCGGCATCCATCTCGTGGCTTAAAGCGAGGTGTAGTTGTTGATATTGAAGCCACCGTTAACTCTATTCAACGAGCCGTGCAAGAGGCTGAACTCATGGCAGGTTGTGAGGTTCGCTCGGTATTTACAGGTATCGCCGGAAGCCATATCAGAAGCTTAAACTCTCATGGTATTGTTGCGATTAAAGATCAAGAAGTATCGCAAGCTGATGTTGAGCGTGTGATAGATGCAGCTAAAGCAGTCGCAATTCCTACGGATCAGAAAATCATTCATATTATCCCGCAAGAATTTATTATTGATAATCAAGGCAGTATTCGAGAACCTATTGGTATGTCAGGCGTTCGTTTAGAAGCCCGCGTTCATATCGTTACTGGTGCAGTCAGCGCAGCTCAAAATATCGCAAAATGCGTACGTCGATGTGGTTTAGAAGTCAGTGATATTATTCTTGAGCAATTGGCGTCAAGTCATGCGGTTTTAACCGACGATGAAAAAGAATTGGGTGTTTGCTTGGTTGATATTGGTGGTGGTACCACAGATATCGCAGTTTTTTACGAAGGTGCGATTCAATACACAGCCGTTATTCCAATTGCAGGCGATCAAGTCACAAACGACATTGCCATGGCATTAAGAACCCCTACCAAGTCAGCAGAGGGCATCAAATTAACACATGGTTGCGCAATACCTGAATATGTAAATGCATCCCAAAACATTGATGTCATGAGTGTTAATGAGCGTTTGGGGCGAAAAATATCAACAAAAGTATTGTGTGATGTAGTCCAAGCTCGTTATGAAGAATTATTTTCATTGGTTAAAAATGAATTACGACGTAGTGGATTCGAAGATTTGCTAGCAGCTGGTATTGTCCTCACTGGCGGGGCATCGAAAGTAAAAGGTGCTATAGAGCTTGCGGAGAGCTGCTTTGAATTACCTGTTCGATTAGGTTGTGCCCAACAGATTGCTGGTTTAACAGAAGTCGTTGATAACCCATCCTTATCGACTGGCGTTGGATTACTGATGCATGGGGTCAAGCAACAGTTTGAAGTTTGTATGGGAGCTCCTGCATTGTCAGAAGGGCCTTTGGGCATGTGGAACAAAATGAAGCAATGGTTCACCGTGAATTTTTAAGTTCCATTTTCATCAACAACATGAGGTTAATATGTTTGAAATTATTGAAAGTCAACAAGACAACGCAGTGATTAAAGTTGTTGGCGTAGGTGGCGGTGGTGGTAACGCTGTTGAACATATGCTCGCTGAAAATATTGAAGGCGTAGAGTTTATTTGTGCAAATACCGATGCTCAAGCTTTAAAAAATTCAAATGCAAAATATTTAATTCAATTGGGTGAAGAACTAACCAAGGGTTTAGGAGCTGGTGCTAACCCGCAAGTTGGCCGAGAATCTGCTGAAGAAAATCGTGAACAAATCCAAGAAATTCTCAATGGCGCTGATATGGTATTTATCACTGCGGGAATGGGTGGTGGAACCGGTACTGGTGCTGCACCTGTCGTTGCTCAAATCGCCAAAGAAATGGGAATTTTAACAGTTGCTGTTGTGACCAAGCCTTTCTCGTTTGAAGGCAAACAACGTGCTCTAGCTGCTGAAGAAGGCATTTCTAGACTTGCTGCCCATGTTGATTCGTTAATTACCATTCCTAATAATAAATTGTTAACGGTACTTGGAAAAAATATTTCATTGGTTAATGCATTTAAAGCCGCAAACAATGTTCTTTTGGGCGCTGTTAAAGGCATCTCTGACTTGATTACCCGTCCTGGATTAATTAACGTCGATTTCGCAGACGTTCGAACTGTGATGTCGGCGATGGGTATGGCCATGATGGGTACAGGTGTTGCTTCAGGTGAACAACGTGCTCGTCAAGCTGCAGAGGCTGCAATTGCTTCACCATTATTAGAAGATATCAATTTATCTGGTGCTAAAGGGATATTGGTCAATATTACTGCTGGCTTAGACATGTCTATTGGCGAATTTGAAGAAGTTGGTGATGTGATTAAAGAATTCATCTCTGATGAAGCAACCGTTGTATTAGGAACAGTCATTGATCCTGATATGACAGACCAGGTTCGAGTGACCGTTATTGTAACAGGTTTGGGTGAACCTCAATCTAAATATTCTATGCATCAGTTGTCGAATGCAACCCAAGTTACGACTCCTGCAGCGCCTGCTTCAGCAAGTAAATCTAGAGTTGCAGAAACAAGTAGACGCGGCGATGGGTCCCTAGATTTTCAACAATTTGAAAAGCCAGCCTTGATGAGAAAGCAAACGCCCGCAAGTGCTGCGACAACTGCTTCAACAACACCGCCTCCTCAAAAAACGGTGAGTTCTGAATCATCTTTACCTGATATGGATTATTTAGATATTCCAGCATTTTTAAGAAGACACGAAGAAGCATAAAAGGATAGTGGAGCCGTTAAATTTTTTCTTGATATTTAAATAGAGCTATACAATAATGGATGTTAAGATTTAAATTTAACGGTAATCTGTAGACAGGAGATTAGCGCAGGTGATTAAGGCATGATTAGACAAAGAACCCCAAAAAAAATGATTCAAGCAACAGGTGTAGGCTTGCATTCGGGTGATAAAGTAATCGTCACATTAAGACCAGCGCCAATTAATACGGGCATTGTTTTTCGACGCGTAGATCTTTCTCCTGAAGTAGAAATACCAGCTTTATATGACCATGTATCTGATACGTTGTTATGCACCACATTACAGAAAAATAATATTAAGATTGCAACTGTAGAGCATCTATTATCGGCTTTGGCTGGTTTAGGAATTGACAATGCCTACATTGATATCAATGCCAATGAAATTCCTATTATGGATGGCAGTGCAGCGCCTTTTGTTTTTTTAATTCAATCAGCAGGTATTCAAGAACAAGCTGCACCCAAAAAATTTATACGTATTCTCAAACCTGTACGTGTAGAAGTGAATGGTAAATGGGCTGAATTTAAACCTTTTGATGGTTATCGAGTGTCGTTTACCATTGATTTTAAACATCCAGTATTTACTGATAGACCCCAAACAGCTGTTTATGACTGGTCCATGACATCTTATATTAAAGAAATCTGTCGTGCGCGCACATTTGGCTTTTTATCCGATTATGAAAAATTGCGTGAAATGGATTTAGCCAAGGGTGGTAGTTTACACAATGCTGTTGTAGTCGATGATTATAGAATTTTAAATGAAGATGGTCTTCGATTTGAAGATGAATTTGTAAAACATAAAATCTTAGATGCTGTTGGTGATCTTTATTTATTGGGTTGTGGTTTAATTGGCGCTTATGAAGGCTATAAGTCAGGTCATGCATTAAATAATTTATTATTGCGTGAGCTCATGGCTCAACAAGATGCTTGGGAATATACTTTTATCGGCGATGAAGTAGATATCAAACCCGACTATTTAAATGCATTTGATACTATTGAGGCGACTATTTAAGGCATGCCCTTAAAAAAGTCTGGCGCGACCTTGACGTTGATACTTCTTAATTCATAGCATTTTTGTTCTGAACGTATTTTATCCCTTAATTCAGGTAATACCATTCGAAGTTGATTGTTCCAAAGCGGGCAATCAACAATTAGAGTGAGCACGCCCTGTTTAAATTCTCCAACATACACATGATTTTTTAGAGGAGCGCTTAGATAATCCGATACCATTTCCTTCCATTTTTCTGATTGAAAAGAACGATGGCAAAGATCAATGAGATTATCTGAAAAGCATGATGTGATATGTTTCATCTTTTCCTTGAATTTTTTAATTTTTATAACTATACCTTAAATAAAGAGTAAGACAAGAGACCAAGTGTGATAATTATAAGAATTTTCATCATAATGTTAAGTCTTTTATCAAATGCATTTGCAATTGAGGATCCTTTGACCCTTTCTAAAGCCATTGATGCCATGAATGATAAGGTTCTGCTTTCCCAAGCCTCTCCCAGAGCCTTGTATCAAATCAGGGTTAATTTAAGAAATTATAGAAATGAAATTAATCAATGCATTGCAGAGTACCAAGATAGATATGATTTTATTCAAGAGAAATTAAAATCAATTAGTTCTTGGCAAAACAATGATTATCTTGAAATGAAATATCAATTTGAATTGACAAGACTCAAAGAGATTGAGGGGAATTTGAATATTTGTAAATTTGCAAAATTCAATGCCGAACGTTTACATAATATGATATTCAAATACACCGAAATAAATTTTATTAAAAGTTTTGATACGAAATATGACAGTTTTTTGAAAATAGTTAAAGAAGTAAATGTTTCAACATTTGTATATTTACCTCGTGGTTATGTCCTAAAAATGCTTATTCAACAATCAAATTTTAAAAGAAATATGAGTATTTTTATGGGGATATTATTTCTGTTTTTATTTATAAAAATTTATCAGATGAAAGTACAACCAAAAAATATATTTTTTCCAGGTATTGAGTTGAAACATTTTTTCCAAATATTATTAATTTTCTTATTCATATCTCCAGTACAGTACTTATCTTACAAAACGTCTTATATTCACTATAATGAACTTTTATTAGACATTTATAAAAAACCTAGTAGCATCATGTTGTCTGTAATAGTTTTTTTATATCTTTTAAAAAATTATGACAGGGCGTATTTCAAAAAAGATATTATGCTCATCATTCCTTCTGTATTTATTGTTGGATTGTTGCTTAGTTGTTGTTTTGCAATAAATTATTTTGATCTTAACAATATTTCATACATTCAAACTATGTTTTTTAAATATAGCATGTTGATTTTACAATATTGTATTTTATTTCTGATGTACTATTGGTTATTTGTCAAAATTTTGCAACTTAAAATTTTTTATGGCCTATTTTTTAAAGCATACGTCTTAATTGCTACAGCACTACTAATAGTGGGATTACATGGCTATGTTGATATGGCCGTCAGTGTCAATTTTTCCATACTTTTCTTTGAGAGTATGTGTGTTTTTGTAAGCTTATTTACGCTTGCTAAATTGTCATTGGTGGATGAAATTATGAAGCCAAGCCCAAAACTTGAAAATCTCATGGTAAAATTATATGGTACTGAGAGAGAAAGAGTAATATTGAATTTAAAACTTCTAATCAACTTTGTATATATCTCTGTCATTGCGGAAGTTGCTTTGCTCGCAGTCATATCGTCAGTATTCTTTTTTTCCTCTCATATTATTTATGATATATACCTATGGATTTATTCTCAAAAATCCATAGGTGCTTATAATTTTGTCATTATCAACTATATATACGCGGTTTTATTGTTCCTAGTTTTAAATATTATTAATTATGCTATTTCAACATATTTAGCTAAAAAATTTTTTGAAGACCCTATTTTAAAACAAAAAACAACACAGTTTTTTCATATGATTGGGGTATTAATCACTCTCATGATTTGTTTAGTGGTGACGGAAATCAATATTCATAATATTGTCTTACTGTTTGGTGGTTTGTTACTTGGTATTGGTTTTGGTTTAAAAAACATCTTAACCAATATTTTGTCTAGTGCTTTAATTTATATCAATAGACCTTTTGAGTTGGGTGATTATATTGGAATTGGCAATTATAAAGGGTATGTCAGTAAAATTGGTATTCTTGAAACAGCGATTAAAACAGAAGACAGTGATGTGGTGATTCTTCCTAATCAAAATATTGCATCTTCAATCATTCAAAATTATACCTTCAATAATAAAAAAAATCACAAGGTTCATGTTAAATATATAATTATGAATATGACTGAGCAAGATGAATTAAAAATTAGGAAAATCATTTTAGAAATATTAACTCAGGATGAAAATGTCTTGACTGACCAAGAAAAATATTATCAATTCTTATTTTCAGCGGATACCCAAAACATTGGCGCCTTTCAATTGGAGCTGATCTTTACGGTCAATACTTTGCGTTATCTGAAGCAAATCACCAATGATATTAATTTAAAAATCATTGATGAGTTGAAAAAAGAAAATATTGAATTACGCTTTGTCAGCATATCACACGCGTTGGTCACTACTTCTTAGTTTTGCTTGTTGGTTTAAAGCTTGTTATGATGAATAAATATAAAGGATAGACGTTGTTGTAAATTCTAGGATTGATGCTATGCCATTTCATCATGATATTGCTCTTAAATGTCATCGTTTATCGATATCGTTTGCGCAAGCACATGGTTTTTTGGATATTATCAAAGACTTAAATTTTGATTTATACCAAGGCAAAACATTAGGCCTGGTCGGTGAATCTGGTTCAGGTAAATCTATTACAGCACTCAGTATATTAAGACTTCTGCCAACACACGCATACTATGGCCGTTATTCTAAAATTATTTATCATCAGAAAGATTTATTAAATTTAGAATATTTTAAGATGCGTGATATTCGTGGGAAAAAAATCTCCATGGTTTTTCAGGAACCGATGGTTGCCTTAAATCCAGTAAAAACATTATATTCGCATATCTCGGATGTCATTCTTGCTCACCAAAAACTTTCAAAACAAGCACTTGTGCGTCGTATCTTAAATATAATGAAAGATGTCGAGTTGGATGTGACGATAGAAAAACTGCATCAATACCCGCACCAATGGTCTGGTGGTCAAAAGCAACGTTTTTTAATTGCCATGGCATTGGTAAACTCGCCAGATATTTTACTAGCAGATGAACCCACTACGGCGTTGGATGTGGTGGTACAAAAACAGATTTTATTGCTATTAAAAAAATTACAGTCTCGTTATGGTTTGGCATTACTATTAATCAGTCATGATTTTAATGTTGTAAAGGCTGTAGCTGATCATGTTATTGTGATGTATGCTGGGCAGGTCATAGAGCATTCACCTGCAGATGAATTTTGGAAAAAACCACTGCATCCTTATGTTCATCAGTTGTTAAATAGTGTTCCTTCTTATGAAAAACGCAAGCACTTACTCTCAGTGATTCCAGGTATGGTGCCTAGCTTTTATGATGAACCAACGGGTTGCCGTTTTCATCCTCGCTGTCATTATGCAACGCAACAATGTCAAACGCAAATTCCGAAGTGGTATAAAATCAGTGATAAGCATTCGGTTCGTTGTCATTTATATCCTCGAAGTTTGCCAATTGAAACCAAATTAGAACTAGAACCAAGTTTAGATTATCAACCTTTCTTAAATTCAAGTGTCATTTTAAATGTCCAAAATTTAAGTGTGAAAGCACAAAATGACAGAGTAAGGTTTACCAAAAGTAAAGTTCAATGGATATTAAAAGATATTAATTTTCAGTTGATTAAAGGTAAAACTTTAGCGATTGTTGGGGAATCCGGTAGTGGTAAAACCACATTAGCGCGAACTATTGTCGGTTTATTTCCCAAAGCACATGGACTTATCGAAATCGCCTCGGAATTAAAAAATAAAGATATACAATTTGTGTTTCAAGACCCCAGTGCTGCCATGAATCCCCGTTGGCAAATTCGACAAATATTACTAGAGGGGAATAATCTTAAAGAAGAACAGGAATTATTCTGGATTTTAGATGCGGTACAAATGAATAAGCACTGTCTTTCGCTTTACCCTCATGAATTGTCAGGTGGACAGCGTCAACGAATTGCTATTGCAAGAGCATTGTTGGCACGACCCAAAATATTAATTTGTGATGAGCCAACCAGTGCTTTAGATATTTCCGTTCAAGCACAAATATTAAATTTACTGAAAAATATTCAATCTGAGTTCGGATTGAGTTATATTTTAATTACACATGATTTGGATGTGGTTGGTTATATGGCAGATGATGTATGTGTTTTGAAAGATGGGGTGATGGTGGAATCAGGAAGTGTAGAGCAAATTTTAAAAAATCCTTTACATGAATATACCAAGTATTTAATATCCGCTCGTACATTGTTAGATGAAAATATAATAAAAACCAATAAAGGAGAGTAAAATGGATTTTATGAAAGAGTGTAATTTAGAAAATGATGAAAAATTACATCGAATTATTATCGGTGTTGTGATTTTTTTAGCCGCTTTGTTGGGATTGGGTAAAATATTTTTTATGATCGTTGGGATTTTATTAGCTGTTTCTGGTGTGATTGGTTGGTGTGCAATTCCTTTCATTATGCAAAAATTAAATCTTAAAAAATAGTACTGAAAAGGTATCTCTTGGCAAACACAAGAGATACCTTTCTTTAATTGATTGTATGCGTTTGAATCTGATAATTATTTTCTTTATAAAAACGAAAGTTGTTTCTTTTATGTTGTTTATGACCTTCCTCATCCATGACAATTTCACAAATTCGACCAAATTGTTGAAAAAAATCAGGCACGTGATCAGTCAAATTAATCAAAATATCATGAAAACCATGACAGTCTTGACCAAAACCAATTTGGATAGGTGGCTTTGAGCGCGGACCCTCGCCTTGCAGGTTATGAGGAATGAAACTGGTTTCATCAAAGCTCCAGAGAAGCTCATCTATTTCTAGTGCCTCTTCTTCGTTTTGACAATATATAAAGATCTGGTGGCCTTTTTGATAAGCCATGTTAATTAATTTACAAGCAAACAAGTATAATTCTTGCTTGCTTGACGCTGTTAACAAATAGAAATCAATTTTTTTCATAATGGTAGTTTTTTATCCATTCAACCAGTAAACCCATAGGTCGCGCTGTCGCTTGACGATTTTTACCAGATATCCAAGCAGTACCTGCGATATCTAAATGAGCCCAAGGAGTTTGTTCTGCAAATTCATTGAGGAAATGGGCCGCTGTTATACTGCCTGCTACTCTAGATAAATGGGCATTCGCTAAATCCGCTACGGGGCTGTGTAAAAATTCTTTGTACTCCTCGTCTAAGGGAAGTTGCCAAATTTTATCTTTGGCCAATTCGCCCGCCTGAAGTAGTGATTGTGCCAAACGTTGATTATTCGACATCATCCCTGTGTAAACTGCACCTAAGGCAATAATGATAGCACCAGTTAAAGTTGCAATATCAACGATGGCTTCCGGGTGGAATTGTTTACAATAACTAATGGCATCTGCTAGCACCAAACGTCCTTCAGCATCGGTATTGATGATTTCTACGGTTTTACCCAAATGGCTTTTGACCACATCACCTGGTCTTGTTGCAGTACTACTGGGCATATTTTCTGCGCAGGCGAGGATACCAATGACATTGACAGGCAAATCCATCATCGCAATGGTTTTCATGGTGCCCAACACGCTTGCAGCGCCACACATGTCATATTTCATCTCAAACATCGGATCTGCGGGTTTTAAACAAATACCACCCGTATCAAAAGTGATGCCTTTACCAATAATGATTAATGGTTTTTCTGTGCCACCATTTTGAAAGTGAAGCTCAACCAAACGGGGAGGATTTGCACTTCCTTGACCAACGGCAAGTAAAGTATTCATACCCAATTCACGCATTTGATGGGCATCTAAAGA
>DHHZ01000060.1 GCA_002403515.1 Legionellales bacterium UBA4759 | reverse complement strand
TTTCATTTAAACAACCAATATGCCGGCTATATTTTAGGTGCTTTTGGTGTGGGTTATTTATGTATGGTTTTAATCAGCGGTATCATGGCTGATAAATATGGCGCCCATAAAGTATTAACTTTGGCTTGTATTCTGTGGATGTTTGCCACCCTTTGTCTTGGTTTAGCCCAAGGATTTATCATGTTGGTTTTGGCGAGAGGATTTTTAGGTTTAGCGGAAGCCCCCAATTTTCCTTGCGTTACCAAAACAGCTAAAGATTGGCTACCATTGGAAGAACGGAATTTCGCTTTAAGTTTAAGCCTTATTGCGGTGCCGTTGTCTTTGAGTTTGAGTGGCCCAATTGTCACCCAATTAATCAGTTATTTTAATTGGCGTGGTATGTATTTTGTCTTAGCAGGTATGAGTTTTTTGTTTGTTCCATTATGGTGGTTTTTATTTCGAGACAATCCTGCAGATTCTAAACACGTTTCTAAAAAAGAACTCCACCTCATTCAAGGCCCTACTAAAGCCACTAAAAAAACAAACCATCGCATCCATCTCAAAGACATCATCAAAAACAAAACCTTGATGGCCAACAATTGGGGATTTTTTGTATTTGGATTTTATCTATTTTTCTTCATGAACTGGATGCCAAGCTATCTAGAAAATCAATTCCACTACAAGCTCAGTGCCATAGGTTTATTAACCGTTATTCCGTGGCTAAGCGCCACCCTGGCCATGGTCTTGGCAGGCTGGTTTGCCGATTATATTTTTAAAAAAACCCAATGTATGCGGTTATCTAGAACCTATCCTCTCATCTTATCGCATCTGATTAGCGGTTTATCACTGATTCCTTTATTACTTTGTCATCAAATCGAATGGATTGTATTGTTTTTGTCTTTATCAATTGCTGCAGTGATGTCAGTCAATGCGGTTTATTACTCCGTCATTATTGATATTGCCCCTGACCTTGCAGCCACTTCCAATGGCCTTATGGGTTTATTATTTTCTTTATCGGGAATCTTATCACCCATTTTAACAGGCTTTATCGTCAATTTAACAGGAAGCTTTAATTCGGCATTTATCATCATGGCCGCCTTAAGCTTAAGCTCTATTTTAATATTATGGTTATTCCATAACAAAAATTAATTCTTTTAAAAAACAATGTTCATAAATTATCTGCTAAACTTAAAGTAAGGGTGAATTTTGAAGGAAAAAAGATGATACCTCTTATTTTACATCCAACAGATACTAGCCAATGGTATTCTTTGATTATCGAGGCTCAGTCACAAATTAATGTCAATTTACACATTGATACAGAAAGTTATTTGGTCTTTTTATTGATGCGCTCAAGTAAATCAACTGAATGGCTCGATTCCAGTGTCGGTATGGACTTTATGCATGCCCTACAACAATCTGGACAAACCCAAAAAACTTTACTGATTGATGTTGGAGACAAAAGTTTATTGGTTTCTGGCTTTTTCCCCGAATTGGCCATGAAAAGAAGAGTGGATTTAAATTACTTCACACAAATTGGTCAAATCGCCTACGCCAGTGTCAGCGCGCTCCCAGACCATCCCCAGTACCAACTTTATCACGCACTCAGCGAACAATTCTTGACCTTGCAAGCCATCCTTAACAAGGCCAGAACCATTTTCCAAAGTTAATCCATGCCAAGCTCTTCTCGGTGCAAATAATCCTCTAAACACTCAGGATTGACTATCACCGCCAAGTTATCTAAGGTTTGTCCATGAATAAGTTTTCTGACAGCTGTTTCCATCACCTTGCCATTGATGGTTTTGGGAATTCCTCTGACTGGTAAAATTTTTGCAGGCACATGGCGTGGTGAAAGTTGTTGTCGAATTTGTGTTACCAATTGCTTACGAACCTCATCACTCCAATGACAATCTTCTCGCATTTGAACAAACAATATCACGCGCGTATCTTTGTCCCAATCTTGTCCTACGGCAATACAATCCAAAATACCCGGGACTTGTAAAACAACTTGATAAAGCTCTGCTGTACCAAATCTTACGCCTTGTGGATTTAGTGTTGCATCAGAACGCCCATAAATAATTAAACCACCATGGGCTGTTAATTCTGCAAAATCACCATGTGCCCATACATTGGGGTATTTTTGAAAATACGCCTCTTGATAACGCTGATTCCCAGCATCATTCCAAAAACCAATGGGCATCGAAGGAAATGGTTTTTTACAAACCAATTCACCTTGAACACCTTTGATAGATTGACCTAGCTCATCAAAAATATCAACATCCATGCCAAGACCTAAGCATTGCAATTCACCTCGATACACTGGTAATTGCGGATGCCCCAAGGCAAAACATGAAATAATGTCACTGCCCCCGGATATCGAACTGATTTGAATCTGACGACCCATTAATTTATCAATAAAATCATATTGTACGGGCAATAAGGGAGAGCCTGTGCTTAAAATCAAACGGAGGTCACTCAATAAATGACTAGGATAATCCAAAGACTTTTTTTCAAGATTTGCAAAATAAGCAGCACTTGCACCTAACACTGTGGTTTTGGAATCCGCAACAACATCCAATAAACGCTTATCGCTTGGATACATTGGCGAACCATCATATAAGACCAAAGAAGTTCCAAGCGCCAATGCACTTAACATCCAATTCCACATCATCCAACCACAAGTGGTGTAAAATAAAAGACGGTCATTTGCGCTTAAATTTGCATGCAGCCCCAATTCTTTCAAATGTTGTAATAACACGCCTCCAGTTCGATGCACGATACACTTGGGTTTGCCTGTGGTGCCCGATGAAAATAACACACACAATGGATGATTAAATTCAACAGGTTCATAAGTCAAATCATCAATAACCGCAGGCCCTTGTAATTCATCCACCCAAATCACAGTTTGTAGACTCGGAATCGCGGCAACAACATTAGAAATTTTTTCTGAATTTAAGAATTCTTTACCAGCATAACGATGCTTTTTAATGGCAAAGATGCAGCTTGGCTCAATTTGAGCAAAACGGTCAATCAGAGCCGTTTCACCAAATTCAGGCGAACAACTGGCCCATATTGCACCAAGAGATGCTGTCGCTAACATTGCAACAATGGCATGCGGTGTATTGGGCAAAACTGCGACCACCCGATGACCTTTTTTTACCCCCGCGGCTTTCAGCATGTGCGCATAAATGGCCACCTGTTTTCTCAAGTGGGCAAATGAAAGTGTTTGTGTTTTACCTTGTTCATCATAAGCAATTATTGCAATACGCTGGTCTTGATGATGCAAAATATTTTCTGAAAAATTTAATGTTGCGCCATTAAACCATGTTGTTTCCCAAAACATGGCAGCATTGGAGCGAATATTGTTGGGTCTTGTATGAAATTTTACTTTAAAAAAATCAGCCACATCTGACCAAAATGTTTCAAGATGCTCTACTGACCATTGGTGAAAATCTGCATAATTCGAAAAACTCAAACCCTTAAAATCACAAAAATCATCCAAATTTGTTCTTTTGTCTTTTTCTGGCACCCAAACAGGCAATAAATCCATCACAAACATCCTTGTGTTTTGCAAAAAAATATCCAAAAAATATAGCAGTTTTAGACAGTGATTGTAAGCTTCCATTGCTCATATGAAGAATTTGGTGTCAGGGTATATCTGATAAATTTATTCGATTTTTTTTAATGCCGATTCAATGTCAACTCCTATATCGCATTGATAAAAATCTTCCGTTTTAAATAATTGAATTTGAATCTCATGAATTTTTTGTATTTGCACTTGAGCTATTTCAAGTTTTAAATCAAACACATGTCCGCCCAATGTTCGCTCTTGATTGATGTAATGAAAATGAAAATTTCCTATAGTTAAACCTTTGCTGTAAGAAGGGCAGAATGAAACCACTAAAGTACCCTCAGAGTGTTCTAAGGTTTGTTTTTTCTGGATGGCTGGCAATAACTCACCAAGAGGTTTTTTTGTTAAAAATTGACAATTTTCACTGCGAATATGCATATTTGTAAAGACTCCATCAATTCTAAACATATAAAAAATATTTGGAGTTTCCATTTCAGATAAAAGTTTTTGGCCTAAGTCTTTTAAAGATGAAATATTCTTTAATTCTAGCGTTTTATCGGGTTGGAATTGACTAACCACAATAAAAGGAGTTGCATTAGTGGGATTGACTTTACTGGCCTTGCCGAATTCATCCATTTGATAAAACTCACCATCCAATGCGACCAATTCCCCTTTCATTCCATTGACTGTTCCCAAACCAAAGTTCCCCATTTTCTGGATGGTTTCAAATGTAATATCTCCCCAATATACGCCATTTAAAAATGCCGGAAGAACGCCTACCTGATAGATTTTAGCCATACAAATCCCTCACTAATTTGAGTCCAATCAATTAAACCAAGCAAAGCGCCAATCACAATGGTTGAATTGGTGATAAAAATAATTTGATTTAATAATCTCAATTCACCGCTCATTGTCCAAAATGGATGGAATATACATATCGCTATCACAACAAACAAAATTAAACTTAATGCGGCAAATGATGTGTAAAAATCACAAGCCATGGCGATGCCAAAAAACACCTCATATAAAACACCGAGGTAAAAAACAAATCCAGCAAAAGGAATGTTTTTTTCAATCATCGCAGGGATGATCGCTTTTCGGGCGCGAAGATTTAAAACACCAAAAATCAAGAAAAATAATGCTATCAAAAATCTAGAAATCATCATGGCACCCCAGCTTTTAAAATATATATTAGCCCATTCAAATAATTGAATCCCCCTGGACATCTATTGTATGGAACAATTGTGCATTTTCACTGTAATCGATAGGAACATTGATTAACACCGGTTTTGACTGCATTAATGCTTGCTGATAGACCTTTTGGAAATCATCCGGATTATCCAAATTAAAACCAACAGCCCCAAAAGAAGAAGCAAATTCTACAATATTGATAGCACCAAATTGAGTGCCACTTGGCCGATGGTATTTCATCATTTCCTGCTCTTCAACCATGTTGTAGGTGCCATCTTGCCAAATAAAATGTATTAATTTTATCTTTTCACGAACAGCCGTCTCAAGCTCCATGGCACTAAACAAAAATCCACCATCCCCTGAAATGGAAATGACAGTTTTTTCAGGTTGAGCCAATTTGGCAGCCATTGCCCAGGGAAGCCCAACACCCAACGTTTGTTGGCCATTGCTAAATAATAATTGATGAGGTCGATGAGAAAAAAAGTATTTAGAAATCCACATGTAAACCGTGCCTATATCACAACAAACGGTTGTGTTGTCATCCATGACCTTTTTTAATTCATACATAAATCTCAAGGGATGAATGGGTGATTTTTTATAATTTTTTCCAGACTCCAAACCGCTTAGTAAGTGCTGTCGTGATTCTTCAATTTCTTTTTGCCCTAAGGGTTTATCACGTTTTTCTAGATACTTGCTTAATTGATATAAGCTTGCTTCAATATCGCCCAATAACTCACAAACTGGTTGATACGTTATATCAATATCACAGGGCAAATAATCTAAATGGATAATTTTTTTATTTTGTTCTGGATTCCAGGTTTCAGAATTATATTCAATAGGATTGAAACCTACTGTTAATACAACATCAGCACCAGCTAATATAAAATCAGCAGGCTGATTTCTAAATAAGCCAACTCGTCCACCAAAACAATCTAAATCTTCATGAGGAATGACTCCTGCAGCTTGATATGTTCCAATCACTGCCATCTTGGTTTTTTTTAACAAATGACGAATCGCCTCTGTATTTTTCACTCGGCTTGCTTCTAATCCCAATAAAATCAAAGGTTTTTTTGCAGTATTCAGTAATTTTGCCGCCTTTTCTAATAATTCTTGAGACGCAGGACCGTAAGTGGGTCTTTCAATGACTCTAATGGGCGTGGTATTGGTCTTTTGTGTTTGAATATCTTGGGGGAAACTGATAAAACAAGCCCCGCGAATCGGTTCACATGCAATCCGAAATGCGTTTGAAACAAGCTCAGGAATGTTATCAATGTGATGAATCTCAGCGGTGAATTTTGTAACAGGTCTCATCAATGCAACATTATTCAACCCTTGATGTGTTTTTTTCAAAAGTGCAGCACTATTATTATTGCCACCGATTGCAATAATGGGGTCACCTTCCGATGTGGCAGTCAATAATCCTGTCACCAAGTTTCCCACACCTGGGCCTGATGTGACCAAAACCACCCCGGGTTTGCCGGTTAGCCTTCCATAAGCACCAGCCATAAAAGCAGCATTTTGCTCATGTCGACAAACAATTAATCGAATTGAAGAATCACATAAAGCATCAAATACCGCATCAATTTTTGCGCCTGGAATGCCAAAAACATACTCAACACCTTGGGCTTCTAGACATTTAATCAACAATTGCGCGCCATTATTTTTTGTCATGCTTTTCATCCCTGCCGTGCTTATAATTAAATTTTATGTACTCATTGTTTAAAATACAAGTAATTCAGTAAAAATGTTTTCAAAACCCAAGAAAATTCTTTGAAAAAGTTTTTTTAAACGTTTTACTGGGTTATTGTTTAAAATTGATGTACAATATCAACGATTTGTTCAACTAACACTCGAGATGAAATTCTCCTTACTGACTTAAATTATCCTTATGAAAAATATTCGAAATATTGCAATTATCGCACACGTAGACCATGGTAAAACAACTTTGGTTGACAAACTCTTACAATTCACGGGCACCTTAAATTCTCGCGGCCCTGCTGCAGAACGCGTCATGGATTCCAATGATCTTGAAAAAGAACGTGGCATTACCATTTTAGCTAAAAATACCTGTATGCATTGGAATGGCGTTCAAATTAACGTTGTGGATACCCCAGGGCATGCTGACTTTGGTGGTGAAGTAGAACGTATTTTATCGATGGTCGACAGCGTGTTACTTTTAGTCGATGCCGTTGATGGTCCCATGCCCCAAACCCGTTTTGTGACCCAAAAAGCTTTCGCCAAGGGATTAAATCCGATTGTAGTGGTGAATAAAATTGACCGCCCAGGTGCTCGACCTGATTGGGTTGTGGAACAAGTATTTGATTTATTTGACAACCTTGGTGCAACCAATGAACAACTTGATTTCCCAGTGATTTATGCCTCCGCTCTTTCAGGCTATGCAAAACATGATTTAGACGATGACTCTAATGACATGGCGCCGCTCCTGGAAACCATCATCAATAAAGTTCCGGCACCCAAAGTGGATAGCAATGGGCCTTTGCAAATGCAAATCACCTCATTGGACTACTCTTCATATGTTGGCACCATTGGTATTGGTCGTGTTACTCGCGGAAAAATTGCGCCAAAATCAAATGTGAAAATCATCAATAGTGAAGGTGAAATCCGCTCGGGTCGCGTGTTACAAGTATTGGGTTTCTTAGGCTTAGAGCGCCAAGAAATTGAAGAAGCGCAAGCAGGTGATATTATTGCTCTTACCGGTATTAGTGACTTAAAAATTTCTGATACGATTTGCGATCCTGACCATGTTGAATCCCTACCCGTACTTCAAGTTGATGAACCCACCATTTTCATGACATTCCAAGTGAATGATTCACCGTTCGCGGGTAAAGAAGGTAAATACGTCACCAGTCGTAAATTAAAAGAACGTCTCGATACAGAATTACTCCATAATGTGGCTTTAAAAGTTAATCCAACCGAAGACCCTGATAAATTCCGTGTTGCAGGTCGAGGTGAATTGCATTTAAGTATTCTGATTGAAAACATGCGTCGAGAAGGCTATGAGTTGGCCATTTCTAAACCTGAAGTTATTTGTAAAGAAGAACAAGGTCAAAAATTCGAACCTTACGAACAATTAACCGTTGACGTTCCAGAAACCAATCAAGGTTCTGTGATGGAAAAATTAGGTGAGCGTCGTGGTGAACTCAAAGACATGCTCCCTGATGGTAAAGGACGTGTTCGATTAGATTACATCATCCCAACGCGTGGATTGATTGGTTTTCACACTGAATTTTTAACCATCACCTCAGGTGCTGGTTTAATGTACCATAGTTTTGATCACTACGGTCCTGCAATTCCAGGACGCTTAGCGTCTCGTAAAAATGGTGTTTTAATTGCCAATTGCGTGGGTAATGCACGTGGTTTTGCATTGTTTAATCTTCAAGAACGAGGTCGCCTCATGGTTGAGCCGCAAACACCTTGTTATGAAGGGATGATTGTGGGCATACATTCTCGTGATAATGACCTCGTGGTCAATGTCACCAAAGAAAAACAGCTCACCAACATGCGCGCATCTGGTACTGATGAAAACATTATTCTTACACCTCCTATCAAAATGACCTTAGAACAAGCCTTAGAATTTATCGATGATGATGAATTGGTTGAAGTTACACCGCAATCAATTCGTTTACGTAAAAAACTTTTGGCTGAAAATGATAGAAAGCGTGCATCACGACAGCTGAATGCAGAAGAGGATAAATAGATGGTGAAAACCGCCTGGTATTTTCAACGTGTTATCTTATATGCTCGTCATCACCATTCAAACCGAACGGTGGTGACTTCCATTAAAAAATTAATTAAATTTTTTAAAGAAATTGATTTACCAGTATTTTTAGAAACATCCACAAGCATTCGTTTGGATTTAGACATTCCCACCCTGGCAAACAGTGAATTTCAAAAAGATTCAGATTTATTGATTGTCATTGGTGGTGATGGCAGTTTATTATCCGCGTCCCGCTTGGCGAGTGAAAATGGTATTCCTGTCATTGGCGTCAACCGAGGCAATCTTGGCTTTTTGACCGATATCATGCCGCAACACATGTTGCCTGCATTAGAGTCTGTTCTGAAAGGCGATTTCATTTCTGAAGAGCGCATGTTACTTCGAGTACGTTTATTCGATAATAAAGAGCTCCTCATGGAGGGGCGCGCTTTAAATGATTTGGTGTTAAGTCGTGGACAAAGTGCTTACTTGGTTGAGTTTAATGTCTATGTCGACCAACAATTTGTCACCCATTACCGCTCAGATGGTTTAATTATTTCAACACCAACAGGTTCCACAGCTTATAATTTATCTGCAGGTGGCCCCATTTTACATCCGCAATTACTAGCTTTTAGTATGGTGCCGATGTTTTCTCACTCGCTCAATGCAAGGCCCCTAGTCTTTTCAGATCAAAGTCAAATTGAAATTAAAATCAGTAACGATAATATTGCCCCACTGGCCATTTACCTCGATGGCAATCAATCTCATGTTGCCCATCCAGGACAAACATTGGTCATCGATCGCCATCCTCAAAACTTAAAATTATTGCATCCTAGCAACTACCTCTATTATGATACTTTAAGAATTAAATTAGGGTGGGGTTCAGAGGAATCATGCTAGAATGGCTTAAAATTCAAAACTTTGCCATCGTCTCAGAATTGGATTTAGATTGCCCAGACAAAATGTCAGCCTTTACCGGCGAAACAGGGGCAGGTAAATCTATTATGATTGACGCCATTGATTTATTATTAGGCGCCAGAGCCGATGCAAAAGTGGTTAGGCCACACGCAGACAAATGTGATATCAGTGCGCAATTTTATTATGACAGCAAATCTGCCATTGCTTTATGGCTACAAGACCACGACATTCATCAAGAAGAAGAAGAAACTGTCCTCATTCGTCGTGTGATTACCCAAGAAGGTCGTTCTAAATATTTTATCAATGGTCAAGCTTGTACTGCACAACAAATCAAATCATTGGGTCAGATGCTCGTGCATATTCATGGTCAACATGAACAACAAAGCCTATTGTCACACCATAACCATCGAGAACACCTCGATGATTTTTCGCAAGCCCAGGCTATCAAACAACAAGTCAAACAATTTTATCAAGAATATCTAGATGCAAAACAGCGCTTACAACAACTAGATAATCAAAATCAATCTTTAGAGCAATGTCAGCTTTGGCAGTATCAACTCAATGAACTCGCTGAACTCTCACCCCAAGAAGGTGAATTATCAGAGCTTTACCAAGAGCACCATCTGCTCCATCACGCACAACAATACTTACAAACCCTAGAGCAAATAGAAAATCAAATCAGTGAAAGTGATGATGGTGCTGTATTAAAACAACTGCACCAAATTACTCATCAGCTTCAACATTTACCCAAAGAACAGCCACATATTCAAAATGCCTTGCAACTCATTGACTCTGCCATGATTCAAGTCGAAGAGTGTCTGAGCGAAGTTAGACAGTATCAACGCCATATTCAAGTCAATCCTGAGCGCTTGGCTGAGGTAGAACAACGCATGAGCCGCTGGCATCAACTGTCTAGAAAATTTCAAATTGATGCTGAAGAGTTGCCCTTGCATGCCAAAAAATTACAAGAACTTATCGATAATGTTTACCACAGCCAAAAAGAAAAAGAATCTTTGGAACAACACTTAGAATTAGCCAAAAGTAGTTATTATCAAAAAGCACAAGAACTGAGTCTGCATCGAAAAAAACATGCGCCTGAATTGGCACAAGCCATTGAACAAATCATTCATGAGCTGGGTATGCCTCACGCAAAACTCATCATCGATATTCAAAATCTCTCTGAGATGCACCCACATGGTGTCGATAAAGTTGAATATCTTATCACCACCAATCCAGGCGCTTCACCAGCACCTCTAGCTAAAATTGCATCAGGAGGTGAACTGTCAAGAATAAGCCTTAGCATCCATTTGATAACTGCACAACGAGGCGCAACTCCTACTTTACTTTTTGATGAGGTCGATGTTGGAATTGGCGGCGCAACAGCGATGAAAGTCGGTCAAAGATTGCGTGAATTGGGTGGTCGTCTTCAAATTTTTTGTGTGACCCACCAACCCCAGGTCGCTGCTTGTGCTCATCATCACTTTATGGTCAGTAAATTTTCAAAAAACCAAGAAACATTTTCTTCGATTGCGTATTTAAATCAAGAAGGAAGGATTGGGGAAATTGCCCGTATGCTTGGTGGCCTTGCCATTACAGAGCAAACCAAAAACAATGCAAAAGAATTATTAAATATCGCCGATTGAATTTAAACTGAATTAGTGTAAAATTTCCTCAACTGATTGTT
Organism: Legionellales bacterium UBA4759; assembly: GCA_002403515.1. Lineage (GTDB taxonomy): Bacteria > Pseudomonadota > Gammaproteobacteria > Legionellales > Legionellaceae > UBA2653. The sequence goes on along the minus strand of DHHZ01000060.1, from coordinate 2,985 downwards.
TGTTGAGGAAGTTTAATGCAAGAACGTCTCGAAGTTTGTGCGTCTATTTGTCAAGATATTGTTCGAAAAACAATTTCGTCGAACGATTTGTTCCCGCATCGCGGAGTTTCCTTTTCAAATTTTATAAGATTATCCTTAAATGTCAGTAAATTTGGTGAAATTCGTTTCAATCTTTTAGCAAACTACTTGGCAAACTATCATCAAATTACTCAATGCATTAAAGAATTTTTTAAAACCCACCCCTCAGAATATGCCATACAAATTGCCTCTTTAGCCATGCTTCGAATGGGCGTTGGAGAAAGCAACATTTTATGCAATGGAGTATTTTTACAATTGGTCAAAAACCATCCTGAATTTAATTTTGGCCTCATTTCTATAAAAAATCAAAGCCAAGAAAAACATTACTTCATCTTAATTGCTGAAGAAATGCCTGAAATTGGCGAAAACTATGCCCATGCTTTAAGCACTTTACCAGAAGATGCGATAGTCATTGATCCTTTCCTCAATTACGTGGGTCCTGCAAATCATTATTGCGAAGCTCATCATGAATTCCTCAGTTATCATGGCTACGAACAAATTCTAGATATTCATGCCAAAACCATCTATACACCAGAACAGTTTGCTTTTTTAGAAGAACAGTGTGAGCGCACTTTCCAGTTTTTAAAATCAAAAAATATTCATGGTTTTCTTTCTAGAGAATTTTTAGACTTAGCATTAACCGGTTATTCATGCACTCAAAGAAAGGTTAAAAGCGATGCTCGCTTAATTGCTCACCTAAAAACAACATCATTGCCTTTTTTTGGCATGTATGAAGAACGCACCAAACAACTGGATGCCGTTTCTGAAATCACAACACCAGAACAACAAGCGATTGCCCAAAGCATTCAAGGTACTTTGCATGCAGGTTGTTTTTTCGTAGCGGATAAAAAAAGTTTTTTTGTCATCCCTGCCATTGAGGGCACTGACTCCTTAGTTCAAGAAATCAGCACCCAATACCCATTGAGATTATCATGTTAAGCTATCAACACGCATATCATGCGGGGTGTTATGCCGATGTCATTAAACATGTCTTTTTAAGTCGTATTTTAAATTACATGACTCAAAAAGATACCCCTTTACTTTATCTAGAGACCCATGGTGGGCGTGGACTTTATGATTTAGAGGATCATTTCTCCAGAAAAACCAAAGAGGCTCATGACGGTATTTTTAAGTATTGGCCCAAAAGAAACCATTTACCATCACCCTTTCTTTCATTTAATCAGGTCATCGAATCCCTCAATACCGCAAACTTAAAATACTATCCAGGCTCTCCACAAATTGCTATTGATTTATTGCGTTCCCAAGACCGACTTTTTTTATGTGAGCTGCACCCACAAGAAATTGAGCATCTTAAAAAAAGGCAAAATAAACAAAAAAAAATAATCATTGAGGAAACCGATGGCCTTGCTAAAATCAAGGCCTTGCTGCCACCCAAAGAAAAACGTGCCGTCATTTTTATAGACCCTTCATACGAGGTTAAAAGCGAATATGATCATGTTGCAAAGACTTTAGCGCTGAATGTCAAAAGGTTTCCGCAGGGGGTTTATATTCTATGGTATCCAATTGTCAATCAAGATTATCATGCCACATTACTCAGACAACTTAAAAAAATTGATGCTGAAAAAACCTTAAGAGTTGAATTTTATATCAATAATCCTGATAAAAAAGGCATGTATGGCACAGGGCTTTTTATTATCAATCCACCTTACGTGCTCAATGATGAAGCGAAAACCATTTTAACAACATTTCAGGATATATTTCATGATCAAAAAACTCAATATATCATTGAGTAATTTGAATAAAGTTCTAAATTCATGCGCTGCTCATTTTTTTATTTTTTAATGTTAAAGCTCAACTTGCCAATGATTTATGCTTCATGGATACTATTAAATTCATCAAAATACAATTGATGTTGAGCAAGGTGACCCCATGATAAATAAATTAACCCTAAAAATCATATGTCTTTTTTTATTAGTTTTTTCAAATTTTTGTTATTGCTCAACCATTACTAATTATCACCCCATTTACATGCCCTTACTCACCAGTAAAAATGAATTGGTTATAGCGATTCGAATTTTTAAAAAAAACGAACTAACCCATGTATTGTGTGTTCATCCCAATCACTTAACCACCGAGGTTATACCATTATCGGCAGCATTATCAAAAACACTTTAAAGCAGGCCTTTATTCACATGCAAGTATTCAGAATACCCGCTACTACCAACTATTTTTTCAGCACAATAATCAAGATGAACCACAAGGTATTAAACACGCTAAAAAGGGTATGAAAGATACCATTCTTAGTGTGGATCTTTGCCCTTCAAGTAAACCTTTAGAAAAAGATTTTTTTGAAAAACTCGCTTCTTCAAAGCAAAAGCCTTTCCCAGTAGCTATTGCAATTTCAGGTTTATGGATAATTCAACACCCCGATGAATTCAATTATCTCATCAAACTAAAACAACAAAACAAATTAGATATCACTTGGGTCAATCATAGCTTTAGTCATATTTATTACGATGACTTACCCGATTCAAAAAATTTTTTATTAACAGAAATGATCAATTTCAATGCTGAAGTTTTTTTAACAGAAAAATACTTGTTAGAACACGATCAAACACCATCGGTATTTTTTAGATTTCCTGGTCTTGAAACCAATGCCAAACTTCTGACAAAATTAAAAAAATTTGGACTTATTCCCTTGTCAGCAGATGCCTGGCTTGCCAAAGATGAGCCCATTTTGCCTGGAAGTATTGTATTGGTGCATGGCAATGGCAATGAGCATATTGGTATCGAAAGCTTAATGCCCAATCTTCTAAATTTTAAATGGACTCCTTTAACCAATGCACTCTAGTTTAAGAATAGGTATGATTGTTTGAATACCTCTAAGTATTGGTGTATAAATTTGTGGAAACTCCATGAAAATGTCGTAAGCGGTTAATTAGCCAC
>DHHZ01000075.1:55624-58690 GCA_002403515.1 Legionellales bacterium UBA4759 | reverse complement strand
AGGCCGATAGCCATTGCGATAACCTAAACGTTCATCAGCGCCAAGAGATTCTTCTGCTTGAGCTTCTAGAATTTGATTTAAAACGCTTTCAATTAATTTGACTCCGGTTAAAGCTTTTGTATTCCTTTAACTTGATGAACGATCACATCATAAATTCGTTGATAAATTGGGGATGGTTCTTGAATGAGGTGAAGTAATCTTTCAGCCTCTTTTAAGGTCAGTTCTGCCGTACTTTTTAATTGTTGTAGCAAAAAAGATTCTTTAACGCCAATCTCAAGTGCTAGCTTCTGCCAATTATTCTTTTGGATAAAAGGATTGTTATACTCTCCACCAATCTTCATTGCCATTTTATCTTTTAGATGTTCAGAATACACAAGTGTTGACAATAAGTCATAACAAGGTGCAAGTGTAATCCCATTGTCTAAATATAAAATTGCGAAATTTTTACCATGCGCATCAGTATTGCCGATGATAAAATTAAAAAATACTAATTTTAGTAATCTGAGTTTATCAATCCCTGGCATAAGCCCTTCTTTGATCAACTTATCCATAATTGCAAAACAGTCTTTTAAAGAAGGCCCACCTTCATTTTCATATTTAATTTCAGGTGGGATATTTAAAATCTGACAAAAATCTTCTTGGTGAAGACGTTTAATATCATCTTTTGTTTTAACTCTGTCGTATCGTTCAACGACATAAAATGATTCATCCATGAGTTTTAAAATTTTAACATCCGGGGTTATTAAACCAATTTTTTTTGCTAACAACATGCAAAAATATTCATTATTAACTGTGTCTTGAAACCCAGGTATTGCAGGTTTAATGAGATGTGTTGAGGGCGTATGACCTTTGGGGATAGCTATTTTATTTTCGACAAAACTTATCATTAGCTTGCATTGAGCGCCTGCCGCTGAAATACGAATGTCATCTCTACCCGCTAAAAAAGGTCTTTGTTGTAAAGAATGCATGATTTCTAAGGCTTGAGACTCATCAAGCACCAAGTATTCCTTTTGTGGATTAAAATTTTCAGGCGTTGATTTAACTGAGATAGCACCAGCACACTCTCCTCCAATGACTTCTAGCAATCCAAAGGTGTTTTTCTCAGATAATTGTAAGTAACGTGCTAAACGATATCGCACGCCCTCATCGGGTAATAATCCTGAAAAAAAAGGATAAACAATTTGATGTGAGTATGTCTGTTGACTAAGCGGCATCGTTGTAGCAATTGCGCTTGCATTTGCATTTTCTAGATAAGTATTTTGATAAGTAAAGCTTAATCTCCCATTTTCGAAGTTAAGATCTCCACAATATTGATCGTGAAAAAAAACCATTAGTGTTTTATTCATCAATTAAACATCCCACGCTTGTATTGTTTCTAAACCAATTCCTAGTATATTTAAAATCAATAGGACTTTGGCAACCTGAGCTGTTGGTTTACCCCGTTCTAGTTCAGAAATAAATCGTCTTCCTAAACCTGATAATCCTGCAAGCTCGATTTGACTTAAACCTTGTTTTTTTCGGGCTAGTTTCACAACTTTGGCTAAATCATTCATGTTTTGAATCGTTGTTCTTAACATATTTTGCAACCGAAAGGGATCAATAACTATTTTATAGCACACATTTTGTTAAAATGATACCGAAAGGTAGCATTCAATTAAATTTAAGGTATTTATATAAAAAAAATCCCGAAAGGGATCAATTCTCATAAAATTATTTGTGGTATCTGCAATAAATTTTCCATTGTCTATAATTAAAGAAAAAATTGAGGAAGATTTTATGTCATATCCAAAATTCTCAAATATTAAAGAAATTCCAGGATTTATTACAGAAAATCCTGATAGAGTATTTATGCGCAATGGCGAAATATTTCCTGAATTCAAAAAAAAAGTCATTGAATTAAAAAACAAAGCAAGTGATGAAGATATTAGAATATGTCTCAGAGATGCTGTTAATCAAGGGATGGATATTGGATTTTTAGAAGGATTATTGACATCAGAAAAAGAAGTACAAGTCATACCACTTGATAGCCTGGATATTGAAAATGAGTTATTGCAAAAATTTCGTAAAGATTTATCCAGTGGGAAACTAACAGTCTCCAGTAATGAAATTTTAATAGGAAATTTAGTAAAACATAGAGGATTATTTAACACAATTGAGCCCTTTAAAAACGACCAATCTTTGCTTCAAGCAATTACAACAAATGATACCCGAGCATTAAGAGTATATTTTAACACCATGCAAGTCACTGGCAATTATATACCGTTTAATTCCTTCAAATTCAATGAAGCAAAACTTCGTCAAAGGGTTTCGATTGCAGATAAAATGATTGAACCAGGAAATGAAACTCAAGAAAAAATAAAAAAATTGCAACAATTATCACGTAAGTTTTCCGCTATACAACAAATTGCTGGTGACGGAAATTGTTATTACCGAGCTATCATTCGTGGCTATGTAGAACAATCTATAATGGCATCAGACCAAGATAGGTTAGAAAGATTTGAGCGATTAGCTACGCTCATTGGAAATATGATTGACCGAGAAAATCCACTATTTCCTGAAATCCAAGAATTAGTTGCAAAGTTACGTCAAGCAGGTAATAAAAACGTTTGGCCAAATTTAAAAGATTTTTGGCGTGATTTAGTCGAGTCAGATGTTGATAGCTTACTCATTCAATCTATTCGTTATCTATTAGCAAAACATTGTGTTGACCATAGAAATGATGAACTAGAAAATGGTTTTACGCTTTGGGATGTAATTGGAGAGCAAGCGGGAATTGATGCCATTTTAACAATGGGTCAAGATGCTGAAGGTGGTCATGTTGAGCTTGGCATATTACCAACTTTGCTAAATTATCCTTGTAATATATATTTTCTTTCTTCTAACCCACGAGATTCTGTCAATTTCGTTGCAAACCCTGCTTTGCAAACAGATTTTCAAGGGAATATCCTTTTATCGGATCGCCATTATGATTCCTTACTTACGCCTGAAATTGAAGAAAGAATGCAACAAAACCAGGAAATGAAAGCCCCTCCTCATGAAGAAAGAATGCAACTAATCCAGGAAATG
>DHHZ01000075.1:819-55261 GCA_002403515.1 Legionellales bacterium UBA4759 | reverse complement strand
AACTAATCCAGGAAATGAAAGCTCCTCCTCATGAAGAAAGAATGCAACAAAACCAGGAGATTAAAGCTTCAAAAGAACGATTAATGAAAATAATTAACCAATATCAAAGTCAAAGTTGGCTAGCCTGGATTTTATCATGTATAGGTATTAAACACCAAAGCGGAACTATTATAGTTTTACAGCAATTTTTAACTTCCAAAGCTGCTGGAACACTCATTTCATTAACTGAACTTGAAAATGAAGTAAAAAGTGAGAAAAATAATGATAGACAAAAGCAACACCGTTATAATTTATTTAAAAAACTCGAATCAGCAAATACAACAGGCACAGATAGTGTTATTGAAAATATAAAAAAAATTTATAATCCCTAAACTAAATCGGGGCAAAAAATTTCATGATATCGGCTTCTGTCCATTGGTAGGCCATCTGTCCCGAAGCAGAGACGGTTTCATCAAACAGTTTAAATTTCTTTTGTTGTAATTCTAACATGGACTCTTCAATCGAGCCTGCAGTAATAAAGTGATACTCAAAGACCGGTTGTTCTTGGCCAATCCGATAAATTCTGTCTGTAGCTTGTGCAGTGACTGCAGGATTCCACCAGGGTTCATAATGAATAACCGTATCTGCTTTGGTTAAATTTAAACCCAAGCCCCCTGCTTTTAAACTCAATAAAAATATCGGCACTTCACCTTTTTGAAATCTCTCGACCAATTGCTCACGGCGTTGGGTTTTACCTGTTAACATTTGATAGGAATAATTTCTTTTGATAAGTTCTTGTTCAATTAAATAAAGCATTTTAGTGAATTGCGAGAATACCAATACGCTTCTACCCTCTTCAATGAGACTGTCTAACATGTCCATTAAGCTGGTCAGTTTTGCTGAAGGTAAATTTGAATCAGGTTGCCATGATTGAGGTAAAAGACGCGGATCACAACAAATCTGGCGAAGTTTTAAAAGTGCATCTAAAACCACCCAGCGAGATTGTACCAAGCCATTTTCGGCCAAAGCAAATTGTACTTTATCGGCAAGGATACAGCGCACTGCTTCATAAAGCTCCAATTGCTCACCTTCCAAAGTAACTTTTTGGATGATAGTGGTTTTTTTGGGTAAATTGTCTATCACTTGTTTTTTGGTTCGTCTTAACATAAATGGCTGAATGCGAGACAATAAATTGGCTTTCACATCTGCTCTTGCATCAACTTCAATGGGTGTTTGGTAAGTTTTTCGAAACGATGTACGACTTCCCAATAAATTAGGCACCGCAAAATCAATCAAACTCCACAATTCCCCCAGATGATTTTCCATGGGGGTTCCTGATAAACAAAAGCGAATATCGGCTTGGCATTTTTTTAACACTTGAGTTTTTTGGCTTTGAAAATTCTTTATTAACTGAGCTTCATCAAGAATTAAATGCGAGAAATGATAATCAAAAAACAACTGACGATGTCTTTGGACCATGCCGTATGAAGTCACGATAATATCAGCCTCATCCCAATTTTTATTCAATTTGGTACGACCATGAAACAACTGACACTTCAGTGCTGGTGTATATTCTTGGCACTCATATTGCCAGTTTGCCAATAATGAAGTGGGAACAACGATTAAGGCTGGTTTTTTTAAAGCTTGTTGCTCTTTTAATCTTAATAAATAAGCCAGCGTTTGTACTGTTTTACCTAAACCCATGTCATCGGCTAGAATACCACCATAACCTGCTTTATTGAGGCAAGTTAACCAACGCACGCCTTCAAGTTGATATTCCCTCAAATCCCCTTTGAAGTCTTTGGGCTTGCAATCTTCCAAGGCCAAAGATTGCGGCTCTAGTAGCCACATCATTTTTTTCCATGCATGATTGCTGTACCAAATCTGATGTTCATCTTGATTTTGTTCTGACCAGTGCTGTAATTGTTGTAAAACCGACCATTCGTTTTTGATACGAAACATCGATTGCGATGCCTTGAGTCTTTCATCAACCATGCGCTGTAGTAACCATTTTAAGCGCCCCCATGAGACTTTAAGTGTTTGGCCTTGGGCATTGATGATCTGGAAAATCATGTGATCATCTTTGGCCATCAAATTGTAATAATCATAGGTTTCTAGCAAATGTACTAGAATATCAACCATATTCCATTGTTGATCATCTTGTTGAATGGCTAAAGAAAACCGAAAACCTTGTTCCTCATCACCACTCAAATCAGCCTGCCAGGCTGCCTTTGATGTTTGATCATTAGAGGCCTGAACCCAATTGTATTTAAATTCTGGCTCGGCTTTTTTACGGTGACTTTCAGTATGAGTTTCTAACCAAGAAATTAAGGATGCTATCAAATGCACACAAGGCATGTTATGACCACACATACATTTGTATTGTCGGGCGTCCCATTGCCGTAAATGACAATGTACAGTAAAAATTTGCCCTTGTGCATCTTTAACACGTGCCATCATGAACCCATCGCTAAGACGAGTCATTAACACGGATTGTTCATCCACCAATTTTTGCGCTTTGGAGATTAAAAATTTTGATGGACTTTGTTCAATTTGTTTTAGGATTTTTTCAATCAGTAACATACTTGCAGATTAAAAAGGGCAATTAATTATTTTAACCTATTTCATCTTAAATTTGTAAAATATTTAACATTTTACAAGAAATAAATTGACCAAAGCGCAGCAACACTAGAAAATATGAACATTATATTTGAATTCTTCAGGGAATTATGATTAAAACTGATATCTTGCTTGCTCAAATCAATCCTTGTGTTGGCGACATTTCTGGCAATCAAAAAAAAATTAGCGATATTGTTCGACACCACCCCAATCATCAGCTGATTATATTTCCTGAGTTGGCGATTTGCGGTTACCCGCCAGAGGATTTATTACTTTACCCAGAATTTCACCAGGAAATTGAGCATGCTATTCAAGAAATTGCTCAAATACCAACCCAAAGTATCATCATTTTGGGTACGATTCATGAGGGATACAATGCTGCAGCTATCATTGAGCATCAAAAAGTTCGTTATTATAACAAACATATACTCCCCAACTACGGGGTATTTGATGAAAAAAGATATTTTAAAAAACCCTCTACTGGCTTTTTGAAGTTTACCCATCAAAAACATCGCTTTGGTCTAATGATTTGCGAAGACATTTGGGACAAAGATTATTTAAAACAACTTCATGACATCGACACGCTGGTGAGTATCCATGCATCCCCTTACGAAATGAATAAAATCGAAAAACGCATCAAGGTTATGCATGATATCAATCAAATGGGGATTCATGCCATTTATGTCAATCAAGTCGGTGGGCAAGATAGTCTAGTTTTTGATGGCCAATCCATGGTATTTGATAAAAATCATGAATTGATAGCCAAAGCAAAAGCCTTTGATGAAGACTTATTAACGGTAACCCTTCACAATAATCAATGGCACGGCAAGAAGGAATCACCACTGACACCCGACCAAGAAATCTATGAAGCTTTAAAACTTGGCTTGAGTGATTTTATGAAAAAAAACGGCTTTAAAAAATCTGTGCTTGGCTTATCTGGCGGCATCGACTCGGCTCTGGCGCTTGCAATTGCGGCTGATTCAATGGGGGCGAAAAATGTTCATGCGATACTCATGCCATCGCAATATACCGCTGATGCCAGTATTGAAGATGCCATTGCACAAGCCAATGCACTAGGCGTCAGCTACGAAATCATTCCCATAGAACCCATCGTTGAGGTTTTCAAAAAAACCATTCAAAACCCAGCCTCTTTGACCCTTCAGAATTTACAAGCACGAGTACGCGGTGTCTTATTAATGGCCTATAGCAATCAACATCAAGGATTACTCATTAATACCAGTAACAAAAGTGAAACCGCCGTTGGTTACGGAACGCTTTATGGTGATATGTGTGGTGGATACGCGCCCTTACAAGACATTTACAAAACCCAAGTATATGCATTGGCAAAATATCGAAACAGCTTAAGTCCTGTCATTCCTGAACGCGTGATTACTCGCCCACCCAGTGCAGAGTTAGCACCCAATCAAAAAGATGAGGATGATTTACCAGCTTATGAAATTCTCGACGAACTACTCATTGATGTGATTGAAAACCGTTTGACTGAAAAACAATTACAAGAAAAGTTTAATGCAGAAATGGTTTCTAAAATCCTTAGAAAAATCAAAATCAGTGAGTTTAAAAGATATCAAGCCCCTCCTGGATGTAAAGTAACTCAAGTAGCTTTTGGTAAAGATTGGCGCATTCCCATTACTCACCATTGGAAAATTTAATTTTTTTCAAAAAGTATCTTTAAAAAACTTCGACAAACGTATAACATGGAGTTTATCTTTTTTTAAGGAAAGGCTATGTTTCAAAGGATTGTCATTGCTTTATCATTGATATCAACTGCTTACGCAGCAACACCAATTGATGGACTTTATTCCGTTGCATTTGGTGGCCTTGCACAATTACCGAACAACATCAACAATACCATCAACAATGTACTTGCCAACCAAGGAAAATTCAACTCTGGTTTTAATGCCGGTGGCGCCTTGGGTTACAAACAAGCTTTTTGGCGGTATGAGGCAGAGGTTACCTACATCAAAGCAGATTTAAGCAATGTTCAAATCAACAATATATCCTATCAAAATCCTGCTGCCACAGGCTACAGCCAGGGTCTCATTGGTCTTTTAAATGCCTATGTTGATTTACCCTATAAACAAGCCACCTTACTACAACCCTTTATCGGTGCAGGCTTGGGTTATGGGTGGATTCAAAACAATATTGACGTACAACCCTACATCAACACAGTATTAAATAACAATGCATTTGCTTACCAAGGTACTGCAGGTTTAACATTCCATTTTTCAGAGAATTATGGGTTAAATGTTAGCTATCGATATGTGGGTACAACTCGATTAGACACATTAGGAAGTATATTTCAAGCTCATTTGATAACAGGCGGCGCGATTTACCGCTTCGATGGATGCGAATTTAAATAGGACTTAAAATGAATATCAAAAAGATATTGGCTTCAATCATATTAACCACTGTTCCAAGCTTACATTATGCGATTAACCCAACCCCCGGTGTTTATGGCGGACTTATCGTGGGTGGCTCATACCAATTGGGCATCGATGCGCCTTTCTTAGGTCCATTTGCTAACACTGTGGTGAGCTCAACAAATCCCTATGCTGCAGAACTTCAAGCACTAATCAATCAAAATAAAAATAATCTAACCTACAAACTCAATTACAGTTTTTTAGGCTTACTTGGTGGTCAGTTGGGCTATCGCTGGAATAAATGCCGATTAGAGGCACAATTTCTCTACAATACAGCACCTTATAGTGATTTGGTTCTTTCCAATCAACAAAGTTCGTATACCATTTCTAGTAATGATACTGCAACAAGCTATATTACAGGCAACACCTATACAATGGCATTTATGTTCAATGCTTATTTAGATTTGTTACCACCCGATTATGTAGATTCCAATATCGCGCCATTTGTTGGTATCGGCGGGGGTTATGCCAGTGTACAAAATAATTTCCAATTCTACTACAATGGCACAAATGCAGTACAATACGACTATGGCAGAACACAAAGTGCTGGCGCAGGACAGGTCATGGCGGGTATATTGTATTTCCTCGATGATTTTAGTAATTTTGGCCTAGACTTTAGATTCTTTTCAACCACAAATCTCACAGCCAATCTGCCATACAGCACCAACTCTTACAACGCTCAATTCGCATCGGTTAACTTAACTTTTAATGGAGCGTTTAACCTTGGATAAACTTAAGATATGGCCCTCTCTATTAGCGGCCAACTTGCTACACTTGTCGAAAGAATTAGAAGTACTTGAAAAACATGGAATACAACAGATTCATCTGGATGTTATGGATAATCATTATGTGCCTAACCTAACTTTTGGACCTGACTTTTGCCATCAAATTCATCATCAATTTCCAAAATTTCAAATTGATGTCCACCTCATGGTGACACCTGTCAATGACATGATTATCAAATTTGCAAAAGCTGGAGCAAAACGTATCGCTATTCACGCTGACGCGAGTTTGCATCTCAATCATAGCCTTGATTTAATTCGACAAAACAATTGTTTTGCGGGCCTTGCTATTAATCCGGGTGAAAGCGTTGAACATTTAAAATGGTGTCATCAACAACTCGATTATATACTGATAATGACCGTTAATCCTGGCTTTGGCGGACAAAAATTAATTCCATCTGTTATGGAGAAAATTCAATTTATCAAAAACAAGTATCCAGATTTACCAATTATGGTAGATGGCGGTGTGAATCAAGATAATATATTGGATTTGATAAAATGTGGGGCTGAAGAATTTGTTATTGGTTCAGCATTATTTCAAGCCAGCAACTATCCGGCTTGTATTGGAAATTATTCAGAAGTTATTAAAAAATATGTTTTATAAGATTTTATTGACCCTACTCATATCCACCAACTTATATTCGGGAAGTGGTACTAATTATCTAGAAAAATTTGATGTATATCGTTATTGGTCAACACATCTCCCTCCACAATACAACCCTCAATTGGTGCAATTCATCCATCAACCAGGACCTTTGGCGAATAAATTGCGCGACAAATGGTTAACTTTTCTAGGCGAAAAACAAAATTGGCCTTTAATTGCGCAATATTACCGTCCAACTTCATCCGTAACAGTACAATGTTATGCCGCCTTTTCCTATTGGCATGAACACCAAAATAAAAAAGCTATCCAAATTGCTACTCCGCTTTGGCTGGTCGGCCAAAATCAACCAATAGCCTGCGATAGAATATTTCAAGTACTCAATAAACAACCTAACTGGCGTCAAACTTATCGTCAAAAACGTGTTAAATTGGCTTTAGATTCTTATAATATATTACTAGCAAGACAACTCCTGAACCACGGCTCGCCAAGTGATAAAAAAGCCTCAGAATATTTTTATAGACTCCATAGCCAACCAGAATATCTATTAAAAATCCCCAACAATTCTTGGCATGGCGAAGAAACACTTTATGCACTCAAACGCATGATGATGCTCAATCGCAGTCAAGAAAGAATTCAAAATTACTATCACCTGGCTTTGCAAAAACATTGGCTCAATCAGGACCAAAATCAGCGCTATTGTGCATTCATGTCTTTGTACCTTGCAATGAGAAATAAACCAGAAACCAGGTACTGGTTCCAAAAAGTTCAACCCAAATACTACACAGAAACTGTTATTGAATGGCAAATGCGTTACGCTATATTGCATCAACAATGGTCTCAAATTCGAAAAATGATCTTGTTGATGAAAAAACCATTGTCCCCAGAGCAAAATTATTGGTTAGCTCGGGCAGAACTTCATCTGAATATGAAAGAATCAGGGCAACTTCGCCTCCAAAAATTAGCGCATGAAAGAAATTATTATGGTTTTCTTGCCAGTATTTATCGTAAACAACCTTTATCCTTTCAAGAAAAATCAACTTGCACCAACTATCAAATCTTGAAACCTTATTCGCCATTACTGGAAGAAATAAAACTTGCCTATCAACAAAAATATGTTGGTAAAGCCTCCAGTTTGCTCAATGACTTTATACTAGAATTACCACCTCAAGAACAATGCACACTCGTTGATTGGGTTAGTAATCGACTCAACTGGCCTAGCCAAGCAATTTTTATGAGTAATCAACCTCAATTGTTTAATCAAATTAGTGTGCGATTCCCCACAAAATATGCCGCCTATGTGAATTATAATGCAAAACAAAATCGATTAAGTCCTGAATTCGTCTACTCCATCATAAGACAAGAAAGTGCATTTCACCCCGAGATTATCTCCCCTGTTGGCGCCAAGGGATTGATGCAAATGATGCCAAGAACTGCAAAATTGGTGAGCCAACGGTATCATATTCCTTATCGTACAGAAAAAGACTTAATGCTTCCGAATAAAAATATTGAATTAGGCACTCGCTACCTTGCCGATTTATCAAAACATCTCAATCATCCACTTTTGGTCGCAGCTGCATACAATGCAGGTCCAAGTGCCGCAATGCAATGGGTAAAAAATTATCCTGCTCCTGATATTATCACCTGGATTGACACACTACCATGGAAAGAAACTCGAAATTATTTAAAAAATATCGTTGCTTTCAATGCGATATACCAACATCGTTTACGAAAAAATGTCACACTGAAAGAAATTCTCAAACCCCTGCCAGGACAAACTCAAAAAGTCATTTGACGCAACTGCCAAATCAGCTCGTGGTAATGGTCTTTAGGCAATTGCCACTGAAATATAATGATTCTTGGTCCCGACGAAAATATAAGCAATAATGGGCCAAATTGCCAATAAGAAACTACCGTAAATGCTCGGACATGAAAGCCATAATAAACATACAAAAAAGACTGATGGAATTCTAAATTTATCGGAAAATCACTCATTTGAAGTGCAAGACAAAGCCAAATAAAAAAGGTTAATTCAAAACCCAAAACCCAGAGATTGAAATTAAACAATGATAAAAAAAAGATAAGAATAGCAAAAGAATAAAAGTGTTTGGATGCAATAATTGGACTGATTTTAAACATAAAAAAAGTGGCTATTAAAGCCACTCCTTAAGCAAAAGCATCGATTAATTGTGATCGCCATGATCGCCTTGATTGCCATGATGATGATGATGGTTATGATGGTGATGATGACCTTGCTCATGATTACCATGACCATGATGTCCCATATGTTTCATATCATGCATATTGCTATCGGTTGCGGTTAAAGCTAAAGCAGATAAAGATAATGCACCAGCAAAAATACCAACGATTAATTTAGAAACGTTCATTTGAATCTCCCTATAGAAATGTTTCTTTTTAACTATAGCATAGCTTTAGTTAAATTGAAGGTAAATATCTCTTTTTTTTAAATTTTATTTTTTATTTTTTTTAATAAATTTCTTTAATCTTTTACGCTTTTTCTGTTGGCGTTCATTTAACTTATTTTTTTTACCTGCAAAAGGATTTTCACCACTTTTAAAAATTAATTCTAGCGGAGTGCCTATTAAATTTAATGCTTCCATGAAATAATTTTTTAGAAACCGCTTATAGCTATCCGGTAAATCATCCACTTGGTTACCATGAATAACAACCGTAGGCGGCTGTAAGCCCCCCATATGGGCAAAACGCAACTTAATACGGCGACCTTGCACCAAAGGTGGTTGATGGGTGGTAATGGCATTTTGTAATAACTTGGTTAAAAACGATGTTGCATGTTTTTGATTTGAAGCGTGGAAAGCAGATTTGATATCTGTCCAAAGCTGTCTCATACCAAAACCCTTTAAAGCAGATATAAATCGAATTTCATAAAAATGTTGAAATGGCATTCTTAATTCAATTTTTTGCTTAATGAAATTTTTATCATCGGTGGTTAATAAATCGCATTTATTAAATGCAATGACCATGGCTTTACCGGCTTGGATGACATAATCAATCAAATGCATGTCTTGATCTGTAATGGGTTCTTGACCATTGATCAACACCAAGCACACATCAGAGGCATCGATTGCTTGCAGTGTTTTGATAACAGAAAATTTTTCAATAGCTTCAGAGACACGAGCACGGCGCCTAACACCGGCGGTATCCATGAAAATATAATCTTGGCCATACAATTGTACAGGAATTTCGATGGTATCACGTGTCGTGCCTGGCATATCAAATACAACCACACGTTCCTCACCAAGCAAGCGATTGATAAAGGTTGATTTACCAACATTGGGTCGTCCAACAACGGCAACACGAATTGGTTTTAAACTAAGCTCTAGAGTTTCTTCTTCAATCTTTGGCCAATCTTTGGTAGCTTCATCGAGAACATCGGCAATCCCACGAGAATGTGCAGAAGATACACAATGCACCTCATCAAAACCAAGCTTTTGGAATTCACTAGCTGCAATTGAAGGCACCATAGATTCACTTTTATTGATCAACAAATAGATTTTTTTGCTGTGCTTTCTTAGTTTTTTAGACAGTTCTAAATCTACCGGTGTTAATCCAGCTCTTGCATCCACGATAAAAAAAATGACGTCGGCTTCTTTGAGAGCAAGTTCAGCCTGCTGGCTTGCTAAATCATCGATATCAGAGTCTTGTTCGCCTAAACCGCTGGTGTCTACCACCATGAATTCTTTCTGATCATAAATCGCTTTACCATATTGACGGTCGCGAGTTACCCCTGGAAAATCGGCAACAAGAGCTGCCTTTGTCTTGGTAATGCAATTAAACAGCGTTGATTTTCCGACATTGGGTCGACCAACAATAGCTATAACGGGTATCATTTTTTTATTCCAAACTTAATCGATGCAACTGACCATTGGTTGTCATGACCCAACAGTAATTGCCATCTACAACAGGAGCCGAAACAATACTTCCTGGTAATTCAATTCGACTAATAAATTGTCCGGTTTGCGGGGAAACTCCATGTAAATAACCTAAGCGGTCTGCAACCCAAATTGTTCCTTTCCAAATCACAGGTGCTGTGAGTTGACGAGCTTTCAAAGCTTTTTGTGTCCAAAGAATCTGTCCATCATGTTTTTGATAAGCCCATATGGCATCTTGACTACTCACCATCACCAAAGTATCACCAACAAATGCCAAATCGTGATAAGTTGAAGCTGGCCTTTTCCAAACAAATTGAGACTCTGACAATTGATAAGCACCTATTTCGCCTTGATAGGAGGCAATATAAAGGTGATTATTGTCAACCAATGGATTGGTGTCAACATCATTCAAACGTTCAACTTCACTAACGCCTTTGGAGTAACTGACGTGCTGTTGAAAAACTGGGTGGCCTTTTAAAGGTTCTAAACCTACCAAGCTACCATCTGAGAAGCCCACCATGATCATATTTTGATAATACAGTGGTGACGAACTTGCCTTTAAAATAATTTCAGTAGAACCATGCTTGTATTTCCAATCTTTGTGTCCGGTTTTTAAATCAATACAATAAACAGTGCCGGTGATTGTTTTAAGATAAATTTTGCCATGATGAACAAACGGTTTGGACAATACATCATTGGATACTGATATGCGTTTTAAAACATGACCATTGTTTTTATCCAGAAGATAAATCGCAGAATCATCACCACAGACTACAATGCTTTGACCTGCAACTACTGGTCCTGCAAGAAGGGATTGATGAATATCCGCTTGCCAAATAAATTCACCAGTTTTTTTATTGAGAGCTGCAACTTTGCCATTTGGGGTCGCCACATACAATGTTTGACCGTGAATGCTTGGTTGCAAATCAGGTGTCGCAGTATTTTTCTTAAAGCTACCGATGGGCTTAGAGAAATCCAAATGAACAACTTTACGTTGTTTCATGGGGGACAAAGGTGATGGTTTTGGCGTATTGTCTTTACCAAAAGCGTAATCATCAATATAGGAACATGCGGACAAGCCCGCACCCAAAGTAATTAATAACAGGTATTGATTCAACTTATGCATTTTCTTGTTTACTTATATTTTCAGTCAATTGTTGGGCTTTTTGGTTGGTTACTGCAACCATTTCATTGGATTTCATTTCTAAGAATAAATTACCAACACCATAATTTTGAACTTCTGATAATGCTTTACGATAAAAATTCACAGCCTTATCAAATTGATTCATGCCGGTATAGATATCACCACGAAGTTCATCAACCAATGGTAAATAAGCTACACTTTTCAAACCTTTTAAAATATTTAAAGCTTCTTGATAGCGTTGATGTGACACCCAAAGTCTTGCCAAACGAATTTTTGCAACAACAGCTAACTCGTAGGTATGGCTATTTTGAGCGACCCACTGAAGTTGCGATTCAGCTTCTTTATAATCCTTGGCTGAAACAGCGATTTTAGCCAGTGATAATCGAGCGGCATCAGCATAAATGGAAGTCGGAAACTCTTTGACCAAACTATTGGCCAGTACTTTAACCTGTGATATCTGATGATTTGCAGCTGCCAACATCATACGCTCATAATTATCGGATGCTAATTGTAAGCGACTTTGTTGGTGCCATTGCCAGTATTTATAGGCAGAGCAACTTAAAAGCACTAAAGAAAATAATACAATCACGATGGCATTGTATTTTTGCCACCATTTTTTTAATGCATCCCATTGCTCATGTTCATTCAAATAAACATTCATCATTTTCTATTCCTCATTTTGGCTATTTAACCAAGCCACTAATTCATCTATTGAAAAAGTCATTTGTTTGTTTTCTTCTTCGAATTGACGCAATGATTTCACAGCCATTTTTTGTGCTTGTAATTCTTCTTCACCTAAAATAACAGCAAAACGTGCGCCACTTTTATCAGCTTTTTTAAATTGGCTTTTAAAACTGGTTGCGACCAAACTCATTTCCACTGTTAAGCCGGTATGGCGACGAATTTGTTCAGCAATTTTTAAAGTTTTTGTCAAAGGTTGTGCTTCTTGAGTTAATATATATATATCTGGGTATTGTTCTGGTTGCGGCAAACCTTGTAATAATAAAATAATGCGTTCGAGTCCCATGGCAAATCCAACCGCAGGTGTCTCAGGGCCACCAAGTTGTGCAACTAAACCGTTATAACGACCACCAGCACAAACTGTCGCTTGACTGCCTAAATTGGGTGTGACCCACTCAAAAACCAAATCATGATAATAATCTAGACCACGGACTAAATATGGATTCAAGCGATAAGAAATACCATAAGATTCTAATCCTTGGCATAAAGCATCAAAATTTTCACGGGATGCTGCTGAAATGTAATCAATCAATTTTGGCGCATCAACAAGAAGTGCTTGAATCGCTTCAGATTTACTATCAAGTAAACGCAATGGATTTTTCTCTAAACGAACCTGTTCTTCAGGTGATAATACATCCAAATGGTTTTGAAAAAATTCAACCAATACTTTTTTGTAATTTAGACGGTCTTCTAAGGAACCTAAACAATTGATTTCGAGATGGATGTGTTGGGCAAGACCCAACTGGTTCCAAATTTCTTGAGTCATGGCTAGAAGTTCTAACTCAACAGAAACCTCAGCAATCCCAAAAACTTCAACACCAAACTGGTAAAATTGACGATATCTACCCTTTTGAGGTTTTTCATGACGAAACATTGTACCTAGGTACCATAATTTTTGCGCTTGTCTTAACATGCCATGCTCAATGACTGCTCTGACGCAACCCGCTGTTCCCTCGGGTCGCAAACTTATGGAATCACCATTCATATCCACAAAGGTGTACATCTCTTTTTCGACGATGTCAGTGACTTCGCCAATCGTTCTCTTAAACAAGCTGGTTTGCTCAATAATAGGTAATTTTATTTCTTGATAAGCAAAAGATTGAGTTATTTCTTGAAGTACTCGCTCTGTTCGTTGCCATAATGATGTCTCAGCGGGTAAGACATCATTAAATCCACGAATAGCTTGAAAACGATTTGACACAACTTACTCCGTTTGGGCTGGTACTGTAATATTTTGTTCGACAGTTCGAGAGTTTAATAGGTTACGCATTTTAGAAAGATCAGTCACTTGCACGTCAGTTTTTTCATTTTGAATAGCTGCCGCTTGTGCTTGTTCATTAGATACACTTTGAATTAATTGTTTTGGAATATAGCCATCTTTAGGCTTATTTTCATACCACCACAATCCAATCGCAACGATCGCAGCTGAGGCGAATAAACCAGCAACCCAATGTAACCATCTTTCACTGTTTTCTGATTCTCTAGGTGCAGGGTTCTGCCACATCTGACGTTCAAACTTAGGTTCAGCTGGCATAAAAGATGCATAAACCTTAACGAGTTCATCGGCACATGACAAATCCAAATGTTTACAGTATGCGCGAATATAGCCTTTAACAAAAACAGGGTGTGGCAATTGTTGATATTCATCAGCTTCAAGATGCATTAACACCTGAACACGTAAATTAAGCTTATTTGCTAAATGTTCAATCGAAATTCCTTTTCTTTCACGCTCAGCGGCGAGATAAGATCCAGGTTTTGTTGTTGGGTTGATGACATCACTTTCTGAATTAGTCAAGGTCATGTTACGCTCCATAAGCCTCATTGAAAAATGCGCTTAGCACCAGTCAGTTATTATTGATATAAAAATCATTATACTCAGGAATGTAACTGATTCCAAGTTTAATTTGAACTTAAACTTGATGAATTAATTTTCTGCCATCTTATTGAACGAGTCGTTTTGTCTTTGAATTGACCGGCCAATTGTCCACAGGCAGCATCAATATCATCACCTCTGGTTTTTCGAACGGTGGTATGTAAACCCTTTTCCATTAAGATATTTTGAAATTTAGCAATATCTTCAGCAGATGAGCATTGATAAGGTGCATTTGGAAATGGATTAAAAGGAATGAGATTCATTTTCGCGGGAACACCCTTTAATAATTTAATCAACTCATAAGCATGCTCTGGCTTATCATTGACATTCTTAAGCATCACGTATTCAAAAGTGATTTTACGTCTGGGCTCATTTTCAAAATAATTTTTGCAAACACTCATCAAATCTTTGAGTGGGTATTTCTTATTCACGGGCACCAATTCGTTTCTTAATGCATCATTAGGGGCATGCAATGATACCGCTAATGCGACAGGACTACGAAGTTTTAAATCTAACATTTGCGGCACTAAACCTGAGGTACTCAAGGTTACTCGGCGTTTTGAAAGGCCATAGCAAAAATCATCCAACATCAAATCCAATGCTCTTGTAACGGCATCGAAATTAAGTAAAGGCTCGCCCATGCCCATCATGACCACATTGGTAATTTTTTTATGATCTGCACCATATTCTTTTGCCAACTCATTATTCGCCAACCAAAGTTGACCAATGATTTCTGCTGTTGACAAGTCACGATTAAAACCTTGTTTTGCAGTTGAGCAAAAACTGCAATTTAAACCACAACCCACTTGAGAGGATATACATAATGTCCCACGGGTTTTTTCTGGAATAAATACGGTTTCTATGCTATTACCACAGCTCATGCGTAGCAACCATTTTCGGGTGCCATCATGAGCGTGTTTTCTAAGGACTACTTCAGGTAAGCGTATTTCTGCATGCGCCACAAGCTTTTCTCGAAATGACTTACTTAAATTAGTCATTTGATTAAAATCTGTAACTCGCACTTGATGTACCCATTTCAGCAATTGTTGTGCGCGATATTGTGGTTCACCAAATGATTTAACCCAATCAATCAATTGTTCTGGATTAAGGTCTAAGAGGTTTTGACATACAGACATACTTCACCCAATCAATTATCTTAAGAAAATTTCTTTGTTATCAAAGAAGAAAGCAATTTCATGAGCTGCAGTTTCCGCACCATCAGAACCGTGTACAGCATTTGCGTCGATTGAATCAGCGAAATCGGCACGAATTGTACCTGGAAGAGCTTCTTTAGGATTGGTTGCACCCATTAACTCACGATTACGAGCAATGGCATTGTCGCCAGCCAATACTTGAACCATAACAGGACCTGAAGTCATGAATTTAACGAGATCTTGATAGAAAGGACGCTCACGGTGAACCGCATAGAAATCACCTGCTTGTTCAGGACTTAAATGCATCATACGTGCAGCAACTACTTTTAATCCATTTTTTTCAAAACGAGATAAGATTTCACCAACTGCATTTTTAGCAACTGCATCAGGTTTAATAATCGAAAGAGTGTATTCAAATGCCATTTTATGCTCCATAATAATACAAAAAAAGAAGACATATTATATACTATTTATTCTTAAATAGCATTACACTCATTCTAAAAATTATCGATTACCCAACTGACTAAAAAAATCCAATTCCGCTCGCAATTCCAAATCTTCTAATTCGTTCATTTGATAGATACTGACAGCACTTAAGTTTTGAGTGTAATCAGCAGCCATTTCTCGCCAATTTGCTCGCTCAGAAATTAATTGAGATTTAATACCCTCCGCTTGTTCTACAAGGGGCATAAGTTCGCCATTGAGCTCATCTGCATTGAATTGTTCAAAATTACCATGGCGAATAA
Source organism: Legionellales bacterium UBA4759 (assembly GCA_002403515.1). Classification (GTDB taxonomy): domain Bacteria; phylum Pseudomonadota; class Gammaproteobacteria; order Legionellales; family Legionellaceae; genus UBA2653. The sequence goes on along the minus strand of DHHZ01000075.1, from coordinate 39,270 downwards.
TTTGTTGATTTACATACTTAAATATCGTCTTGTTAATAAATGCTGAATTGTCATACATCAATTGCAGGATACTCTTTGAAGCATTTTGGGCGTCTAAGAATTTTTGCTTAATGACTGCTACTGTATCAGGGTAATATTCGCTCATACTCGAAGAGTCACCTTGCTCATCAACAATCGGCGGATTATTGGCATAATAATCAATCATCTTTTTTTGTATAAATTGTTGGTAGCTTTTAATTTGTGCTGAAATCAGGTCATTCATAATGCATAGCATCGGTGCTTGACACAATACACTGTATACAGAGTTTTTATTATCCAATTCATTGATGAGGGTATTAGAATCAATATTGATATTAAATTGCCTTAAAATAGATTCAGCAATTAATAAGGTATAAGATGATAATCTATGCGATCTTTTTTCTTCAGAATCTGACATATTTAGTTTTTTCCTAAAACTAAAGCGTTTATATCAATATTATGAATATAATCCAGCCAATAGAATTTGTCATCTAAAAAAATTTTGTTATGATTGTTTTTTTTCTTTGAAATTATGATGAAAACACCTGACCACCTCATTAACTTTTTAAGAGTGTCCACACCTGAATCATGGTGTCGATTCGCCTCACAAAATCTAGATTTGTTATTGATAGATCACGCTCATTGTGAGAGAAAAGCTGCCGCATCAGCTTTACAACTCATCGCAAAAAATCCACATTCGTCAGAACTCATCAAAGCACTTTCTCCAATTGTTCGGGAGGAAATGCTACATTTTGAAAAAGTGTTGCGATTATTAAAAAAACAAAAGTTAAGACTTCAAGCTTTGCCACCTTCAGATTATGGCAAATCACTGCACAAGCTTCGCTCTAAGAAAAATAACCAAGAAAGCTTAAGAGATGATTTAATCATTGGTGCAATCATTGAAGCGCGCTCTTGCGAACGATTTTTTGCATTACTACCGTATCTTGAACGAGAGAGCGAGCTGCACCAATTCTATGAACATTTAGCGCATGCTGAACAAAGACATTTTGAGCTCTATTTAAAGTTTGCACGGGAAATTGAAAATCATGTAGAGAGTAGAGTTATTCAATTTTTAGATATAGAAAATGAATTAATTTTAAAACAGGATGATTGTTTTAGATTTCATAGTGGACAACCCCAAATTTAAATTTATTATCTTCTAGGGCCTTGGGATGATGGTCCTTGGGGTGATGGCTCTTGAGTCACATCTTGGCGTGCTTTTTTTTGTTCATCTTTTTGGGGATTAGGTCCTACATACCTCATGAAACGTTCAGAATAAGATGCATTCTGTTGGAAATTTCTATCTTCCTGAATTTTTTTGTACTCATTTTTTGCATCATGCAAACGTTTTGATACACCACTAACATTCCTAGCAAATTCGCCAGGGTTTTTTGGATTCAACGCTTGGGCTTCTTGTGAGATTTCTTTATGTTTTGAGTAAAGTTTTTTGGCTTCAAAATAGGCTTTTAAATCCCTTATTAATAACATATTTTTTAACATATCATCTGCAAGCGTACTACCATTGTATGATTTTTTATCCATCTTATTACTGAGTGTTTTCCATTCTTTATGGGATTGTTCAACTAAAGCATTGGCATCATTAACAATTTTTTCTTTGTCAGCTGTTAATTCATCAACAGATGCTGCAGCACCCACACCGCCAGAAACGGTTTGCGCTGGACCAGCAGGATTTGAAGAACTTGGTGTTGGGGCAGCAGTGCTTGCTGGCGTTGAAGCACTTGAACTTGATGATGATGTTGTTGAGGCAGCAGAACCACCACCACCACCACCACCCTCTGTAGGTGCAAGTCGAGTCATGACAATTAATCCAATTCGTTAAAAAATAAACCCTTATGCTTATTATAACACAGAATTTGTGGATTTTTATCCCAATCACTCAAAATAAAGCGCTGATAGTTAAAATGTTTGTAAATATCTTGGTGATGTCCCCATTGGTGTATATGACCATAAACACTTACAAATACTTGATGTCGATGCATATCTTTGAATAATTTTTTTTCGTTAATTGGAAAAAATACCGGTTTCTTTTTTTTGGATTGACTATAATTTCTGACAGATTCAACCAAAGATTTTCTTAAAAATTTTGGTAATTTTATAAATAAAGACTTAAACCAAAAATTTCTAGTCCAGAATCTTAAAAACTGATGAGCCCTGTCAGATGTACAATATCTATCGCCGTGAGTTAGGAAAATTCGATAGCCATCTAAAGTAACGATGGTTGGATCATTTAAAACATGTAAATTAGCTTGTTTTATAAATTCGTTTCCAATCAAAAAGTCACGATTTCCTGGCATAAAATAAACTGCAATACCAGCTTGGTTCAATTGATTAAGCAAGGCAATGATTCGATGGGCATAATCATCCATAAGGTCATCTCCTGCCCATACATGAATAAAATCACCTAGGATATAAACCGATTTAGTGTTGACTTTCGCCCACTCAATAAAACGCTCAAACCGCTGGTGAATCTCAAGGCATTGCGGATGAAGATGTAAATCTGAAATAAAAGCTGTCTGAATCATAAAGGTAATATTTGTAAACGGTCATCCTGAATAAAGATCTGGCATGGGCCATTCATCGGTGGAATCGATTCTCTTAAGCGATAGAAGCCTGCGATAGATACCAATTCTGCATCCAATTGCGTACAAAAAATTCTGGCTTTTTTATCACCTGAGATTCCTGCCAAAGCGCGTCCTCTTAAAGGGCCATACACATGAATATTGCCATCAGATAATAGCTCAGCACCATGCCCCACCGAAGACACAACCACCAAATCACTGCCTTTACTCACCACTTGTTGTCCAGAACGCACGGGTTGCGTAACAACTTTGGTTGGGATGGGTTCATGATGACTTTTTTTCGGTGCAACTTCCTTTTTCTTCTTCTCTTCACTGACAATCGGTTTATCTTGGCTGGATGAAGATTGAAATAAAGGTAGGGCTTGCAGTTCTGCCAAATGGGCTAACCATGGTTGAGGACCTTGTACACCGATAGGATAAAAATGAAATTTTTTCAGGCAAGAAAAGAAAGGAACTAAAGAACTGAGTTCTTGTTCTAAAGCAGAGCAATCCAACACAACCGGTATTTTATAAAATAATTTGGGTGCTTGATTGACAATTTTTTCAATATGTTGCTCAAATGCATAAGCATCTCTGCTTAATACTTGAATCACAGTCACAGTAAACAAACGCCCTTTTAATTTTACAACCTGAGAGTGAGTTAAATTATCTGTTGTCAAAGCCTTACTCCAAAGTGTTTTTTTGTTTATACTAACACGTTGAAATGAACAACAGAAGGCTTTAATCGTGGATAAAATTTGGCTTAAGAATTATCAATCCGGCGTACCTCATTCCATTGAACCACTTGAGTTTAGCACTCTGACTGATATTTTTACTAGAAGCTGTCAATTATACGCCAAAAATACGGCATTTATTCATCTGGGATATGAAATTTCATATGAAAAATTATATCAATTGGCTCACCAATTTGCCGCATATCTACAAAGTTTGGGTTTAAAAAAAGGTGACAGAATCGCCATTATGCTTCCCAATACACTTCAATACCCCGTTGCTATATTTGGGAGTTTTTTAGCAGGTTTAACTATCGTCAATACAAACCCTTTGTATACTGCCCCAGAAGTTTCACATCAACTCTCTGATGCGGGTGCTAAAGCCATTGTCATTTTAGAAAACTTTGCCAATACACTTGAGAAAGCAAAAAGCCAATTACCTGAATTAAAACATATTATTGTGACCAATGTGGGTGATTTGTTCCCATGGCCTAAAAAAACCTTAATCAATATCGTCATTAAATATTGGAAAAAAATGATACCTGAATATTGCTTACCCGAAGCAGTGCCATTTCACAAAGCAATTCATCATGGCTTCAAATATCAAAACGTAATAATGGAGCCTAAAGACCTTGCGTTTATTCAATATACCGGCGGTACAACGGGTGTCTCAAAAGGCGCTATGCTTACCCATCGCAATATGGTGGCGAACATAATGCAAGCATCATCTTGGATTTTACCTGAAGGTTTTGGGCAAGATGATAGAATTGTCACAGCCCTTCCCCTCTACCATGTCTTTTCACTGACAGCGAATTTATTTACCTTTTTCTATTTGGGAGCAAAAAACTTACTTATCACCAACCCCAATGATGTAAAATCTTTTATCCAACAAATCAGTCAATTTCAAATGACAGCATTTACTGGGGTCAATACACTGTTTAATGTACTTTTACATCATAAAGATTTTAATAAAATTGATTTTTCTAAATTAAAACTGACCTTATCCGGTGGTATGGCTTTACAAGCCAGTGTTGCACAAAAATGGAATGAGCTTACACATACACCTATTCTAGAGGCTTACGGTTTAACTGAAACCAGTCCTGCGGTTTGTATCAATCCCTTGTATATTAAAGAGTACAACGGCTCTATTGGACTACCTCTGGCCTCTACAGAAATATCTTTACGTGACAACGAAGAAAATGAAGTTCCCTTTGGTCAACCAGGCGAGCTTTGTGTGAAAGGTCCCCAAGTTATGCTTGGATATTGGCAAAATCCAGAAGAAACCGAACATGTGTTTTGTAAAGACGGCTATCTTAAAACGGGTGACATTGCCAATATAAATGACAAAGGCATGGTTTATTTGATTGATCGCAAAAAAGACATGATTTTGGTTTCTGGGTTTAACGTCTATCCCAATGAAGTAGAACAAGTCATTGGTATGCTACCAGGTGTTTTAGAGGTGGGTGTGATTGGCGTGAAAGTCGATGAAGGCAGCGAAAAGGTCAAAGCCTGTATTGTCAAAACTGATACGAATTTGTCGGCAGAAGATGTTCGCCAACACTGCAAAAAATATCTAACACCCTACAAGGTGCCAAAAATTGTTGAGTTTTATGATACTTTGCCCAAATCCAATGTTGGAAAAATTCTACGACGCTCATTAAGCTAAAAATATTTTTCCAAATATTGTCCATAAGCAGTCATTTTTACTTTTTTTTGTAAAAGTTTGAGTTGAGCTATGTCTATCCAACCATTCAAATAGGCAATCTCTTCTATACAACCAATTTGCTGTTGCGTATTGATAATTCGTTGAGAGACATTATCAATCGCAACATACATGGCCTCATGAGTTCCAATATCAAACCATGAATCATCAGATGCATTGAGATTCATCCATTTCAATGCTTTTTTTTCTAAATATAAACGATTTAAATCGGTGATTTCTAATTCCCCTCTGGCTGAAGGTTTAAGAGTTTTAGCCATTTGCGTTGCAAACTTATCGTAAAAATACAGTCCGGTTACAGCTAAGTTTGATGGTGGAAAATTTGGTTTTTCCACCACATCAATAATTTCTTGTTTGGCATTGAGTGCCAACACACCATAGCGCTTTGGGTCATGCACAGGATAGGCAAAGACAGTAGCACCCTGAATATTGTTGTTTTGAATTTCTGAAAGTCTCAAATCCCATTCATGACCAATAAAAATGTTATCACCCAAAACCAAAGCACAAGGCTCATTGTTGATAAAATCTTCTGCAATATTGAATACATCTGCAATTCCTTTAGGAATTTCCTGAATTCGATATTGAATATGTATACCCAATTGATTGCCATCACCAAGTAATTCCCGAAACAAGGGAATATCATGTTGATTGGTGACAATACACACATCACGAATCTTTGCTTGCATGATGATTGCTAAAGAATAATAAACCATAGGCTTATCAAATATGGGTAAAAGAGGTTTACCAATGACAATAGTTGCCGGATAAAGTCTTGTGCCCCGCCCTGCCGCTAGAATTATCGCTTTATTGATCATAATTTTCCTTCATTAAAGAAATTGTGATTGTCTTTTAGCAGATTCAACCCCGGGTTGATCAAAAGGATTAATATTCCAAAGCCAAGCTTGCGTAAAGACTTTATGTTCATAAAGCGCAATCAATGCACCTAAAGCGCCTGGTGTTAGCTTATATAAATGAATATGAGTGGTCGATGTTTGTGGCTTAATTAAATCTTTCGATTGAATTGAGTCAACCCCATCTTGCAAAATATTGATTCGACTGCGACATAATGCATTGATTAATTCATAGTCATTGTCTGCAACAGTAATAAAATCAATACCAAGTGGATGTTTTCCTTGTGCAAGCAACTGGTAATAACTATGGTGCGCTTGGTTACCCAAACCACCCCAAATGATTGGGCCTGTGGCATAATTGATAGCTTGATTACTACAATTGATTGATTTGCCATTGCTTTCCATATCCAGTTGCTGGACATAATCAACAAAATGTCTCAGACGAAAATCATACATGAGCAGCAAATGACTTTGTATATCAAAAAAGTTGATATTCCATATGCCCATTAAAGCCATAATAATGGGTAAATTTTCTTCCGCTGGTGTGGTCAAGAAGTGTTGGTCCATCACAGCAGCACCTTTTAAGAATTCTTCGAAATTATCATAACCAATCATCAGCGCCAAACTTAAATTCATTGCTGAAAAACAAGAATAACGACCAATCATCCAGTCACCAATGGCAATGACATGCTGATACCCCTGTTCAATCGCCAATTGGGGATTAGAGGTGAGTGCTATAAAATGGTGTTTTAAAGCCTTAGGATTGGCAATCCAGGCACTGGCATGCTGCGCATTTAATAATGTTTCTTCGGTTTTAAATGATTTTGATGATACTAAAAATAAGCTTGTTTCAGGATTTAAGTTTTCTAAAATTTTAGAAAAAGCGTAAGGGTCGGCATCCGAAATAAAATGAAAACGCAAAGAGGTATTTTTAAACTCCTCAAGCACCTCTACACTCATGCGTGGGCCCAAATCAGAACCACCAATGCCTATATTGATGATATCGGTGATAGGTTGGCCACTATATCCCAACCATTGACCTTGTCGAATCTTATCAATAGTCTCTTTCATTTTTTCATGGCTTAATAAAGCGTTATGATGGTAAGGATGTTCTATAGCCTGCCATGGTCGTGAAAAAATATAACGCGGAAAATCCTCACTTTCGTATTGGCCTTGTGCCCATTGTTCTCGATAATAATCTAGACCTTGGATGCTCGGTAGTCTTAAAAGTTCTTGATAAATACTCTCATTCAGATGTTGATGAACAAACGTGGTATCGAAATACTCATTTTTATAATAGCTTTTGAATATGGAGCCATCTGAATGTTTTTTTAATGCAAACAAACGTGACCATTCTCCTAAACTATCTAAATTTTTTTTCATCACAATCCTTGTGTTAATATTTACTTTTAGTATATACATAAGTCAATTTATAGTATAGATAAACCATTTTAAGAATTTAATTATTTTTTTCTTTACCAAAGCCCCCTAGAATCATAAAATCAAAAACCTTTCAACAAGAAAAAAAACACATGTATCAATCCCATTCTCTTTCACAAATTATTGGTGTAGATGAAGCTGGACGCGGGCCATTGGCAGGTCCTGTTGTGGCAGCAGCAGTTATCCTTAAACACCCTATTGAGGGTTTAACAGATTCCAAAAAACTCTCTGAAAAAAAACGTCTTAAGCTTTATGAAATCATTCAAAATGAGGCCTTGTTTTTTAATTATGGAATAGCCTCTATTGAAGAAATTGATGAACTTAATATTCACCATGCAACATTATTGGCGATGCGACGAGCAGTTTTACCTATTGCCGAGCATGGACTTTTGACATTAATTGATGGCTCATTTGCACCACAATTGCCTATCCAAGCTCAAACTTTGGTTCAAGGAGACCTCCTACATCCTAGCATTTCTGCAGCATCTATTTTGGCAAAAGTCACGCGTGATGAAATGATGTATCAGTATGAAAAAAAATACCCACAATACGGATTTGCCAAACACAAAGGATATGGCACGGCCAACCATATTGAAGCACTCAGAGAGCATGGTCCCTGCGAAATTCATCGCAAAAGTTTTGCTCCAATCCAAAGACTTGGCATTGATAAAAAACTCGTGTAAGTTGTTATTGGATGTTAAAAAAAAATAACAAAAAAGGGAGCATTGAATGAGTTATGCAAAACTAAGTCCCAAAGCCTTTGGATTAGCGTTTGGTACGCTATGGGCTTTGATTGTGTTGATTATGGGAATTGTTGCCCACTTTCATCCAGTTGGTGTATGGTTTGTAAATTCTGTTAAAGCTTTATATGTGGGTTATGAAATCACATGGATGGGTGTTCTCATTGGTACTGTCATGGCCTTTGTGCACTTATTTGTTAAAGGATTTTTCCTTGGATTATTCTACAATTTCTTCAACAAATAATTGATAAATAGGCTCAAGAAATTGAGCCTTTTCAGATATTTTTTTTGCAAATAAAAGACAAAACCATGATCAATAATGTTGTTATTACCTCTTGGAGCGCTGTTTATGGCTCATTGAGTGAAACTGAGTAACTCAAGCTGCATTCAACGATGAAGATATTCTCAATCATTTAGAATCCAATGCCCACCAACATCAGTTTGATATTCCAGAAAGTGAAGCCAAAATAATGGGCTCTCATGCACTTAAAGCATGTATCACCATTGAAAAGGTTTTAAAAAATGCAAATCTCTGGCATGAAAGAAATCTTTTAAGGGGCAAAGGAGAACGTTTTCGACATCCTAGAGCTGCTATTATAGCAGGCTCTTCATTGGGTATGATTGATTCATTATCTGATATTGAATTTCAAAACAAAGAAAAATTACACCCTTATACCTTATCAAAACTTAGAGGAAATTCTATCGCAGCGCCATTAGCGATTCGCTTTGGTTTTGGTGCTGGAGATTTTAGTCTGAGCGCTGCGTCTGCAACTGGCGGCCAGGCTGTCTGGCTAGCAGCACAATTGATTAAACTGAATGTGGCAGATATTGTCATAGTCGTGAGTTCAGATATTTCCAATCATTCAATATTTACCAGAAATGCGCTTCAAGCCATGGGTGCTGTAGCCAGCTCCCTCAGTTCTCGACCACTATGCGCACAAAGAGACGGTATGAGACCTGTTTCAGCATCAGCTGCCCTAATTTTTGAGTCAGAAACACATGCACTTAAACGAGGTATTCGTCCCATGGCTCGTTGGACTGGAGGGGCCGTTAGAAATGATTGCCATCATTTAATTGCACCAGAACCTCAAGCAAAAGGTCTAGAAGAAGCCGTGAAAGAGGTATTGTCCTTACCCGAAAACATTGACTGGCTGTCACTGCATGCAACAGGTACAAAATCTTGGGATGCTATAGAGTCACAACTGGTAAAAAAAATCTTTAAGCAAGACCTTCCACATATTAGTGCTTTTAAAAGAACATTTGGGCATGCACTTGGTTCTGCATGTTTATTGTCTATCGCGATGATTGCTGAAGGGTTGGCAAATAAAAATCTTCCAAAACTCCCAAGCAACATTGACCCAGCATTACAATTAAATTTAAACAATATCAATAAAACAGTTGCCAAAAAAGCGATGAATTGGTCTGTTGGAATGGGCGGAAGTGTTGCGGTTAATCTTTTTGAATCCTATGAAAATGACTGATCACTGGCATTCTGAAAATAATTGGTGGATTAAGCACTTTAACCCTACAGAAGGTTTTCAAAGTATTTGGAAAGCCTTGTTGGATAAATATGATTCCAAAATTGCATACTTTACCTCTACTCATACTTTTTCGTATCATGATATTGAACTAAATGCTAATATTTATCGACAAAAGTTTCTTGGACAAAAAATTGTTCGAATCAATGGTCATGATGAAGATTGGTTAACCCAGGCAATAGCAGCCTGGACTCAAAATCAAATAATTATTTTATATGATCCTGCCTGGAGAGAGGTAGATAAAATCAGATATCAACTGACCTTGACGGTACCTCAAGATTTAGAAAGTGCAAAAAATCCCCATCTTCTTCTTTTTACTTCTGGCACCACTGGCAATCCCAAACCAATCATAAGGAATACATCCTTTGCCATCTATGAAGCAGCTTCCTACATTGAGGACATATCTCCAGAACTTTTTAAAGAATCAATTTGTCTCATTAAACCTTGGTTTGGTGCAATCACTAAACATTGCCTTGGCATGTTGTTTGCAGGTGTTGCACAACACTTTAATGCCCCAAAATCGATAAGTTATTCAAAAACACTGGTTTATGGTACACCCTCATTAATTTCTAATCATGATTTCATCACAAACCAGCAATGGAAAGCACTCAGCTTAACAGGTGAAACTGTCAATGCATTTCATGTCAAATTATTTAAAAATTGTTTAGATAAAACTGGTTTTATTTTAAATGCCTATGGCTCTTCCGAGTGTGGTGTTATTGCAAGACAAAAATTTTATTATAACAATTTAGATAAAATGTATGGCAAAGGGTTTCAAGGCAAAGTATTACCAGGAAAAGATATCAAGTTTGATAATCGAGGTGTATTGTCAGTCAGCACTTACCAAGGTTCATTTATTTCTACAGGTGATCTCGGTCATCAATCTGGTGATTCTCTGGCTTTACTTGGACGCCTCTCACTGAAAAGAAAAATTCAGGGTCAGTGGTATGACGCCTCCCCTTTACTTCATCTGTTATCCAAACATCTTGATATTTATCACGTTGAATTGTCTCCTGAACCAACAATACATGAGCAATTGATTATTAATGTAGCAGCAAAACCCTCTTTAAAATCTGATGATTTGTATTATTGGATTGCAGAGCGCCTCATTCCAATTAAGCTACTCCCCCATATAAATATGGTCTACCATCATCCACTTATTGGGATTACAGGAAAACAAAAAATCAATAATTTGCCGTCTTGCCGAACATCGGAATCTAAAAATTATATATCTCTTATCACAGAACTCATTCAATCTTTTTTAAATCAAGACAAAACCTCAAATCTATTACTAGACAAAAGTCTTGAAAGCCTGGGTTTTAATTCCTTAGATATTACACAACTCATCCTTAAGCTGGTCAAAAAAGGTTATAAAACATTATCAGCAAATACTATATTAAAAACTGATACGCCAAGACAAATCGCTAAGTTTTTAAAACAAGAAGACGGTCTATTCAGAACATTCACACAAAGCAATAACCCTAAAAAAATACAAATAATTTGTTTGGGCACAGGCATTATGACTGCCAGACAAAAGCTACTTGAGCTTGGTGATATAAAATATTTAGATATTATCAACGATCAAACTTCAAAATTTGTACTCTCAGAGATTGCAAAGCTAATCCTAGATAAAGAGTCTAAATTTTTTAATTTAAATGACCCCATTTACATTATGGGGTTTTCTATTAATGCGCTCTTGGCTATTGAATTGGCTTATCAATTAGAAAAAAATAAAAAAAATATAAATGGAATTTTCTTATTAGATCCGCCTAGTCAAAAAAGATTCAATACGCTGAGAAATAAAAAAAAATGGCTTAATATTCGATTAAGCGTTTTAAGCCATTGGATTAAAAAAGGCAGAATAAAATGGCAACAGCGTTTTTTACATGAGATAAGAAAATTTGCCATTGCCTCTCAACCTATACGTGACTTGAACACATCAATAATCACTGTATTTACAAAAGAAAATTATGGGGAAAATCCTTGGGTTGTAGCAAAATCCAAGCAACAAACTATTCAATTAGATTTTTCAGGCCATCTTGAATTAGTCAATCGGCCTGATGGTGTAGACAGTTGGATAAAACATGCTTTAAAAGTTGTTGAAAATTAATGATGTTGCAACAAATATAACAATCGAGCGCCATCAAAAACCATCACTATCCCCAAAATAATCCAAATAATTGAACTTATCATAATTCTTTTTGGGGTCATCCAATGATAATAAAGCGCAACCATTTTTTCAGGCAAAAGTGTCATTAATAAGCCGTTAAGGAGTACTATCCAAGCAACAACAGTCATTAAAACTCTTGGACGCAAAATCCAAACATTGTGATGCGCAATCAAAAATAATCCAAGAAATATCATGAATATACCGGTGATTAACATATTCGATTCTGTCACCTTAATATTTCTTAAAATACGGGTGTAATATTCAACTCGACTTGCAAAAATAATACCAATGGTTAGTAAAAACATACCCAATAAATTTGCAAAGACATAAGACTGATAAACGGTCACATCCATAACTGTCCCCTTTTGTGAAGATGTTGATTCATTCCAGCTTTTCAATTCAACTAAATTTAGTATAATACTTTCATTCTCATTGTTCCATGATACCAATCATAAAATTATAACCATGAAAAAATATACCCCAATTAAAGAATGTTTGTCTTTCCAAGAAGCACCTACGGAATCTGTAAAAGTCCAGGGTTGGATAAAGACCCGTCGCGACTCCAAAGCAGGTTTTTCTTTTATACAATTACATGATGGTTCATGTTTCCATAGTTTACAATTGGTGGTACCCAATTCAGTCAAAAATTATGAAACTGAAGTTCTTAAAGCAAACTCCGGTTGCTCTATCCAAGCGATAGGAAAACTTGTCCCCTCACAAGGAAAGGGACAAGCTTTTGAAATGCAAGTAGAAAGTATCGATATCGTTGGTTTTGTTGAAAATCCCGATAGTTACCCCATTCAACCCAAAAAACATTCCCTAGAATTTTTAAGGGAAATGGCACATTTACGTGCTAGAACCAATACTTTCTCAGCAGTCTCGAGAGTTCGTAACGAAGTATCATACGCCATTCATCAATTTTTTCATGATCAAGGCTTTTATTGGATTCATACCCCTTTAATCACAGCCAGTGACTGTGAAGGTGCGGGTGAATTATTTAGAGTCACCACATTAGACCCCAAAAACCCACCATTGACAGCTGATGGACAAGTGGATTACACCCAAGACTTTTTCAAACAATCAACTTTTTTAACCGTCTCAGGACAACTGAACGTTGAAGCCTATTGTTTAGCTTTATCTAAAGTTTATACCTTTGGCCCAACCTTTAGAGCTGAAAACTCACATACCAGCCGTCATCTTGCTGAATTTTGGATGATTGAACCAGAAATTGCCTTTGCAGATTTGAATGATGTCTGTGAATTGGCCAAAAACATGTTGAAATATGTTTGTCAAAGAGTCTTAGAAAAATGCGCTGATGATTTGGAGTTTTTTCAACAAAATGTTGACTCAACTTGCATAGAGCGTGTTCACAACATGGCCAATGCGACATTTGAAACCATTGACTATCGTGAAGCCATTGAAATTCTTAAAAATTCTTCACATCAATTCCAATACCCTGTTGAATTTGGACTCGACTTACAATCTGAACATGAGCGTTACTTAACAGAAGTTCATTTTAAAAAGCCAGTCATTGTTCAGAACTATCCTGCAGGTATCAAAGCATTTTATATGCGCTTAAATGAGGATGGGGAAACAGTTGCTGCGATGGATATTTTAGCACCTGGTATTGGTGAGATTATTGGTGGTAGCCAAAGAGAAGACCGTCTTGATGTCCTAGATGCTCGCATGCGTGCATCAGGATTAGACCCAGAGCATTATCAATGGTACAGAGATTTACGTCGTTATGGCTCTGTGCCTCATGGCGGGTTCGGACTAGGGCTTGAACGCTTGTTAAGCTATATCACAGGGCTTGGCAATGTTCGTGACTTAATTCCATTCCCGAGAACCCCAGGTAATATTTTATTTTAATCACAAGGCCTCATGGAGGCCTTCATTTTTTTATATCATGAAGATATCAACCCATCATTTAAAATCAGCATCTTACTTACCGGCATTATGGATAGCAGCTTTGCCATTTGGACCAAGTGTTTCCAGTATATTTTTTATTCTTGCTTTGCTAAGTTTTTTCATCAACCCTCCGCAATGGGAGACATTGCTTACGCAAATGAAACAACCATGGTTTATAGCGCTTGGAGTTTTATGTCTTTGGACGCTCACGAGCTTAAGTTTTTCTCCAGAATTTAACCATGACTCTGCCACAAATTTAAAAAAGGTCTTTCGATTCCTACTTATTCCCTTGCTCATGCAAAGTTTTATGGATAAAAAGCATCAAGACATTGCTATCAATGGTTTTATCATCGGTATGCTTATCACCGTGGTACTGTCCATCATCAAGCTAAGCTTTCATTTGAACTGGTATCATGACCATGACCCAGGGCACTTATTTTATAATCATATCAATACCGGCTTTTTATGTGTATTTGCTGCATTTTGCAGCCTAGAATATTTTTTTAGGGTAAGACGTTACAAATATGCCTATCTGTTGAGTTTTTTTCTGTTATCGGTTGAAATACTGCTGATTAATCCAGGACGTGCGGCCTATATTCTTTATGTTGCCTTTCTTATGTTATTGATTTGGTTAAAATCAAATAATAAATTACGTTGGGTTTATCTTGCTATCACCCCATTGGTATTCATGATACTGATTAAGTTTAGCCATGTTTTACAAACTCGATTACAAGATTTCTACAATGATATAGAAGCTTTAAATCAAGGAATTCAATCAACATCGATTGGCTATCGTTTACAATTCTATCATTTTTCCTATTTATTATTTCAAAAGCATATCTTGATAGGCAATGGACCAGGCTCATTTTGCTATTACTTCAAGTTACTCAATCCCGTTCCAGATTGGTCAGGACCACCTAACCCCCATAGCCAGTACTGGTTGATACTTGTGGAAGAGGGGCTTATCGGTCTTGGCTTGTGGTTGATATTTTTTTATCAATTGTGGAAAAAGATGGAAATTATCGGCCAAGTATTTATTCTATTGATTGCAATCAATAGTTTTTCTGATGCAATATTATATTCTTGTCCGGGACAATTGTTCTTAGGAATTGCGGCCCTTAGTCTTAGCAAAGGAAGAAAAGAATGATTTCAGTCATCATTATCACACTCAATGAAGAAAAACATATTGCTCGCTGCATTGAATCCGTGGGTTGGGCTAATCAAATTATTGTTGTTGATTCTGGTAGTCAAGACAACACGGTAAAAATCGCAAAAAGTCTTGGTGCTGAGGTTTATGAAACCGATTGGCCAGGCTATGGTCCCCAAAAACAACGCGCCCTCGAATTGGCAAAACATGAGTGGGTTTTAAGCCTCGATGCCGATGAGTTTTTAGATGTTCAGGCTTTTCAAAACATACAAAACACCATAAATACCACTAAAATTGATGCATTCCGTCTGCCTATTCGCATGGTATTTCAAAATAAAAAAATGCGCTTTGCCAATTCTGACAATAAACATATTCGTTTATTTCGCCGTCAAAAAGCACGATTTAGCCCAGACATCGTTCATGAAAAAGTGATTCTAGAATCAGGCTCTGAAACTGCCTATCTACCAGCAACAATTCTACATGAAAGTTACGAAGACTGGCATGACGCACTTCATAAAATGAATCATTACTCAAGCTTATCTGCCAATCAAAAAAAATATGCATCTCATCGAAAAAATAAAATTCTGGGAGCAATTTTCGGGGCCACATGGATGTTTATGAGAAATTATTTCCTCAAAATGTGGTGCTTGGATGGCTCGCAGGGTTTTTTATTGGCAGTATATCAAGCACAAGGCTCCTGGTACCGATACATTAAACAAATGTATCCTAACGCCTCTGCTTAAAAAAATCCTGTAATAATTTTTGGGCTTCTTGTTGATAAAGCCCTTCGTCTATCAGGGTGTGGTGATTAAGTTTAGGGTGATTCAATAGATTCATAACCGTACCTGCTGCTCCAGCAACCCAATCACGGGTTGCATAGACAACTCTTGGAATCCTCGCTTGAACAATGGCACCTGCACACATGGCACAAGGCTCTAAACTGACATACAGTGTCACAGAACTCAAACGATGATTTCCAAGCATTTCTGCCGCTTTTCTTATTACGGTAACTTCAGCGTGCGCGCATGGATCACAAGCACTGATGGTTTGATTATATGCCTTTGCTAACAAACCTAAATTCTCGCAAACAGCAACAGCACCAACAGGTACTTCTCCAATTTGAAATGCGCATTGCGCTTGTTCAATTGCCAGCCCCATCCAGGCCTTGTCTTTTGATAACATTTTTTACTATTCTCTGCTTGTATTATTTCTTATTATAGGTAAACTGGTTCATAAATAAATAATAATTTCAACCTAAGGGGAAAACTTTGGCAACGATAATTGTAATTACCTCTGGTAAAGGTGGGGTTGGTAAAACCACAACATCAGCAGCAATCTCCGCTGGCCTTGCGTTAAAAGGTCATAAGACGGTCGTAATTGACTTTGACATTGGCCTTCGTAACCTCGATATTATCATGGGCTGTGAACGACGTGTCGTTTTTGATTTTGTGAATGTTATCAACAAAGAAGCAAACCTTAACCAAGCCCTTATCAAAGACAAACGAATTCCTAATCTTTTCATTTTACCTGCATCTCAAACCCGTGATAAAGATGCTTTGGATTTAGACGGTGTTGAAACTGTTCTTAATGAATTGTCTAAAGAATTTGATTATATCATTTGTGATTCTCCTGCAGGTATTGAAACTGGTGCATTAATGGCCATGCACTTTGCTGATCATGCAATCATCGTCACCAATCCTGAAGTTTCTTCTGTTCGTGACTCTGATAGAATTTTAGGAATTTTGGCATCAAAAACCAAAAGAGCGATTGAAGGACAAACCCCTATTAAAGAACATTTGTTAATTACTCGTTACGATGCCGAACGTGTTGAACGTGGTGAAATGCTATCTATGCAAGACGTATTGGATATTCTTGCAATACCTTTAATCGGTATTATTCCAGAATCTAAAGCCGTGTTAAAAGCATCAAACACCGGTACACCAGTAATTTTAGATGATAACAGCGATGCTGGTGTAGCTTATCAAGACGCCATTAATCGTTTCTTGGGTGAAACCATTCCATTTAAATTTGTGCATCAAGAGAAGAAAGGAATTCTTCGACGTATATTTGGCAAAACCAAGGAGGAAATGCCGTCATGAGTATTTTTAATTATCTCAAAAAACGTAATGCGACAGCCTCTGTGGCTAAAGAACGTTTACAAATTATTATTTCCCATGAAAGAACTCAGCGTAATACACCTGACTATATTCCAAAACTTCAGGAAGAAATTCTTGAAGTACTCGCGCGTTATGTACCAATTAGTCGCGAAAAGGTCTCTGTGAATGTTGAACGAATTGGTAATGGCTCTGTATTAGAGCTCAATGTGACCATGCCTGATCATACCAGCTGTTTACCTGAGGCACTTGAAGAAGTGTAAAAAAAAGGCTCTTTTAAGAGCCTTTTTTTTACTTCGATGATGGCGTTAACCAGCGCACCAAACTATTGGTTGATACAATCCGAACACCAAAATAGAAGTTAAGCATATAAATTGCAATATAGACATATCGATAATCCGTTTGGAATGGAATAAAGTAACTGGAAATGACAAATATCGATAATGGAATTATTCCACAAATACTTAATAATCGACACGCAACCTGATATTCCAATGATTCACTCATAAATAGTGAAACCATCCTGCGAGCTAAAAAGCCAAAGCTTCTAATGAATGTAAAAAGATATAAGAACATAATGCCAAATGACAATAAGCAAATAAATGCCAAAGAAATTACTAGGGATTTAAAATTCAAATGGCTAGCAATATCTTTTCCATCGATAAATGGTGTTTTTACACCATACCAAAAATACAATGGCAGAAATTTGGGTGTCTGGGTATTTGGCATACCTAAAATATCAATTTCAGGTAGCCTTACCATCAAAGCACTACTTGCTAAAAAATATTTTTCTGAAGGGGTGGTTTCTTTTGCACTTGGCATACGATTCTTATCAAGCCAGGTTACACTCAAATCCTCTAATATTTTATTGGTGGCGGTTGTTTGACTATTCTTAAAAACTTGATGATTTTGAATAAATAAAATCGGAAATTTTTGAATATCATTTTTCCATTCATTGGCATAAAAACCATGAATCTGTTTCATAAAAATTCCATAACCTGGTAGCAATAAGAAAAATAATAAAATGCCTATTCTTTTTATCCCATAGCCAGTTTCTCGAAAAGCGACATCTCTATAAAAATTCGGATCATAAAGTAATCGAAGATATGTTCCAAAAAAATTAAGTATTTTTTTCATGTTGATGATTTCCTATTGCATTGTTTAATCAATAAATCTAATGAAGGTTGAATAAATTTAAACTTTTTAAATTGAGCAAGTTTTTTAAAACTCAAAATAGCTAAAGGTAAAAGCATCATGGTCAGATAAATGGTGAATATAACATCTGAGCAATAATGTTTTACATACCATATACGACCTAAGAGAAAACCAAAACCCAAAACACATATGCCAAGTTTTCTTTGCGGATAAAAAACAGATAATGTCAAGCAAATGATAGTGATGTTTAATGCATGTCCGGATGGACAAGAAAAATAATCATCACTATTTTGAAAAAACTTAAAGCCATAAATACCATGCTCTATAAATAGTATTGGGCGAGCTCGACCTAAAGCATGCTTAAAAAAAGCCAATATTATATTTAAAAAAATAAGTGATAGAAAAATCAGTAATAATATCTTAAATATATTTTGATTCTGATGTTTGGGGCTTAAGGCAAGCAGAAAAACTAACATGACAGGAAATAAATACTTTCCATTAAATAGTATTTGAATAAATTGACCAGATACACTAAAAAAACTTGAAAGTGCATTGCCTTGATGCTGCAAATCATTAAAAAATATTGCAACAGGTTTATCAACAAAAAAATAACAGAAAACCGCGACAATCAGAAAGGGAAAACAATAACGAATTTGATAAAAATTACCAAAAGCTTGTGATTTTAAATCTTTAAGCATTTATAATCCTGTCCATAAATCTTTAAATTAACACATTTATACCCTAGAAGAAACGTTGATAATCAACTAATATTGATAAATATGATAATGCACTAAAAAATTATGTTAAAACTTTTAATTGATAATACGATTCCTAATATAGATGTGGCTTTTTCGAAACATTTTCAAATCAGTCGATACTTGCCTCATGAAGACATCTCTTCATTACTCAAAAATCAAGATGTGTTGGTTTGTCGAAGTTATTCTCAAATCACCAACAACATGATTAATCATAGTCAATTAAAAGTGATTGCGACGGCCTCCAGTGGCTCAGAACATATCCAAGTGACGAGACTCCCCATCATCGATGCCAAAGGTTGTAATGCTGCAGCAGTATGTGACTATATTTTCTCAATTTTTGCTAAAATCAATATCAACACCCAACAAACCATAGGCATCATTGGTTATGGACATGTGGGTTCTCTTTTAAGTCAAAGACTCCATGACTTTGGTTATACCATAAAAATATATGATCCACTGACTTCAGTGCCTTCATTATGGGCCTGTGATTTTCAAGATATCAAAGCTTGTGAGGTGATTCTTCTTCATGCCAATTACCATCAAGATGGCCCTTTTGGAACACACCATCTCATCAATGAACATTTTTTATCACAACTGACAGACAACACTATTCTCATCAATGCTTCGCGTGGTTCCATCATTGATGAAAAAGCTTTACTTAAAAGTTCTTGGCAAGGCATATTTTGTACTGATGTTTATGAAGGAGAGCCTCTTCCTAATCCAGATATCATAGAAAGAGCGACCATTTGCACACCGCACATTGCTGGTCACTCCATTGAAGCAAAAGCAAGAATTACCGATATCGTCAGCCAAAAGATTCATCATTTTTTCAAGTTACCTTATGAGGTTCAAGAAACATATCATAAAATTCAAATTCAAAAAGATTTTTGGAAAAGTGACATTTTAGATTATTATGACCCCTCGCATGAAACACAAATCTTAAAAAAAGATGACTCAAAAGAAGCTTTTCTTGAACTCAGAGCTAAACATCACCGCCATGAGTTTGAGTTTGTTTGAAAAACAAATAATTAATTCTCATTCACAAAAGTCACTTGCTTTTGAAGGTTCATCCAAAAGAAGATGAAACAAAAACTAACTGCTGTGCTGATTATAAATAACCCTGACCAACCAACACGAGGAAATAATAATCCTATGAAAGGTGCTGCCACTATGCGAGGCACAATTCCAAAAATCACCCAAAAAGAAAATTGTGAAGCAGTGTATTGAGGATTAACAATTTTCATTAACAAGGCAACCAATGCTGTAGTACAAAGACCTGATGCTAAATTTTCAAATACAATCACCGCATACAATAAAGCATCTGAATAGTGCATTTGCGTTAGCAACCAAAACCCAAGATTACTCACCACCAACATCAATCCAAAATACAATAAAAGATTCAAAGAAGTAAAACGAATAATGAGTAAAGCTGCGATCGCACCACCAACCAACTGCGCACCAAACCCCACCACTTTATTACAAAAGGCAATTTTAGATAAAGAAAGCCCCAAGCCCTTCATCAAAAAAGGCATAATCAATATACTGGAGTTAGAAACAAATACTTCACCAAATTTAAGACAAAAAACAAGGCCAATCATACTAAAACACCAAGGATACTTCAAAAGCTCCAGATAAGGTTTTAATAAATCTTTAGGCGTATTTTTATCAACAGTTACTGTGGGTTCTTTACTAAAAAAAGTTACCGTAGCACCTATTAAAAACAAAACTCCCATGAGTGCATAAGCAATATTAAAACTCAAATATTGGGCAACAATTAAAGCCCCACCCCCTGAGACCAATAATGCTATTCGATAACCATAAACCGCAAGTACGGCTCCTAGTCCAAACTGATGTGGCTTTAAAAACTCGATACGGTGGGCATCAATCACCAAATCTTGGATAGAACTGACCACGGCGAAAAGCAAACTCAAACCCAACATGAGAATTAAATTCGAGGATGGATGGCATATCGCCAAAAATTCTACAATTAAAAATAAAAGTAACTGCGATGTAATAATCCATGTACGGCGACGACCCAGTGATTCAAAGTAGTATTTATCGCACAGGGGACCCCAGATGAGCCTTAAAAAAAAGGTTAAATACAATAACCCTAAATTTCCAACCATGGCAATTGAAGCGCCAGAATCAATAAACCAGGCTTGAAGCGTTGTACTGAATAAGGATTGAGGGAGTCCAGATAGAAACCCTAAGAAAAAAATGATAGAAAACTGACTAAGCTGATATGTAATTAGATTCATAGTGTTTGGCCGCTTGAGTTACCAAACGGCCCTTCTTCACATTATTTTTTTTGAATAGAAATTAATTGAATATTAAAAATTAAAGTTTCGTTTGGACCAATCATGGGGCCTACAGATTGAGCACCATAAGCCAAGTCTGATGGAATATAAACTTCCCAAGTAGAGCCAGCTGGCATTAACTGCAATACTTCTGTCCAGCCTTTAATCACTTGATTCACTTGGAAAGAAATAGGGTGACCTTGTTTGTCACTGCTATCAAATACTTGTCCATTAATAAGTTTACCAGTGTAATTCACGGTCACAGTATCATTGGGGCCTGGTTTTTGACCGGTGCCTGCGGTAATAATTTTATATTGTAAACCATCAGGCAAGGTAACCACGCCAGGTTGCTTTTTATTATTTTCTAAAAAAGCTTTTCCCATCTCTTGATTCTTTTGCGCCAATTGATTCATTTCAGCTGTGCGTTTTGCTACAAAATCTTTTTGAAAAGTCATTAAAACCTCTTTCATTTTTTCATCAGAAAGTAAAGTCGCTCCACCGGTGTAACCATCTTGTAAACCTTTTGAAATTGCAGCAACATCTAGATCTAGATTTTGTTTTTTAATATTTCGTCCTAAATCGACACCAATACTGTATGATACTTTTTGCTGATCGGTATCTAAGGTCATGGTTTGAGCTATAGCTCCACCACTCATTAATACTGTGAGACCTACCCATAAAGGTTTTAAATTCATTCCATTCTCCGTTAATACTGCTCCCAATGTGAAATACAACCAAGCATCTTCTTGGGATG
Organism: Legionellales bacterium UBA4759; assembly: GCA_002403515.1. Taxonomy (GTDB): domain Bacteria; phylum Pseudomonadota; class Gammaproteobacteria; order Legionellales; family Legionellaceae; genus UBA2653. Next base: position 17,350 of record DHHZ01000075.1, on the reverse strand, counting down.
TTGATTGAGGCTTTATGCGGGTATATCAAAGCGCATATCAGTTTTTTCTTCCACTAAATACGAAGTCAGAATAACATAAGCAATAATCCCTTGTAAATGAATGCTTTTTTAACTTCAAGCCACCAAAGAGCATATTATTCTCTAGAAATTAAGATGTTATTTGAACATGCATTTTAAATATTTTATAATCATTTTTTTAAAAATTACGCTATCTCATGTTACCTGACGAAATTAATCCTTTATACATTAGTTTACAAACCCTCGATTTAGAACATGCTATTCTTAATTCGATAGCGCCTGATTTTTTAATTCAATCCAAAACCAGTCTTCAACATCGAGACTATTTCATTATTCCCCTTGCATTACCAAAAAAAACCATCCTATTGAATAAAACGCCGAGTTTAAAATTATATGAACATCACTTAAGTGTTTATAGAAACCAAGGTACAACGCACAAACACAGCATTCACTACACAGGCTATGTAAGAAATCCTTCCAATCCTGAACTTCATTATCAATACCATATTTATTTTGATGAGAACTTTAATAGAAATGCTTTGCCTTATTTTTTAGTACCCATGAATGAAGAATTGGAAATACAAGTCTTACAAGATACACAAATTAAAGAAAATATTGAACACATTGAAGCCTTATGCCAACCTTTTTTCGACAGTTTAAAAAAATATCATCACTTTGTTTCACAAAACATTGCGCAGTTCTATACAGAATCTCTGGATACCATTTTAAACTTTAAACATCAAAGTCCTGAATCGCCTGAACATTTTTTTGCTCAACGAAAAATTGGCTTAGGCTTAGGCTGGTGTTTACTCAAACTCGAGCGTTTAAGTTTTGAAAAATACAACCAAGATAGAGGACTCATTGAGCAAATCAAAAGAGAATCTGGTTTATACCAAGTTCAAGAGGACGAGGAGGCGCATGTTCTAAGTACCACTCGATTGGCAACTTTACTAAGAATATATACCCGTTTTCAAGAATTAACCGCACAATATATGACCCTTTCTGAGGGCAGTTATGCCTTTCGATTAATTGAAATTCCAGAGAGCTCCTTTCTTAGCCCTGTACCTATTTTTGACTATGATAATCAACTTTCTGCTGAACTTTCTCCTACCCGCCTTAAAGATTTAGAAAATCAAATTACCTTTCGTCTAAGTGATATCACTACTATCGAAATAGAAAATTTGAATGAATACATCAAAATATATGAACAACTCAAAAAAAATATTGGATTATTTTTAGGTAAAAATTTACATTTTTTTATTTCTGCTTCTGATGAACAAGGCATATCTGAAATTCTTCATGACACCAAAGATGCCATCGGAGAAATTGTATTATGCTATTTAATCCGATTATCGCAAACTCATAAAATTTATAATCTTAAAGCATTCATTAAACATTTCCCCAAATGTATTCGCTATTTTAAATACATTGATGCACATGACTTCAAACACCTGTTGTTGGAAATTGGCTTGAACCAGGCATATCGCGATGATAATCTTGATTTGGTTCGAAGCATTGTCCAAGAAATTGATTCCTTTTCTTTGTCTACCGCCCTTCTAAAGTATGAAAACATGCATATGAGTTTGCTTTATTTAAGCTATCATCTGCGAAAATTTAAGATATTTGCCGATTTAACCAGTTATCTAAAAATTCAGGATTTCTTAAAAATCTATTTATTTGATAGAAGTTTATTAGAAGAAGCGTTATTTTCTAAAAACTCGAAATATTTTTCAGTAATTTTTAATTACCATATGGAAATTTTTTCCCATGAGTTTTTTGAACATAACCCCAATCTTGTACCCTATCTAGAACCTTACATCACCATCCCCATGCAAGATGAAACTCAAAAAATGCCACTGATTTACTTGAGTCTTTTTAAGTACCTCAATACCGAAGAATTCAACAGCATGATTCGCTTATTCATCAAAAAACTCCAAGCCATGGATGATGTGCTTGTGGAATATGAGTTTGGACAATTTTGGCATGAACACATTTACTGGAAAATGGCTTGTTTTAAATCCAATAAAATTCTTAACTTTTTCCTCCAGCCCCCCTTTATTCAAGAAGGCATAGAACTAAAACTTGAAAATGCCCATGCTATTGGGCGTTGCTTTGAATCGCACATTCAACAATTTGATAAAATGATAAATTTGATTGACCTTTGTAAGAAATACAATTTACGAATGAGAATCAACAGCAACATCTGTGGTGGCAAGGTCAAAGAATTACGTCAACAACTGGATAAACTAAGCGATGAGCTTTCTGAGCAATTCAGTATTGTAAAATTTATCAAAAAAAATCAATTTGATTTCAACAAAATGAAACGCGCTTTTAGCCTATTCAAAGAACAAAACCCCAAGGAGTATGCAGAGGTATTCACACCAAGAGAAGCTCAACCTTAAATCATATATTTTTTTAAGATGATTTGCTAAGATGAGTGATTTATCATTGATGATTTCCATGTCAGACATTCCAATTATTACTGTGGCAGAATTAAATGCCAAAGCAAAATTTGCCCTTGAAGCACAATTAAGCCACGTTGCAGTTTCTGGCGAAATTTCTAATTTAGTCCATGCCAGCTCTGGTCATTTTTATTTCACATTAAAGGATAATAAAGCTCAAGTCAGATGCGCTTTTTTTATGACCGTACAGCGCCAATCAGCGATAACTCTTAAAAATGGGCAAGAAGTGGTGGCCTATGGGAAAATCAGTTTGTATGAGCCACGTGGAGATTATCAACTCATTGTATCGCGCATTCAAGATACAGGCCTTGGTCTTTTGTATCAACAATTCATTGCCTTAAAAAATAAATTAGGTCAAATGGGGCTTTTTGATGAAAGCAGAAAAAAACCCATTCCGAAGTTTCCCAAACACATAGGTATTATCACCTCCCCTAAAGGGGCAGCACTTCATGATATACAAAGCACTTTACAAAGACGCTACCCTCTTGCCAAAACCACCCTTTTCCCCTCTGAGGTTCAAGGAGTGCATGCTTACCTGCAATTGATTGAAGCCATTGATAAAGCGCAATCTGACACCTCCATTGACTGTATCATTTTAGCCAGAGGTGGTGGCAGCATTGAAGACTTATGGGCTTTCAACCATGAAGATTTGGCCTTGAAAATTGCTAACTGCAAAACACCCATCATTAGCGGCATTGGGCATGAAACAGACTTTACCATTGCTGATTTTGTCGCAGATCAAAGAGCAGCAACACCAACTGCAGCAGCAGAAAAAGCCACACCCAATCAAAAAGACCTCCTGTTACAATTGCAGCAATGGCGCTCTCGATTAGTACTATTAATGCAAAATTGCATGCAAAGAAAGAAAATGCAACTCAAATGGTGTCAAAGTCATTTGGGTTCTCCAGAAAAAATATTGTTACAACCCTGGCAACAATTGGATTACGCCACTCGATTATTGAAAGATAAAAGCCAACAAATTTTAATAAAAAAACGACATCTTCAAGCTTTGCTTCATCAGCGTCTTGAAGTTCAAAAGCCAATTAATCGCTTGATTCTCCAACATGAGAAATTACAAAATCTACAAAAAGCAATTGTTCAAAATACCAATCGCCAATTGGAAAAAAAGCAAGTGAACTTGCATCAATTTCAACAAAAATTAATGACGTTAAGCCCTTATGCCACTTTGCAACGCGGATATGCAATTGCGACCTTAAAAAATAAAGTTCTCACCAATGCCAATGCCGCAAGTTTTGGTGATGAAATTCATTTAACCCTTGCTCAAGGGCAAATTATCAGTATTACCAAGGAAATTATCCATGGAAAATCTCGCTAACCTGATGGTTTATATACAAATGGTTATTCAACATGCCTTGGTTTATTTGGGAGAGCTTAGTCTATTACTTTTTGTCTTATTGCTTGTCAATTTAGCTACAAGAGGTTTACTGGGTCTTTTGGGAATTCACCCAAGAAAGTTATTTGGATTACAAGGCATTGTGTTTGCCCCTTTTATTCATGCCAATTTTAATCACTTTTTCTTTAACCTCATTCCCTTATTGATTCTGAGTGTCATGCTTATGGTCTATGGTTATGAATTCTATTGGCAAATATCTTGGATACTGATTGTGGCGAGTGGCGCACTCATATGGCTTTTTGCAAGACCTGGAATTCATATTGGTGCAAGTGCGCTGGTGACCGCATACTGGGGTTTTTTAGTCACTGATGCCTTATTCAATACCAACAGCATTCTCAATCTCGCGATTGGATTCATATGCATCTATTATTTTATCGGTATTTTCATTGGTATTTTTCCATCAGAAGACCGCGTGTCTTGGGAAGGACACTTAATAGGGCTTATCACAGGCATGGGCATCTATTTACTAGGGCATTACTTCCCCTTTTTCCATCAAGTCATATTTGAGAGGCCTTATTGGATAAAGGCCCCTGATATGTTAATTACTGCTAGCGAGGCATTGGGCAATTAATGGGGGAAAATCGTCTATCGACTTGAATAGGCGATAAATACCCTGGGACAGGAGACTCACCTTCTGACCTGAGGGGTTCAATTTGAAGATCACGTTCAATTTGTCTTCTCAAGCGTGTCATCATCCCATTGGTTTGCATCCAATGCTCTTTATCATGGGCACAATAATATCGAATCTGTCGCCCCGTCTGCATGTTTTCAGAGCCATAAGTTAAAGTATTATAGACTTCCATAACGCTAAAAAACTTCATATAAAAATTCAAATAATAGCTTGGAATATCTGGCGAGAAATTATTAATCGCTTGATACAAAGCAGTATATCCGTGGGAATTGGTTTTCATCAGCGTTTCGCGAATATCACAAATAGCCATATGCCCTTTTTCAAATAATACATTAATAAAATCTAAATAATGTTGTAAGCGACCTATTTTTCCTAAATATAAAATTTGAAGCAAGGGGGAGTATCCCGCTTTCTTATGAAAAAAAATCACATTTGTAAGTTCTTCATAAGAAAGATATTCTTGATTAAATAATCGCTTTATAAAGTAAAGATACTCAGATAAAACTGAATCATCGAGTTCTTTTCTTCCTATGATTTTATCCATCACAGAGAAATCATCGCCTGGAATATCATAAAACAACCGCCATGATGACTTTTCAAAAACCCCATGTTTTAACATCAATAAAAATGCACTTAAAAAGCCTTGACGATTTTGTGCATGAATATTTTTGTTGAGAAAGACCTCTCTTGGATGTCTTATAGGTGCATTCAGGATTGAATACAACCAGTCTTGAATGAAAAGCGGATGAATATTTAAATCAATTCTTGCATGGATTAGAATGAGTGCAATTTTTTCAACTTCATCAACACGCAAGAACTGACTCATCTCTTTGAGATAAGATAGACCATTCTTATTGGTTTGATAAAAGGCCAAGCGAGCTTTTGTTTTTGAAATAATTGATTCAGCAGTCGCAAAGCGAATAAATTTGAATGTTTGCTGTGCCGCTGCAAAATATTTTAAACGCAACAACTCAATCAAAAAAATAGGTTTTTGTTCTTGATTTTGAGCCAATAGCATGGAAGCGGCTTGATTCCTTGCATTCATAGTCATCAATCGAAAATTGATAGTATTCACTAAGTAAATAAAACCCGCTTCAAAATGAGGATGTTGATTGATTTGGGGGTCATAACACAAAGCAGTGTATAAGCTCCCAATATTCTCATTTTCCTCACACAATTCTTCTAGACTCATTCTCATGATTTCAATATACAACTCGAGTTGATAACGCTTGTCATAAAGATAAAACTGAAATAATAAGGCTAAACTATTGAGGCTTGCATGACGAAAGTGATACATAAAATTACACCATAATATTTTTTGCGCACATTATAAAATAAAAAACAAAAAAAGCCCATCTTGATAACTTTTTTAATGCATTTTAACTACAAAATGAAATAAAAAAAATCAAAAGAGATGTTAAAAGCGTATTGCATTGCTGATGAATACAAGGCAAAATGATGCCTCATTATCCCAGAACCATTGATTTATGTCAGAGACGATTGGTCATTTATTCCTTAACCTTGCTTTTGGACTGTACCTCATTCTTTATTTGCCCCAAATCTATCACAATGCTCGTCATCAAGCTTTTCAAAATATGAGTTTTTTGATGCACATGATGATTTTGCAGGCCTATAGTTGCGATTTGTTTTATGGTCTGAGTAAGCATATGCCTTGGCAATATCTGTGCGTTTCTGTGATTGGTTTGGTCTGCCTTTCAACCCAACATCTGCAGTGGTTTTTTTATCGTCTGAATAAAGAGCATCGCAAAGACGTCAAAATGCTTTTGTTAGGGTTTTTAAGTATTTTATGGCCGCTTTTGTTATGCATTTCTTTCCCAGGTGAAGTTTGGCAATATAAATTTCAAGCCTGGGTTTCAAGAATTTTATTTTTGGTACACTTTATTCCGCAAATTGTTCAATATCATCAGAATAAATTGCCACGTGATGCCATCAACTTGTCGTATTTGGGTTTGAGTATTACTTTAAGTATTTGCGATTTGATATCCGCGGTTTGCCTTCATTGGGATAACGCAAATCAGTGGGGAACGTTTATAAGTTTAGGCTTAAAGACGTATTTGGTTTATCAAATAGTCTCTAAGCGCGAGTCTTTAGTCTTTGAGATTTAATCCCAAATTGTCTTTTTTAAAGACTCTATCAGCACGGTAACTGGAACGTACCATAGGGCCTGCAGCCACTTCAAAAAAACCTTTTTTAAGACCTATTTCACGCAATTGATTAAACTCTTCGGGAGAAACAAAGCACTCAATGGGTAAATGGTTTGGAGTGGGCTGGAGATATTGTCCAAGAGTAAGAATATCAACACCATGCGCTCGCAAATCATCCATGGTTTTTTCAATTTCTTCAAAGGTTTCACCCAAGCCAAGCATGAGGCTTGTTTTGGTCAATACATCGGGACGGTATTGCTTGGCATAGCCTAAGACTTTAATCGTTTGCCAGTAACCTGCTCTAGGGTCTCTGACCGGATGCGTCAGGCGCTCAACAGTTTCAACATTTTGAGCAAAAACATCTACACCACTATCTAACAATGTGGCAATTGCCGATTCTTCGCCTTGAAAATCTGGGGTTAATGCTTCAACTTTTGTAGAGGGGCAACGTTCTTTAATCAATCGAATAGATTTGGCATAATGATTTGCACCACCATCGGATAAATCGTCACGATTGACCGAGGTTAAAACCACATACTCTAAATTCATTAATTCGACAGTTTTGGCTGTATTTTCAGGCTCTTGCTCATCGAGCCACCCTTTGGGATTGCCAGTGTCTACAGAGCAGAAACGACATGCTCTGGTACAAACAGCGCCCATCAGCATGATAGTTGCTGTACCATGTGACCAACATTCACTGATGTTTGGGCACTTGGCTTCTTCACAGACTGTCGATAATCGATGTTCTCGAACTTTGTCTTTGACTTTTTGATATTCAGGGGAAGATGAAATTTGTACGCGCAGCCATTCTGGTTTTGGCAAACGAGTATGAGTTTTACCTTCACAAGATTTGATGCCATCTTTGATAGCAGAAAAACCTTGCTCGGTTTGATATTTATCACCACTTTGAACTTTAATTGGAATATCTTGAAGTTTTCGCATAGCTGCTCCTAAAAACAACTATGCGATCATCCCAAATCTTGCTAAAAATAGCAAGCATATTAATTGTAAGGTTTAACAATAACTGTTGTTCCAACATCCATGAACTCTTGATTGAGCCAACGGGCTGCATCAGGAAGTACGCGAATACAACCGTGTGATGCGTTCCATTTGGGCACTTCATAAGCCGCATGAATTGAGTAACCTTGGAAAAAGTGCATACAATAAGGCATTTTTGCACCACCATTGGTTTCTACAGGATAGACACTTGATTTACATTCAGGTCCTTTTTTAGAGTACACATGGAAAGTCCCTGTGACTGTACGGCATTCTCGGTTGACATCTGGACAAAAGTCTCGTCCACCAGATGCACTACCAGTTTTCACCAAATTACCGCTAGCATCATAAGCTGCCCATGCAGGAATATTTGGGTCGAACACGAATACTTTATGTCCTGTTGCCGCTCTGGTGGATGGGAATGAAAAACTTCCTCGTGAATCTGAATCCATTGCTGCGGTATAATGAACATGCCCAGCATCATCAACGATGGGAATGCTATTATTTTGACAACCAGCCAATACAACTACAGGTAATACTGCCATCCATACTTTGGTTCGCATTTGATATCCTCCTATCATTTGCTATATCCATAATATCGGGCAGTGTGATCAAAACTTTAGCTTTAATTTAAAAAAATATACTTAATGTTAATCAAATTACTTAATATTCTTAAAATCAGTCATATATTCAATGGCTTTTTGGAGTTGTTCATCGCTACACTCAAAACAACCACCTCTTGCAGGCATTATACCTTTGCCTGCAATGGTGTGTTCAAGCAAAAGCTTGCGCCCTTGCCAATCATCAGCTTTACCAATTCTTGGGGCGCCAACAGGAATTAGCGGATTGGGGGCATGGCAGTTTTTACAAAACGCCTGATAAATTTTTTCCGCTTCATGGGGTTTGTTTTTAACTTTTTCTATAAAATCCACAGGATGATGGCTTGCGCTATAGGCCTGTGCAATAAAAACCAAACTCACCCACAAAGTTTTCATTAGGGATTACTCCGTATTGGAGATTCAAAGTATTCCTGAATGGTGTATTGATTTACATCAAACAAATCAGACTGGGATTGAGGGAACCGTCGAATGAGTACTTCTTGTTGAATTCGTAAATTAATATAAGGCGCTGGTTGACAAGCCGGTGGCAATGCTTCGGTGACGACATCTAAATGACGCTTCATGTAAGCACAAATCTCATCCATTCGCGCTAAGACATGATCTGCTTGAATTCTTAATGAAATATCGGTGAGAAGATTCACAAATTCAGAGGTAATTTTTTCCATCGGCATTTGCAAGAACAAGTGAAAAAACTCTGGATTTGAAAACCAAAAAGGACTGTATCTACAGGCCGTGTGTATAAACTTCATTTTCACCGCATCTTCCCAGCAGTTGGTGTCATTGAATTTGGATATCATGATGGCCAAACTATAAGGCATGGAGTGTTTGAATAGTTCTTTGATGAGATAGTTGTGCCATTCAGCTTGATGATAATCAAGATGGCCTCGTTCATCAATAGCATCAAGAATGACTTCACGATGAGTTTGTAGATATTCCATTTCCAAAGGACTTGGTACTTGGATAGGCAACTTTTCATGCAGAACTATTTCTCGCGAACAAACCATAGAGTAATCTAAAAAGCCATAAGCGTCTCTAGAAAAATATATCGTTTGACCAGTAAGTCCATCTTCTGGATCACTTAATTCAAAATTATAGTTGTATCGTAGAGCGCGCTTGAGCATTTGCAGTGCCGCAGCCATTTTAAATGGGTGTGGTGCGCGATACAAACTAGAAAAAATGGTTTTATACATGCGCCCGTTGGATGAAGCTGCATTTGCTGTAATCAGTTCACCGAGATAGACTTTATCCAACAGTTTTAATGCACAACACAATTCCCTGGGTTTTGGATGTTCAAGTAGCATTGCAATCATCAATGCCGAGCGCGGCCCCCGGACCCAAAGGCCTCCTTCTCGAGCTGCTTGCAGTGCAACCCCTCTATCACCTTCTAATAAGGAATGAAATACTGCCAAAGGATTTTCACTTTGCATATAGCGCAAGAAGATTTTATTAAAATAAGAACCTTCAGATGATTTTAGTTTGTGTAATGGAATTTGCTGAAGAAATAGACGATTCAAAAGAATTACAGCTTCGGCTATATTATGGGGTTTTGCATGTTCTATAACCATGTTTATCAAATAAAAAATCCAATGACCATGGTCCACGAGATGTTCATCACGAATGGTGTTTAATGCCAACTTTTTTTCTTCTGATAAAGGTTTCACAGAAACTACTCCTCGGATTTAAGCAAATTCTTCAACTTTTTCTTGCATATCGTCAATAATTAATTGTAGGCGTTGTCGCCCTTGGTATTCGTTAATATCTAGATGATAAACCGCATGAATTAAACGAGCTCGATGATTTGGCCATTGCTCCAAATCGATATTAAAAGCTATAGCATCCAAGCATAACGAAGAATCAATTAATTGCAAGCTCATTTTTAAATGATTTTGTCCAACAATACGTTGATCTAGAACTTTAAAAACATTATCAAATACGGGCTCTGGAAACTGTTGCCCCCAGGGACCGGCTTTTTCAAGAAGTTGCGCGGTTTGTAAACTAAAATCGATGGGATTTAAAGGGCCATCACTCCAAATGGTTTTGGATATTTCATGATGGTGTGATGCAATTTCATCTTCAAATACTTTTTTAAAAGTTTCGAAATTTTCAGGTGCGATACTCAAGCCCGCGGCCATTGCATGTCCACCAAATTTTTTCATCAGCTGCGGGTGTTTTAAATCAATGCTCGCCAAGGCGTCACGAATGTGAAGACCAGTCACAGAACGCAAAGATGCTTTTAATTCAACATCAGAGGCTTTGGCAAAAATACAAGTAGGCTTTAAATAGCGGTCTTTGATACGACTTGCTAGAATGCCTATTACACCTTGGTGCCAAGTTGGGTGATACAAGCATATACCAGCAGGTGTAGTCAAATCGGTGTAGAGCTCGTCCATGATTTTCAAAGCCTCTAGCTGCATTTGTGATTCTATTTGGCGACGTTCACTGTTAAGATTATCGAGTTCACGTGCCATAGGAAGTGCTTCTATCAAGCTTTGGGATAACAAACAATTGATGCCTAAAGACATATCCTCAAGGCGACCTGCTGCATTTAATCGAGGACCTACAGCAAAGCCAAAATCACTGGCTTTCAAGCGTGACAGTGGTCGTCCACAGACTTCAAGTAAAGCAAGTATTCCAGGGCGGCCTAAACCATTTTTAAGTCTTAAAATCCCTTGTTTCACCATGATGCGATTGTTGTGATCAAGTGGTACCACGTCGGCAATTGTGCCAAGCGCCACCAAATCTAAAAATTGGGCCATGTTGGGAACTTCCTTAGCAAACCACCCCATGTCCATGAGTTTTTTTCGAAGTGCGCACATGACATAAAAGATAACACCAACGCCTGCAATGGCTTTGGATGGAAAAGCACACCCGGGTTGATTGGGATTGACGATGGCATCGGCATCGGGCAAGACATCGCCTGCCAAATGATGGTCGGTGATAAGCACTGAAATACCGAGTTCATTAGCACGAGCCACTCCTTCGACATTGGATATACCGTTATCTACTGTGATAATTAAATCTGGTGACATTTGAGCGGCAACTTCAACAATACCGACACTCAAGCCGTATCCAAAGTCAAACCGATTAGGCACTAAAAAATCAACATGCAAAGCGCCCATGGCACGAAGTGCTGAAACTGCCAAAGCGCTTGCTGTAGCGCCATCGGCATCAAAATCACCAATAACCAATATTTTTTTTTGAGCCGAGACCATCGATGCTAATAAACGACTCGCTTTATCGATATTCAATAAGGTGTCATAGGGCAATAAGCCAGATAATTCATTTTGATGTTGACCAAACTGAACGCCTCGGGCTTCATAGAGTCGTTGGATGAGTGGATGGAAATCAGGCCATGCTGACCCCATGGAAAAAACACGTTGTTTAATGTCCATTTTGCCACCATTTTTTTAAGCGTTGTAAGAGAGATGGTGGTGATTGAATATAGTTACAGTCTTGCCACCAAAAGTGCATCGGTGATGTTGATGAAAGAGTGCTTGCTTCATCTTTAGAGAGCATGAGATAGTTTTGCCCCAGTTCTACCGGTTGGTAATCGCCCTGCCCCCAAACCCAAACGGCGTTACAGGTATTAGAAGGTAGCGTTTGAAAAAGCATTTGAATTTCAGTAAACCATTGAAGCCAGGCTTTGGGCCAGGTATCTAAAAAAGGTTTAACGGATTGATGTGCGATATCAAAAAGTGGTGCTGATGAAAATACAGGAATTGTTGGAGATACCAACCACAAATTTGGTGAAATGGAATGCACCTGCCAGCCATCTTGTGCAATAAATTCTGAGAAAGCATTAAAATAAGCGGTTAAATCCAGATTTGAACAATCACTTATCATCAAAACATCGTTATGGGTGGTATGAAAATAAACGGGACTGACCAATAACCAGGGCCCATCTCGTAACCCCAATTCTTTTGCATAAGCCAAGGCGTAACCCGATTGTCCTGATGCACTCACCAGGTTCATCAAAGGTGTTCGGCGAACAAGCGGTTCTTCACTCAGATACAAATCATCAACAATGATATGGCGCATAAGGATAAAAGCTCCATATTACAGAGAATAGGGAAAAAAACAAGATAATATACCTACAAATTAAAAAGTGTGAATCCTAACCATCAATATCAGAGATAAACCTCCCAAATTATAAGCTTCATTCCTACAATTTCAATCCAAAAAATATGATGAATAAAATATTTGGATTATTTTTCATCAAAAATCTCAAAAATTGCTATAATAATATTATCCATAACTATTTTGAAGATAGATATGCCAAATCCAACAGATGTTACTGTTTTATACACGGATAGTAATAGTCATGATGTATGGGTGGGCGAATATAAACCTAGTCATATTAAACTTACATCTTATAAGGAATTTCAAGAGACCGAAACTGATTTGCCCCACACTTTAGTTATCAATGGTCACTCAGATGTTACAAATAAATTAGCAAATCTCACAGCACAACAAATAGCAGAAATGTTGGCTGCTAAATATGGCGATAAAAAATCTGAATTAAAAACCTTGTGCTTAATGGCTTGTGAAACCTCTGTTATTCAAGTAGGCCAAGAAGCCAGTTTTGCAACGAGTTTAGCAAATGAATTAAATATTCTCGGTTTTAGAGATGTCATAGTTCATGCGCCGCCAGCTGTTCAACCTGGGAACCGTTCAAGATTAAGGGTGTATGAAGGGTATAAAATGGGCACTAATATATATTATTATGAAATACCTCCCAAAATGGAAATAAAATTTGATTCAGATATAAAAAACAAAAGGTTTCTTTTAAGGTTTTGGGAGCGTTATAAAAACTTTTCCGTGCCAAAATTTCCCGGCTTTCCAGATAATTATATTGATGCTACTGTAAAATACTTCGCATCACCTGTTTTACAAATACAAGACAATATCAATCAATTCTATTCCAAGGTTTGGAAAGAACTTTATGATTTATTCGATAGCTTTGGTAGTCAAATTCTCAATGCAAAACTTCAAGTGGTCCCTGATTTTCAGAAGCTTCAACAAACATATAACGAATTAAAAGAACTAGATAATACAAGAGGTTTATATCAAAAAAATATAGATGAGTCTGCTTATAAAACAACAATTGTTGGAGCTGTCACAAATACTATTAACAAGGCGATAGGATCGAATTTTAAACCTAAATCATCTATTACATCTATTGGACAATTTGAGAATTTTTTGGCAGAGGATTTATTTCTTCAATGTAATAAAGGTCTAAAAACTATTCCATTGGATGATTCGCGCAGAACTGATATTCAAGAGAGTAACACAGTTGCAACCTTAATAAATCCAGTAAATGGAAAAGAAAAAGTTGTAGCAAAGGATTTATTAACGTTTTCAGATAAGTGTCGAGAAAAAATGGAAGAGTATCAGAAATTACAATCTGAAGTTTTGAAGAATACCCAAATGCTAAAAACTCAACTCCTGAGCAAAGTTAAGAAATATAATACAGATGACTTACGTCCGGACAAAAAAGCTGTAATGGATGCATTAGAAAAATACCTTAGCGCCACCACAGCTCAAGAAATAAAAAAAATGCAAGAGGCATTATTTACAGCCATGCATAATAACCCTAACTGGAATGAAGGATTAATTTCTAAGCGCTCTAGAACCGCAGTGGAATCAGCTTTAGAAATCATGCAGATAGAAGATAGGCCTGGAACATATACACCCAAAATGAAATAATTTCAGAAACTATCCCACGATAAACACCCCTAAAACCCCTCGTCCTTCACTTAAGAGAATATTGAATGTTCGGCATGCGGCCCCTAGATTCATGGCTTCCATACCGATTTGTTGTTTTGCAAATGACTGTCTAATATTCATGGGGATTTGTGCATAAGACTCGGTATGGCCAATAATAATGACCTCAATACCATCCATGTTAATTTTATCAAATACCTCAAGACTTAACTCTTGAATACTTTGAATGTTTGGGATATTCACAATTTCTTTTTCTGTGACTAAAGTCAAATTCCCATAGCTTTGATTTTGAATCTTAATGTCTTTATCACTATAAGATAATATCGCATTCGCTGGTAATAATTCTTTTTGTATATCTACCACAACATCTCTCCCAATTGTCCATCCACCAATTGATAAACTTTATCCATTTTTTTCGCCAAACTTAAATCATGGGTCACAATCACCATCGCCGTCTGGTCATTTTGATTCAACTCATTCCATAAACTTAAAACCATATGCGCTGTTGAATTGTCCAAGTTACCTGTTGGCTCATCTGCTAAAATACATCGCGGAGAAGTCACCATCGCCCTTGCAATTGCCACGCGCTGACGCTCACCACCCGACAATTGATGCGGACGGTGTGTTAAACGTGTCTTTAAGCCCATATGCTCCAATAAACGTGTCGCCCGATGCTCGATGTCTTGCTGACTAAGTTTTTGCATCATCAAAGGTAACATTGTATTTTCTAAGGCGCTCAATTCAGGTAACAAATGATGAAACTGATAGACAAAACCCAAAGCTTGATTACGCCAAGTACAACGCTCTTTTTCAGACAAATCTTGCCAGTTTTTCCCCAATACCTCAATATGTCCCTGGGATGGAAAATCCAAGCCCCCTAGTAAATGCAATAAAGTACTTTTACCTGAACCGGAGGGTCCAACAATGGCAACTCGCTCACCATGATGTAATTGAAAATTAATATCTTGTAAGACTTTAATTGGCGAATTGGCATCGGTAAACTGCTTCGATAAATTTTTAACATAGATTAATAAATCGGCTTTACTCATGATGAAGCGCCTCTGTAATAATAATTTTGCCTGCTCGCCAAGAAGGATAAATGGTGGCAAGCCAACTCAAGCCAAGTGCGGTCATGACCACTTTCACAATATCAAAAATATCAATATGCACGGGTAAATGGTCTACAAAATAAATGTTTGAAGATAACCATTGAACCCCTAAATAATTTTGCAGAAAATCAACGATATGGGTGGCATTCAAGGACAATAACAATCCACCAATCACACCCAAAATGGTACCACCAATCCCCAATAACATGCCTTGAATCATAAAAATAGACATGATTAACCGAGGCGTACCCCCGACCGTCCTTAAAATAGCAATTTCTGCTTGTTTGTCGGTGACTGCCATGACCAAAGAAGATACCAAATTAAATGCAGCAACCGCTATAATCAACAACAAGATAAAAAACATCATGGTTTTTTCCATTTTAACCGCTTGGAAAAATGGTCCATAAGTCAAAGTCCAATCGCCAACAACATAACCACTACCCAATTGATTGGCAATCTCTTGCGACAATTGCGGTGCTTGGTAAACATTGTTAATTTTTAATTTTAATCCGGTGACATTCTCATCCATCTGCAATAGCGCTTGGGCATCATTGAGATCAATAAAAGCCAATTTGCTATCAAAATTAAAACCATGCCCTGCCGAGAATACCCCTTCAACCGTAAAGCGCTTAAAACGCGGAATCATACCCAGTGGCGTAGGTGTTGCT
This sequence comes from Legionellales bacterium UBA4759, assembly GCA_002403515.1. GTDB lineage: Bacteria > Pseudomonadota > Gammaproteobacteria > Legionellales > Legionellaceae > UBA2653. The sequence goes on along the minus strand of DHHZ01000075.1, from coordinate 1,543 downwards.
TGTGGCAACATGACTGTCATCTGATCGCCGACCATAATGCCTAAGCCTTCGGCAAGATTCTGCCCGACATAAATTCCAAAAGATTTTGGTTTTTTATGAGACCCCGGCAATAATTTTTTTGAGAACTCAGAAAAACGTTCCTCTTTTTCAAAATCAACACCTGTGATTAAAATGGGTTGAACTTGTCCCATAAAAGACACGAGGCCTTGCGTACCTATGAAAGGAGAAACGGCTTCAACCTCTGGGATTTTGGCCATCTTTTCTGACAATTCTTGCCAATTACCCATTTGGCCATCACGATGATTGATGGTAATCGAAGGTGCCATATCAAAAAATCGTTTATGAATTTCGACATCAAAACCATTCATCACCGATAAAACTGTAATCAAAACCGCTACCCCCAGCGCAATACCGAGCATAGAGGTCAGAGAAATAAAAGAAACAAAGTGACTTTTACTTTTGGAACGTGTGTAACGCCATCCTAGGGCTAAAGCCAAAGGTTTTCGAATGATTTTTTCTTTTTTCATTAGATTTCACAAAAAAAACGCATAATTTATTGTACACAATAATCAATTACAAGGAAGAATAAAATGTATGAAATCATTAAATGGATGAGCTGCTGCCTTTATTCTGAAATAAAAACAACTTTACTGTACAAAAAATATACTGTATAATAGGCGGTTAATGCAGTATTTAATCGAGGTTTCGATGTATAACAGATTTG
>DHHZ01000075.1:0-446 GCA_002403515.1 Legionellales bacterium UBA4759 | reverse complement strand
ATTTGAAGATAATTTAATTGATTTAGATGCCGGCGAAAAGGCATCATCAGTCGAACAATCTATTGAGGCCATGAAAAAACGTTATACGCCATCTATGATGGTTAATGTATTGCATGGACTATTTCCGTCTGAAGAGATTGGAAGATTCGCTTTTCAAACCGACTTTGCCATCATATTTCCACCTGTATCAGACCATATGGGCTCTGAAATTTTCAATATCCAAAAAGTACTTCAAGATGCATTGGCTAATCGACAAATCTCAGAAAAAGACTTACAGCATAAATCACTCATTTTCCCATTGGTTCAAGAACATAATGCTTTTAATCCGCAATGGCAAGATCTCTCCTTTTTTCCCATATGGGGCTATCTCAGTCAGGTGATAGGTCCTAGAAATCATTGGGTGACTTTACACTACAACCCAAAAACCAAAGTTGCATCATTAATTG
>DHHZ01000002.1 GCA_002403515.1 Legionellales bacterium UBA4759 | reverse complement strand
TGTACTAAATCGAAAACGACACTTAACAATGCCGCAAATTGTTAAACTCCATAAAGGATTGCATATTCCATACGAGTGTTTAATTGAAGAAAGACAATATCTCTAAGTATATTAGAGAAATTGTTTTATATTAAAAACGAACGTTTTAAAGCATACAAATTGTTACATATAAACATCTTGTAATACCCAAAAGTAGATGTTTTTTGGATTGCTTAAAATAAAAACAAACATTTTTGGGAAAAAAACACACACTCCGATTGTTGCCAAAAAAAGATGAGATATTTTTAGAATTTTCAAAAAGGGTAGGGCAGGGCAGCAATTTTTGTTAAAATAAAATCTCCACTTTTTTGTTATGGTTTTTTGATGACACAAGAGAATCCTTTTTTTGGTTTAAATATGCTTCCCATTTTTTTGGAAATGATTGAAGCAAAATTAGAGATTGCTGAAAATCATTTATCTTCTTTAATTGACGTTATAAATTTAGCCGACAATCAGAAACAAGTTATTTTAAAGACAGCTCAAAACTATCTTTTAGAAGTTGATAGATTTTTTGAGCAATGTCACAAATGGTATCAAGATGCGCCAACCGTTGAGGAAATCAGTTTGATTGGTCAAGCGGAAAAGGCTATAGCTTCACTTCAAAATGCAAATCAACAAATTATTTCTAATTTGTCGTAAAAATAATAGAGGAATTTCATAAAAAATACTCCAAATTATTATGAATAATTATCACATTAATGCTATAATATGCTATGAAAGTAAAATTCTATCATAAAAAAAATGGTAAGCGGCCTGTAATTGAATTCTTAGATGAGTTGCCATCGGAAGAAACGGCTAAAATTGCGGGCTGCTTAAGCAATATTGAAAAGCTAGGTTTTGATAGCCCACGAGTTCAATTTAGACAAATTAAAGGCTCATTGTGGGAAATTAAGATCAAAACACACCGTAGTGGTTATCGGCTATTTTATGTATGTATTCAAGGCGACAACATTGTATTGCTACATGCTTATAAGAAGCAATCACAAAAAGCGCCGAGAAAAGAAATTGAAACAGCTGAAAAACGCATGATGGAGGTATTTGATAATGAAAGCACTTACACTGACTGATTATATTGAGAATAAACAAGCTACAGATGTAGAGTTTTCTGAGCATTACATCCGCGAGCAAACGATTAATAATATAGCTGAAATGATTGTGGCCGCTCGAAAAAAGGCGCATTTAACACAAGCCGAGCTTGCAAATAAAGTTGGCACAAAACAATCTGTTATTTCTCGCATAGAAAGTGGGAATAGTCATTTTATTCCGTCGCTTGAAACATTAGTTAGAATTGCTGGGGCCTTGCATATGAAACTTAAGTTGCAATTACAAGCCTAAATTGGTACCGTCAACATAAGCGGCTGAATAACAGAGCTGAAAATTCACATCAGCCAACGCGACAACAGGAAAAGCTTAGGCGGCGATTCAAATCGACTAAACAGGCTCAACGGTTTTTATCAATTCATGGTCAGATAAGGAATCTGTTTGGTGCTCATCGTTACAAAATGGCAGCCAAAGTTCAACGAGAGCATTTGACTTCTTCGTGGATACAGTGGCAAGAAATTGCCATGCAGGCAAAGTGTGCCTGAGATATAGGTAAAAGTGTATTTTAGCCCAATATTAGCTAGTGTTTAATTAAGTTGACGGTGCCAATCCTGTTGCATCACAAATCATGTTACCAAACAGAGACGTTATTAACATAAATATCCTCTCAAAATATCCTAGCGGGGTGAAGGGGCCGGTAATGATTACATTTATTTACGAGACTTATTTAAAAAAATTCGCGAAGAATTTGATATTAAAGTCACAACACATTCGAGACGATTACCCTATGTCCCGACAGAAGAGGAACTTAAGAAGTATTACAATGTTGTCTGGCAGACTAGAAATACAAAGCACATGGTTTTAATCAAAATATTGCTTTATACAGGCATTAGAGTCCAAGAATTGGTTGATTTAAAAATAAATGACATTGATTTCGAACGAACTCAAATCAGAATTAATCAAGGAAAGGGTCATAAAGATCGTATTGTTCCCACCCGCAAAGTTTTAGCGAAACCCTTATGCTTTATGTGAATGCAGAGCTTGCTAAAGGGGCTGTTTTTCTATTTGAATCAAACAGAAAAAAACCATTTACTACAAGAGGCATAAGAAAGATTTTGGCTGATTATGCCCTAGAAGCGGGAATAAACAAATCTCTATCGCCACATCAGCTACGACATTTTTTATTTACCTGGCTAAAGAAACAGGGAGTTGATGATGCTTTAATTCAACCATTTTCAGGTCATGAAACTAGACAGTCGTTGGAAGTATACTCAAAACTATCGCTAAGCGATGCTCAAGAAGTGTATAATGAAAAAATTGATAAATTCCCAATTTAATATAATGCTGAGAGGCGGAACAATTTTGTGATGATGGTGCTATTCATGGCTTTAATTACCAGTGATATTAATTGAAAACTCATTAATAACAACTACATTATTAAAGTGGGAACT
>DHHZ01000081.1 GCA_002403515.1 Legionellales bacterium UBA4759 | reverse complement strand
CTTCCCTGTTGAATGGGCGCATTAATAAAAATATTTTAACGAAATTTCATGTGTCTGGACTCTTCACTACCATCTTCGTGGTTTAGGTAATCCGATAATATATCATAATCATTGTCAGAACTGGTTGAGGATGATTCTGGTGAAGGATAGTGAATGACCCCTGGATTTGTAGCATGGTAGATTGCCAGTTGTAATTGTAATGCTTCAATTTGATTTTCATATTTCTTACAACGAATGGCTAAATTCATAAGCTCTGCCAAACTTTCCCATTGTCCGCGATGGTATCCGTGATGATAAAATCCTGTGATAAGCGATACAGATAAAAAACTCATCAACGAAAATGCAATGGTTGTATTGGTTTTTGAGGTCACATCAGGAGATGTCATATTCAACCCCACCATACATACAGCTCCAATCACTGCAGCAGATCCAAAAATTTGACTGAGATTTTGTGCATTTTGTATAAACCAACTTTTTTTAAACATGTCTTTTCCTCAAGTATCGCGTATTCATAGATTCAAGCCAGAAAAAATATCACAAAGTGTCTTCATTTGTCACGCCAATATTTTGAATGAAATATTTACACCCATGTGCATCTATTTTTTTATATTTTGCTAAAAAAATAATTAAAAAGGTGGGGGAGATGCTTGACGAATAGATGAAATTGTTTCTATAGTGTAATAAAGTGGTATAAAATATCATAAAAGTGGGGAATAGTGGAAAATGTTTAGGGGAATCAACTCGATAACTCTTGATGCAAAAGGACGGATGGCCATGCCTGCCCGTTATCGAGATTTATTGGATTCTTCCATGGTTGTCACCATTGATACTGAAGAAACATGTTTACTACTGTACCCGGTGATGGAATGGCAACGAATTGAGGCGAGTCTTCAAAAGTTACCAAGCTTTAATGCCGCAGCTCGACGAATCCAACGTTTATTAATTGGTCATGCAACCGATGTGGATTTAGACAGCCAAGGGCGTATTTTGTTACCCCAGGAATTGAGAAATTATGCGCAGTTACAAAAACAAGCGGTACTGATTGGCCAGGGTAACAAATTTGAAATATGGAATGATGAAACATGGCAACAAAAACGTGATGCATGGTTACTTGAAGAATCCAATCATCACGATGAATTGCCAGATGAGATGAAAACATTTTCTCTTTAATGTAGTTAGGATTTAATTATGAACGAGCACTTGCCCGTCATGCTGACAGAAGTATTGATGGGATTGAACATAAAACCCAATGGCGTTTATCTTGACGCGACCTTTGGTCGTGGCGGACATAGTCGTGCCATTTTGAGTGCTTTGAATAATGAAGGGCGCTTGTATGCGCTTGATCAAGATTTACAAGCCATCCATTATGCACAAGAGCATTTTGGCCATGACCCACGCTTTAAAATAGCCCATGGTAGCTTTGGTGATTTGCAACATTGGATTGATGCATTGGATATTCGTGGAAAAATCTCAGGAATTTTAATGGATCTTGGGGTGTCTTCGCCACAATTAGATGATCCTGAACGAGGCTTTAGTTTTATGCGCAGCGGACCTTTGGATATGCGCATGAATACCACCATAGGGCAAACAGCTGCAGACTATGTCAATCAAGCATCTGCAGAAGAAATGACCAAAATATTTTTCGAATATGGTGAAGAAAAATTTGCTAAAAGAATTGCATCAGCTATTGTCGCCGCAAGAAGCACAAAACCTTTTGTAACAACACAAGATTTAGTCGATGTAGTGGCAGCCGCTCAACCTAAAAAGGATTTTCACAAACATCCAGCAACACGTGTGTTTCAGGCTTTGCGTATTGAAATAAACCAAGAGCTAGAAGTTTTAAAAAAAGCTTTATTGGTTGCTGAGGATGCATTGGAAATTGGTGGGCGATTGGCCATCATCAGTTTCCATTCTTTAGAAGACCGTATTGTAAAACATTTTTTGCAAAAAGCTGAAAAAGGACCAGAATTACCAGCTTATTTACCGATACCAGATTATTTGGCGCATCATGCCAAAATGAAACGCAAAGGAAAGCCCATTAAGCCTAGTGAACAAGAAATAAAAAATAATCCTCGTTCCCGAAGTGCGATTTTAAGAATAGGAGAGAGAGTATCATGAACGCCGCAGCGAAAGCATTGCATCAAAGTAACTTGTTTCACGGTCATTTACGTGAAATCCGTTTTTCGTTTACTCAATGGCTTCAAATACTAATATTTCTCATGGTGTTGGTGAATGCAGTGGTGGTCATTTATTGCACCAATCAATACCGTGAAAGTCTAAGTCAGTTTGAGCATGCTCAACAAGAAACCAACATGCTTCAATTGCAATGGGGTCAATTGTTATTAGAGCAAGCCTCTGTTTCTGCACCATCACGTATCCAAGAAAAAGCAGAAGACAAGTTACACATGGTTTCACCAAGTCAAAACCAAACAGTGGTGATGCGCGTGTCATGAAGTTAGGCGAGCATCGATTAAGACTAATTATTTTAGTAGCCTTTTTTGTCGTATTTGGTTTAGGCCTACTGGCAAGATTGTTTTCTTTAACCGTATGGAATAGGGCTTTTTTGCAACATCAAGGTGATGCTCGAAGCTTAAGAACCATTACCATCCCCACTTTTCGTGGCATGATTGTCGACCGATTGGGTGAGGCATTGGCGGTCAGTACGCCTGTGCAATCCATCTGGATAAATCCCAAGACTTATCAAGCAACCATCAAACAAAAGACTCAACTTGCAAAATTAATTGGTATCACACAATCAGAATTAGACAAACGTTTACATATTTATCAAAAGAAAGAGTTTTTTTATCTCAAACGTCAAATCACACCTGAATTGTCTGATAGTATCATGGCGCTTAAAATTCCAGGTGTTTATTCCCAACAAGAATTTAAAAGATACTACCCTGAAGGCGAGAGCATGGCTCAAATTTTGGGTTTTACTAACATTGATGACAAAGGTATCGAAGGATTGGAGCTCGCCTACGAAAGCTGGCTAGATGGTATCAATGGTCAAAAGCGTGTGATTAAAGATCGCATGGGCCGAATTATTGATGATTTAGGGGTAGTACAAGAACCAAGACCAGGGCGGTCTATGCAGTTGAGTCTTGATCGCCGCATTCAATTTTTTGCCTACAATGAATTGGTTAAAACTCTTGAAAAATTTGAAGCCAAATCAGGTTCAGTGGTGGTATTAGATGCCAGTAATGGTGAAATTTTAGCTGTTGCCAATGCGCCTTCTTTTAATCCAAATCTGCGTGAACAGTATCCCTACGATACTTATAGAAACAAAGCATTAACCGATACTTTTGAGCCAGGCTCTGTCATGAAGCCATTTGCAATCGCCAGTGCTCTTGAAAGTGGTCATTTTACCCCAAATAGCATTATTGATACACGCCCAAGCACCATGTTTGTACAAGGACATATTATTCGTGATGTGCACAATTATGGTGTATTAGATGTCACGGGTGTTTTGCGAAATTCTAGTAATGTTGGTGTGAGTAAGATGGTACTCACCAGTCCCCCAGAACAATTGATTGATTTATTAATTCGATGTGGGATTAGTGAAAAAACGGAAACCAATTATCCTGGGGAAGGGGAAGGGGCCATTGTGAAGCCCAATCAAGCCAAACCTTTTGTTCTTGCAACATTAAGTTTTGGTTATGGCTTATCCGCAACAGCCCTCCAAATTGCCAGAGCCTACAGTGTTTTTGCGAATCATGGTAAAATTATGCCGGTGAGTTTAATCCACAATCCACAAGTATCACAAGGTATTCAGGTGATGAAATCCCAGACAGCCGATATCCTTTTAAAAATGCTTGAGGCTGTGGTGCAAGATGGTACAGGTAAATCAGCCATGGTTTCAGGGTATCGTGTTGCAGGTAAAACAGGGACAGCTTTAATGGCTGGTAAAAAGGGTTATTCAGATAAAAAATACATGTCTAGTTTTGTGGGGATAGCACCTGTTTCTAATCCCAAAATTATCGTAGCGGTATTTATCAATGAGCCTAATATTCACAAAGGTTATTATGGGGCAGCTGTGGCAGCACCATTATTTGCTAAGGTGATGGAAACTTCCCTAAGACTTATGAATGTACCCTTTGATGATGAGGCCAAAATTACATCTTCCTTAGAGCAAAACCTTCCTTCTACATTGTGAGATACATATGCAAATAAAGCTCGATGAATTGGTGAGTCCTTGGATTGAAAATGTAAGCCCAGACCTGTGGATTAGCGGGATTCAAACTGATAGTCGTAAAGTCAAACCGGGAGATTTGTTTTTAGCCATTCATAAAGCATTTGAAGTCGGACAAAAATACATCAATGATGCCATTGCAAATGGCGCGGTTGCAGTCATTTACGAAGATGAAAGACTGCCTAATATATCTATTCCAGCATATCATTTAAAATCTTTGGCAAAATGTGTGGGGCCATTAACCAGTCGATTTTTTGGTGAACCCAGTCAATCATTAAATGTGATAGGTATTACCGGCACCAATGGCAAAACAACGATTGCTTACCTATTAACACAGGCCTATAGCCTTTTGGGCAGTAAATCTTATTACGTGGGTACTTTGGGGCAGGGACCTATTGAAAATATTGAAGAAACAGGCATGACTACACCCGATGCCATCGATTTACAAAATATTTGTTTTAATACCAAGCAACAGGGATATCAGCAGTTGACCATGGAGGTGTCCTCGCATGCATTGGAGCAATATCGTGTGGATGGCATTCCATTCAAACAAGCAATTTTTACCAATTTAACCCATGATCATTTAGATTACCATGGCACGATTGAGGCTTATGCCAAAGCCAAAGCAAGACTTTTTTCATGGGACAGTTTGGATACGGTGATTGTCAATGCAGATGATCATTGGTCATCATTAATGCTCAAACATATCAATCCTGAGATAAATATATATCGGATTGGAATGACCAATACGGATGCGGATGTGCGAGTTACTCATGAGACCTGGTCACTCCATGGTATGGAATTACAAATCGAAAGTCCTTGGGGAAAGATTCAATTGTCCTCTAAGCTGCTGGGCGATTTTAATGTTTATAATATCTTAACAGTTTTTACTTCTTTGATGGCTCGAGGTTTTTCAGTTGAAGAGGTTCAATCTGTTATTCAAAAACTCCAACCACCACCTGGTCGAATGGAAGTGGTTGCAACGCATCCTTTGGTTGTTGTGGATTATGCCCATACTCCAGATGCATTGGAAAATGCCTTGAAAACCCTAAGAAACTTTCAAATAAAAACCAATGCTGGTAGATTGTGGGTGATTTTTGGTTGTGGTGGCGATAGAGACAAAACCAAACGTCCAGTCATGGGTGAAATTGCCGCAAGACTTTCGGATGTAGTGATTGTCACCAGTGATAACCCAAGAACCGAAGAACCTTCTGCGATTATTGAGCAAATCATACAAGGCATCCCCTTGGCGACCAATACACTCAATATTGTTGATAGAAAAGAAGCAATTTTGAATTGTTTAGTGCAAGCACTCCCCAATGATATTGTCTTGATTGCTGGAAAAGGCCATGAGAATTATCAAATTATTGGTGAGGTCAAAAATTATTTTTCAGATCAAGACGTGGTCAAAGATTATTTTAGGAAATAGTTATGTTTATTGTTTTGGGTCGTTATTTGAAGGAATTAGTGATTGTTGACGAACATCTTCATTTGCACAGGGATTACTTGAAGCAAGGCTATGAAAATAATTATTTATTATTATCAGGCCCGCAAAATCCAAGAATAGGTGGCGTGATGATTTCAAATTTAACAGATAAATCAGAATTGGAAAATTTTTTAAAGCATGATCCTTTTTATCTGATGGGCATAGCAGATTATCAAATTGTTGAGTTTAATCCTGTGCAAAGTCATCCAAGTTTAAATTTTTTATTGCAACAAGGTCGTTGAACATGGAGCAATTAAAAGAGCTAGAAAAAAGATTACATCGGCGTAAATTAGATATTATTCATCGTGGTTTAAGAGAATTACCACAAGATTATAAGGACTTGCAAAAGCAAATCGATGATTTAAAAAAATCTTTGAGTGAGCAAAACACCCCATTACAACAGCAAAGTATTTTTAATGCTGATGAAAAGGTTAAAGAACAAAAAGAAACCCCCAGTGTGCAATTGAAAAAAGATACTGGGGTTTGATGAAAAGATGCTGGGCTTTTATCAAGCATCATGAGTCTCTTTAAGGTCTGGCAGAGAGTGTGATTTCAACTTTTTGTTCTTCAACAGCTTGGAACATACTTTGAGATGAAAGTTGTCTTCTTAAGTTTTGAATAATGTTTGCTGCATAACCGGCCGGGCCATGGTCTCTTTCATAAAGAAATGGGTCAAAATCATCATGGCTTAAATCCACTTTGAGGGGTCTGGAACCTGCACCTAAATTGATATAGTCAAAATATGTTGTACCTGATGCAATCAGTCT
>DHHZ01000070.1 GCA_002403515.1 Legionellales bacterium UBA4759 | reverse complement strand
GACATCCGGTCCCATATCAATCTACGCTGGGTCACATTAGCAATTCAGATTAAATAGGATTTTATGCGTATCATTGCACATCGAGGTGCTTCTAAATATGCTCCTGAGAATACTCTAGCGGCTTTTGAAAAAGCCTACCAACTAGGGGCTAAGTATCTAGAATGTGACATTGCTTTAACTAAAGACAATGTTCCAATCATCATCCATGATGACACACTGGAACGAACGACGAATGGTTCGGGTCTGGTGACGGCCTCTAATTGGGCTGACATTTCAAATTTGGATGCGGGTCTTTGGTATTCCTCAGAATTTCAGGGACTTAAAATTCCAAGTTTAGCTGAACTTTTGCGATGGCATGCACAACACGATATCGTGATCAATTATGAAATTAAACAAGTTGATGCAGAAAAAGTGCCTTTTACAGTCTCGACAATTCTCCATGAGTTTCAAAAAATCAAACCATACTCAAAATTTATTTTTTCAAGTTTTCAGTTTGAAATATTGCATGAACTAAGAAAGGCATCAGCAAATTTTACCATTCATTCCTTGGTAGAGAAGTGTAGTGATGCAACAGTTATAGAAGCTAAAAAGTTAAATTGCACTCAATACAATCTTAATTTAGGTTCATGTAGCCCCTATTGGATAGACAAGATTCATCAAGTAAATATGGATGTTGGCGTATATACGGTCAATCATGCCCCAATATTTAAAATGTTACGTGATTGGGGCGTAGATGCAGTTTTTACGGACGATTTGCTAATGGCTTTTGAGTCATTGACTCCGCTGAATCCTCAAAATTAAGAAATTCTTCAACTTCATGAGGGTGTGTTACATATATTGCCGATATTCGAGTATTTCTTGAGAGAAATAAAGGTGTTTGTAAGTTTGCATAGACATGGCAATCTGCTGGAACATAATCCAAAGCTTCAAGAACTTTTTCCACAGGCAAGTTGATGTGTGGTGAAAATATCATATGTGTTGGCATAGCGCTTAATAATTGAAATAGGATGCTCGATGGCATTCTGACATGAGGCTTTAAAATGGTTTTTTTCGGACAAATTTTTAGGCATTCAAGCATGAGGTCTAAAGAAAGACTATAGTGTGGCTCATAGGTTGCAAACTCTTTCAGCGTCCCAATAATGCTTAAAGCTTCGTCTAATGGCTCATTGAGATGAATAAATCTGGTATCGTTTAGGCTTATTTCTTTGTTATGAAAAAAACGTACTTCAAGTGATTGATAAAGTTCGCAAGGTGTTAAGCGATGTAATTGCACCTCATGTGCGGGATGAAAGTACGACATCAATTGCCTTGCATAAGAAGGACTGTTTTGGGGATGAAAGGTGATGCAAGCATTTTCAAAAAGATATCCAATGGCTTGAATATTGGTTTCAATATCAATGGCGTGATTAGGTACATAACGAATGTGTTCTGGTAATTGATACAGAATATTAAATAGACTATCTTCAAAGATATCAGGATGTGGCATGAACAAAGCATTGACTCTTAATCCCTCCAGAAGATAGATGAGGATATCGTCATCCATTCCCAAATTGGGCATAAAAATAGCCTCTGGATTGAGCATATCTAAACTATCTATGATATAGCTATTAGGGTAAGTATCTTCAATTAAAGGCATGTAAATGGCCAGGGAATTTAAATGTTCTAGATTAGACAACAAATGTATAAATTCTATTTGCGGATGGGGTGTAAAGATGACATTGATTGGTAAATTTTGAAGAACAGCTATTTGAATGTCGCCCAATGTTTGTGGGTCAAAAATGATTTGTGTGAAAGGTTTAAGATATTTTAAACCACTGATGATTTCTCTTTCATTGAGGGTTAATGCTGGCATTATCCAATGATTGGGTGAGAGGTATGCACAAAGATGACACCATAGTTCTTCAGTAGTATTTGAAGATGGGCTAAAACCACAATCATCAGGTAAACAATCTAATACCAGTTCAATTCTTGATAATTCTTCTTGAGGGTGTGCAACATAGAAATTATTGTCACTAAAATTTCTAACCAACTGCAATAGGCGCTCAGGTTCAAAATGGGGAGAAAACTGAACACCAATAAACTCATTGAGGCCATCTAATAATGCAACCATATTTTCATGGTGTATATGTAAAATATTTCCCATGTGAAGACTATGGTACAAATGTTCAAGATGTTGGAAATTACTGATATCTGGTGTGTAAATGATGGTGCCGATAGGAACGTTTTTTAGGGCCTTATCTAAAACCAATTGTGGAATCTTGTTGTGCAAGGCAAAGATTCTTCCAGGTGGAAGAGCTCTAAGCAAATTTAAATAATCTTTATCGTTATAATCTTGGTAAACAATGCCGCGGTTTTCAGGGATATTTTGCATGATGGTTTTAACCACGGAATTGGACCAAGATTCATGAATTTCCAAAATACAATGCACATTTAAATTATCAAGAATAAGCGATAGTAGTCCATTTGTAATTTTGGGATTGCTGCAAGCAACAATAGTATAAGGGGGTAGATTCTGCAGCAAGGCGATTTGTTCAGACTCGGTTTGGTGTGTGGGTAAAATAAATTTCACACCAGCAGGTAAAGATTCAAGAATACTTATTTGTTCTTGATGAGTAAAATTATGATCGAAATGGATATTTCGAAAAGGATTTAAATACACAAGTGCTGATTTTAGCGTTTTGATATTGATATTAGCAGGGATTAATAAGCCCACATCCTGTGGCACATTTTTCATAATTACTGAAAGTTCATCTTGATTCCAGCTTGTCGATAGCAATAATTGATTATAGGGTCTAATTAACTCAATTTCGGTAATGGTTTCTTGCAAAGTGGCGGTAGGGAGAACATAGTGCAAATTGGAATTGGGATGAATTTTTATGAAATTAAACATGTTGTGATGTTGATGAAATAAAAATGAAAGAATTATATCACGATGAATTTAAAATGAACAACCAATGTGTGATGAGATAGGCAACAAATGATAGATTCATTTGTTGCCCAAAAGCATTATTTTTTCTTTTTAGGAATATACAAGTCGGTAATCGAACCAGCAAACATTTCTGCCGCTTGAGCAACGGTTTCCGAAAGGGTAGGGTGTGCATGAATGGTTAATGCGATATCTTCAACATCACATTCCATCTCAATTGCAAGACATGCTTCAGCAAGCAATTCACCAGCATTCATACCTACAATACCTGCACCAAGAATACGTTTGGTATCAGGGCAGAATAATAATTTGGTAAGACCCTCTTCACGATGCATGCTCAAGGCACGGCCACTTGCTGCCCATGGAAATACCGCTTTTTCATAAGCAATATTTTGCGCCTTAGCGTCTTTTTCATTAAGACCAGCCCATGCCAATTCAGGATCGGTATACGCAACACTCGGTATGGTTTTAGGGTCAAAAAAGTGCTTCATACCACAGGCTACTTCAGCAGCTAGTTTCCCTTGTGCCACTGCTTTATGAGCTAACATAGGTTGTCCAACCAAATCACCAATAGCAAATATATGAGGAATGTTGGTGCGCATTTGATTATCAACAGCGATGAATCCACGATCATCAACTTTGACGCCAGCTTTGTCTGCACCTACTTTGTCACCATTAGGGCGACGACCAACAGCTACAAGAATTTGATCAAATTTACGAGGTTCTTTGGTTGCATGTTCACCTTCGAGCGTGACATACAAACCATCTTTTTTCGCTTCAATTTTTGTTGCTTTGGTTTTCAGACAAAATTCAATGCCTTTTTTCTGCATGCGTTTTTGTAATACATTGACCAAATCCGCATCAGCAGATGGAATGAGCTGATCCATAAATTCAACAACGGTCACTTCAGCACCTAAAGAACGGTAAACGGTGGCCATTTCAAGTCCAATGATTCCGCCACCCAATACCATTAAATGGCCTTTGATATCACGCAATTCCAGTGCGCCTGTTGAGCTGAAAATTCTTGGGTCTTCTGGAATGAATGGGAATGTAACAGACTCACTACCTGCAGCAATGATTGCTTGTTCAAAATGAACAACTTGCTTGCCTTTTTCCCCACTGATTTCAATGGTTTTAGGACCAGTAAAATGTGCAACACCTTGAATAACAGTCACTTGGCGTTGTTTTGCAAGCATGGTTAGGCCACCGGTTAATTTCTTAACCACATTGTCTTTGGACTCTTTTAATTTTTTAGCATCAATTTTTACGGGGCCAAATTCAATACCTATACTACCCATTTCTTTAGTTTCATCGAGGACTTGAGCGGTATGAAGTAAAGCTTTTGATGGGATACATCCCACATTAAGACATACACCACCAAGCGATGAAAATTTTTCTACTAAAACAACTTTTTTGCCTAAATCTGCAGCCCTAAATGCTGCAGTATAACCACCAGGGCCACTGCCAATAACAATAATATCGGTTTGAATCTCAGAACTCATAATAATTCCTTACAATTTAAAGCATAATTTTGCGAATATCGCTTAATAATTCAGATAAATAACGAGTAAATCTTGCACCTTGTGCTCCATCAATGACTCGATGATCATAAGAGAGCGATAATGGAAGCATCAAACGTGGTACAAATTGATTATTTTCGTAAACAGGTTTAATCGATGATTTAGATACACCAAGAATGGCAACTTCAGGGTGGTTAACTATGGGGGTAAATGCGGTTCCACCGATTCCGCCTAGGCTTGAAATCGTGAAGGTACCTCCAGTCATATCACTTGGCAGTAATGCTTTTTTACGAGCTTTTTGACTTAAATCAGCCATGGCCAATGCAATTTCTTTAATCGATAGTTTTTCCACATTTCGAATAACTGGGACAACCAAACCTTGAGGAGTATCAACGGCAATACCAATATTAACGTATTTTTTTAATATTAAGGTTTGACCATCGGCTGATAATGATGAATTAAATTCAGGAAATTGTAGTAAGGCTCGACTGACTGCTTTGGTAATGAAGGCTAAAATTGTTAACTTAACGCCTTCTTTTTCAAGCAACGCGGTTTGTTCTTTTCTAAAACTTTCTAAATTGGTAATGTCTGCTTCATCAAACTGTGTCACATGTGGAATTTGTAACCATGCACGATGGAGGTTTTGACCGCTTAATTTTTTGATTTTACTCAGTTCTTGTTTTTCAATGTCGCCAAAAATAGAAAAATCAATATCTTGTGCAACAGGTAATGAAAAACCATTTCCTGAAGTAGACGCTGGTTGTTGAAGACGTTGCTTGACATATTTTTCCACGTCTTCTAATTGAATTCGTGCTTTTTTACCAGTACCAGACACTTGGTTTAAATCTACACCCAATACGCGCGCCAGTCGACGTACCGCAGGGCCTGCTAAAATACTTGTGCTTGAAGAAACGACTTCAACTGCCTGTGGTGTAACGATTGCTTGAGCTGCTGGCGCAGGGCTTGCAATCGATGGTGCTGGAGCAGGTTTTTCTTCAGCAGTAGCAGATGGTGTTGTTGTAGCAAGCATTAGAATATGTGAGCCCTGATTAACTTTATCACCAATTTTCACAGCAATACTTTTGATAACACCTGCTTTGGGCGATGGAATTTCCATGCTGGCTTTGTCAGATTCCAGAGTAATTAATGGGGTATCAACATCGATGCTGTCGCCTACTTTGACCATGATTTCAATCACATCAACTGCATTAGAGCTGCCAATATCAGGAACACAGATGCTTTCTTCTGTGACGCTTGTGCTGATAGGTTCAGCTATTTTTGGCGCTTGTGCAATTGGAGTTTCAGGAGTAGCGCTTGGTTCTGATGGTTTTGGCGTTTCAGTACTTTGCACATCAATAGTTAAAATAGAATCGCCCATTTTAACTTTGTCACCAACCTTTACCTGAATGGATTTTACAACACCTGCTTCAGAAGAAGGGATTTCCATGCTAGCTTTGTCAGATTCTAAAGTGATGAGTGGCGTATCGATAGCAATCACATCGCCTACTTTTACCAGAATTTCAATGACATCGACAGGGTTACTACTACCGATGTCAGGGACTTTAATCAAATGTTCCATAGAATTCTGTCCTTTTATTATTGTGTCACAGGATTAGGTTTATGTGGGTTAATGCCATATTTTTCAAAAGCATCTTTAAGAACTTTTTTCGGCAATTGACCTTGTTTTACTAAACTATCAAGGGCTGCAATTACTATAAAATGAGCATTAACTTCAAAGAAATATCTTAAACGTTCGCGCGTATCACTTCGGCCATAACCATCTGTTCCAAGAGTCACGTAATCACGTTGACCAATGAAAGGTCGAATTTGTTCAGCAACCAATCGCATGTAGTCCGTTGCTGCAATGATAGGACCAGTAGTTTTTTCAAGTTGGCTAGTGACATAGCTGACTTTGGTGTTGGCTTGTGAATGCATGCGGTTGTGACGTTCGATATCCAATGCTTCACGGCGTAGTTCGCTAAAGCTTGTCACGCTCCAAACATCAGCACTGACATTGAAGTCATCATTGAGTAGTTTTTTAGCTTTTTCAACTTCACGTAAAATTGTACCGCTACCTAACAATTGAACACGTGGACGTTTATCAACAGGTGCTGCTTGTAACAAATACATGCCTTTGATAATGCCTTCTTCTGCACCTTTTGTCATTGCAGGATGTTCGTAGTTTTCATTCATCACAGTGATGTAATAGTAAATATGTTCATTGTTAACATACATACGTTTTAAACCATCATGAATGATAACAGCGAGCTCATAAGCATAGGTCGGATCGTATACGATACAATTTGGAATAGTCGAGGCCATTAAAATACTATGACCATCCTGATGTTGCAGACCTTCACCGGCTAAGGTTGTACGTCCTGCAGTACCACCAAGCAAGAAGCCTTTGGCTTGCATATCACCAGCAGCCCATGCCAAGTCACCAATACGTTGGAAACCAAACATAGAATAATAGATATAAAATGGAATCATGGTGACGCGATTAGAACTATAGGATGTCGCTGCTGCAATCCATGAACAAAATGCGCCTGCTTCATTAATGCCTTCTTCAAGAATCTGGCCATTTTTTTCTTCACGGTAATACATTACCTGGTCGCGATCAACGGGTGTATAAAGTTGACCAACAGGAGAGTAGATACCAATTTGTCGGAACAATCCTTCCATACCAAAAGTACGACACTCATCGGGGACGATTGGAACAATTCGAGAGCCAATATGGCTATCTTTCAATAAAATCGACAGGATTCTGACAAAAGCCATGGTTGATGACATTTCGCGACCACCAGAATCACCTAAAAGCGTTTCAAACGCACGTAATTCTGGAATTTCAAATTTCTCTACTTCATTGACACGAGAAGGTGTAAAGCCACCAAGGTTTTGTCTTTGTTGCATGAGATATTTCATTTCAGGGCTTTCAGGGGCTGGTTTATAAAATGGAATATTCGGTAAATCTTCATCTTTAATTGGAATACTGAATCTATCTCTAAATTGAGCCAATTGCTCTAGAGTCATTTTCTTTTGTTGGTGGGTAATATTCATACCTTCACCGGCAGTACCCATGCCGTAGCCTTTGATGGTTTTAGCCAAAATAACAACAGGTGACCCTTTATGCGCAACAGCTTCAGCGTAGGCTGCAAATACTTTTTGTGGATCATGGCCACCACGGTTGAGATGCCAAATTTCATCATCGGTCATGTGAGCAACCATTTCTAATAATTCTGGATATTTTCCAAAGAAATGTTTGCGAACATAAGCACCATCGTGTGCTTTATAAGCCTGGTAATCACCATCAACACATTCTTGCATGCGTTTTTGGAGTAATTTATTCTTGTCTTTGGCAAATAATGCATCCCATCGGCTTCCCCAGATGACTTTGATGACTTTCCAGCCCGCACCATGAAAAATACCTTCTAATTCTTGAATGATCTTCCCATTACCACGAACAGGGCCATCCAGGCGTTGTAAATTACAATTAACGACAAAAATTAAATTGTCTAATTTTTCACGGGCAGCAATGGATAATGCCCCTAGTGATTCAGGTTCATCGGTTTCACCATCACCAAGATACGCCCATACCTTTCTGTTTTCATCTTTGAGCAAACCACGATTCTCTAGATATTTCATAAAACGGGCTTGGTAAATGGCTTGTAATGGCCCAAGACCCATCGATACTGTTGGAAATTGCCAGAAATTAGGCATAAGCCATGGATGTGGGTAAGAAGATAAGCCATCTGCTTCAACTTCTTGACGGAAGTTTTCAAGTTGTTCTTCACTTAAACGTCCTTCCAAGAAAGCACGTGCGTAAATGCCGGGAGAAGAATGCCCTTGGAAATAGATTAAATCTCCATTTTGGGTTTCATTTTGCGCTTTATAAAAATAATTAAAGCCAATTTCATAAAGGACGGCAGCAGATGCGTAGCTTGCAATATGACCACCCAACTCTGGTGCATATTTCCCAGCTCTTAATACCATTGCAACCGCATTCCAACGAATGATTGCTTTGAGACGATTAAAGAGGCCCTCATCGTTTGGCATTTGTTTTTCATGATGAGGTAGAATGGAATTTTTATACGGGGTGTGAATGGTGTTATTAATTTGCACACCAGACTCTTGAGCAGTTTCAATTAATTTATCAATAATAAATTGAGCGCGTTCGTCACCCTCAATATTTAAAAGACTTTCAAGCGCATCAATCCATTCTTGAGTAGCTATAGGATCGATATCATTTTGCAAATGTGTGGTCATTGTTTAACCTCATATACATAAATTAAATGGTTAACGAATTCAGCATTGTTTTTTATGGTTTAACTTTTTCGTTATTATACCTGTACAATGTTGTTTGCACAAAACATAATCAGCTTGGCATTCACAACTGTTTTTCTTGCATTTTAGTGGATCATCGTAAGATTGCAATAAATTGATGGGAAAAAATCCTTGTACATGTGACTGTCTTACATAACGGTGATAGGATTCTAAGGCATGAAATTTTGATACCCCACAGCATTCAGGGCAACTATCCGTGCAGATTTTTTTGCAATAACTAAATTCTTGGAGACATTGATTCAAGCAAGATTTATTAGGATGAATTTTTTGAATAACTGCTTGATGATGTACACAAGCAGTTAGAATTAATGAACATAACAACAGTGTGAGTATTTTTTTTAAATTAACCAACATAATCATCCTAAAATTTAAAGAATTGTTCCAATCACATAAATTGCTAATAAAAATACTAAAAGTAAACAAGAATGATTAAATAAATTTTGTAATTTCATCATGTCGATGTTTTCATCTTTTTTCACTTCCAGTGCGTAACGAGCCGATTGTATCAAAAGAGCATCGTTTTCCATGGGATTTAGGTTAATATTTTTGATTAACTCTGAAAATCCAGGTTGAAAGTGACCAACAAGAAAAAATAATAAAGCACTCATTCGAACAGGTAACCAGTCTAAAAATGCCTTAATTTTTAATAAATTTGCAGGTGCTTTTTTAGTGTGGGTGAAATGTTGCGTCACTCTATAAAATAGTGCACCGAAAGGGCCTAACACATAAAACCATAAAATTACCGCATAAAATTCTTGGTTCATGGCTAGGATAAATTCATTGTCATTCATCAATTTTTTTTCGTTGGCATTAACATAAAATAAATTATGTTCGCCTAAGCAAATATAAAACACAGCCAATTCGAATACGAAATTCAAAATTAAACCGATGCCATGGTGTCCAAATAAACCAAAAATGATGCAAAGCAAAGCAAGAGAACCCAAATAAATTGCAAAGCGCATAATAGGGACTGAATTCAAAATATTTTGTGGTATAAATTTTTCAATATATTGGCCGTAAAGATCAGCCCATTTTTTTCTGAAGGTAAAAAATTCATGGGTGAGATATTTTTCACTCAATAAGCACAACACAATAATTAAAAAACGCATATTTAAAACTCCCTATTAATCTTTACGCATTTTATCGGTTAGTGACATTGGCGTTGGATACATTAATACCACAATATATGAAGACGCAATGAAGGTTAAAATAGTCGTGGCTTGAATGAGGTTGTTAGAGAGACTATCAATTAAACCACCCTCAAGGGCGATACTGCCCACTAAGAGCGAAAACTCACTCGCTTGACCTAAACGAAGTCCAACTTCTTTAGCAACACTTTTCTTTTCACCTGCCTTCCAAAACATTAAATGAAAGCTCAAAGGTTTAATAATGAGAATTAAAGCAGATAAAACCAATGCAGGCATAATTATCATTTTTGCCAAGTCGAAGTTAAAGGTTGCGCCGACTGAAAAGAAAAACATCACCAAGAAAAAATCTCGAAGTGGTTTTAAACTTTCAGCAATGTAGAGAGAGATAGGGCTGGCCGCTAATGCAACGCCTGCTACAAAAGCACCAATATCTTCAGACAAATTAAGTTTTTTAGCTAAGATAGACATTCCTAAACACCAACCAATGGAAAGTAAAAAAACATACTCTTTGGTTCTGTCAAATTTAGCTAAAAGTTTTACTAGAATGTATTTTTCACAAAAGAATGCGAAGGCAATTAATAAAGGAAAGGTAACGCTGACTGAAAGCAGCTGATGCCATGAGAAGCCTTGTTGAGCGCCATTTAATAGAATCAGTACAATAATAGCAATTAAGTCTTGCATTAAGAGTACAGATATCATCACTTCACCGGTGTGTTGGTGATGTAAAATGGTTGTGGGTAATAATTTCAAACCAATGATGGTGCTTGAAAACATCATGGCAGCACCGATAATCATACAGTCGTTATTAGGTAAACCAAATGCTTTAGCTACACCATAACAAATCAACGCAAATATTACCGAGCTGAATAGGGCAATCCAAGTTACCTCCTTTAACATGTGTAACAGGTTTTGGGGTTGGAGATGAAGTCCCAGGAGAAAAAGCAAGAAGACAATGCCTACTTCCCCAACTTGTTGTATAGCGCTTAACTCGGCCACCCAATGCATGCCCCAAGGGCCGATAATAGCGCCAAGTAGGATATAGGCAACCAAAAGAGATTGACGAGTATAGAGTACCAGAGTAGATAATAAGGCGGCGCCAGTGAAAATTAAGAAAATGGTGTAAAAAAAAGCGTCGTCATGCATCAGTTTATCTATCCTAGACATCTTATAAAAATTATATTTAGAATAACATAAAAAAATTCACTGATAAATTGGGGATTTATAATCTTTTTGGTGAATTAAGCATGCTCGGGAGATTTTGAGAATTTCTTTGTTAGTGCGTCACAAATTAATTGAGTTCGAATAGATAGGCCTTTATCAAGCATCCTTTGTTTTTCTTCTTGAATTGCTTGCCGAAAAGAAGCAAGGTCCATGGGCGGTCCATTGAGATTATCAACACTAATTTGAAAAGGATATTGGCAAGCATCAGACAATATCCACTCTAATGCTTGTGGTTTAACCTCAACAATTTCAAATTGTTTTTGCTGTTCTTCATTTCTACCATCGGGAATGTACCAATAGCCATAATCTTCAAGAAGTCGTCTTTTTTCACCTGCAATTAACCAATGAGCTATTTCATGTAAAGCACTGCTGAAAAAACCACGTGCAAAGATAACCTGGTGATAGGGATGATTTGAATTCGCAGGTACATACAATGGCTCATCACCACCCTTGACTAAAATGGTTTGATAACTTTCTTGAAAACATTGATTAAAAATTTCAATGAGATCTGAGACTTGATGGCTCATAATAACAATCAGAGGTTTATAAAGATGCGCAATTATAGTGTGATTTGAAAATAAGCTCTAGAAAATATTTTCTAGAGCTTGGGATTTTAGATTTAAGCAGTTTTTCTTAATGATGATGATTCTTCAATTTCGTCGTTTGTGAAATGATTGTACAACGCAGGTGCGTAGCAAATCAGACTACTTAATAAACGTGTAGGCATCGACAAGATGGTCAAGGTGGTAAATATTGCAAACTCAAGTGTATCTATAATTAAGTTTTTGACCCCATCCCAAAGATTTGTAAGACTTAACATAAAATTATGAGATGGATTTTTTAAATTAAAAATTTTAAGGAAATAATAAAAGCTTAAAAATATGTCAAATAAATTTAGAAACATGTTGAATATAAAATTTTTAGTCGTTTCAATATATGCCGAAGTGGAGGAATAAGATAAAGGTGCACCAAGTAAAACGATGGAGTCTCTAAAAAAAGTAGCAGTTGATAAGTGTTGCCAATTATAAAGTACTTGTGTATCAAAATCCTCGATGTCATTGAATGTGATTTCGCTAAATTGTTGAGCCATTATTTTCTCTAAAGCGCAAATAATGACTCATTATTTCATAATAAGATCACATGATCAATAAAATTTACAATCCAATGATAACTTAATCAGGGTTTTTTCAAAGCATCAGCACCCGAAAGGATGCTGATGCCATATTTTCTAAATCTCAGCTATGAGGTTATTTTGTAGGTTTTGAAGGTAAGGTAAAAAAGCCTGCCAGTGAGACTTTTGTTGGTTTTTGATTAAATATTCTTCTAGGCTGATAAGTATGTTGCGGTATTGGGTGACACTAAATGAACCTTTACACCATAAAAAACGAATATACAGCAGGTAGGTGTTCAGTACGTCACTTTCACAATAATCACAAATTTTTTGTAATTCGTCATTGAGATAAGCTGGATATACCTCACTACCATGTAAACCAATTTTTCCTGGTAGTCCGACAATATGAGAAAGCTCATCAAGCGGTGCAAAGGCTTTTCCTTGATAACCTGATAAAACATCCATTAAATCTGTGTGTCGTTGGTGGTAACGGTTGACATAGTTATTCCATTTAAAATCACCGAAATTTTCGCCTGCTTCCCAATAAATCGGCGCTTGTACATTGTGAATCAAGCTTCGATAATGTAAAACAGGTAAATCAAAACCTTGACCATTCCAAGAAACCAAAGTCGGTTGAAATTTCTCTAATCCTTGGAAAAATCGTTGAATGATTTCAGCTTCACTTTCATTGTCTTGACCAATGGTCCATATTTTAATTTTATCGGCGTCTTGCAATACAATAGAAATGGCAATAATTTTTTGAAGATAATGGGGTAAAAAATCAGTGCCTGATTTTTCCATGCGTTTGATACGTATGATTTTCCATGCTTCAGCTTCGGTTAATTCATCTGATAGTTCATAAATTTTTCTAGCGTTTACAATATCTGGAATCGTTTCTAAATCAAAGCAAAGTATCTTGTGGTTCATATTATATCCGTTTATTAAATCGATAATTTAAATTTTTCCCAATATTGGTTATACAGTTTTAATGATTCTGCATTGAGTGGTTCCTGAAGAATACCTTGGTTTAAAGTTTCTTGATTAGGGAACAATATAGAATTTTCAACTAAATTTTTTGGCAAGAATTCTTTGGCTTTTTCATTGGTTACTGAAAACCCATATTTTTTGGTAATCTGTGCTAGATTTTTTGGCGTTAGAATAAAATTGATGAATGCGTAAGCCTCATCAATATTTTTAGCATGACTTGTAATAGAAAAACCTTCACTCCATAAAATATAGCCTTCGCTTGGATAGACAAATTCGAGGTTTTTATTTTCTTGTTGTGCTCGAACCACATCGCCATTCCATGCAATACCAATATTTGCATCTTCATCCGTAATAATCCGAGGCACGGCGTCACTGGCAAATAATTTTATATTGGGTGTGAGCGTTAATAAATGTTTGTAAGTATGATGAATGTCTTTGGGATTTTGACTATTGGGAGAAAGGTTTTGTGACAATAATCCCAATGAAAATACCTCTCGAGTATCATCCAATAATAACAATTGATCACGATATTCAGGTGACCAAAAGTCTATCCAATGCGAAGGAATTTTTTTTATCCATTTTTTGTTATAAAAAATTCCAGAAGCACCATAAATAAAAGGGACTGTATATAACGATTGTCCAGTTTGAATAAAACGTTGATTAATATTTTTTAACTCAGGAATTTTTTTGGGGTCCAGTTCTTGAATAATATTTAATTTATTTAATAAAGAAATGTAATAATTTGAAGGGGCAATAATATCATAAACACTTTGTCGTGATGTTTTGAGTTTAATGATGAGGCTTTCATTACTTTCTACTGTGGTGATGTAGACTTTAATTCCAGTTTTTTTCTCAAATTGATGTATGAGTTCTGGCGGTACTTCGCCACCCCATGCAGCAATTCTTAAGTATTTTTGACAAAAGCCAATATTTGCCCATAAAAGTATCAAGAAAATTTTTAGAAGCTTGGTCATTATGATTTCCTTAATTTACTTTGAGCAAAAATAATAAGTATCAAAGAGAAAATTAAAGTGATGGTACACAGAGCATTTAATTCAGGCGTTGCACCACTTCGAATCATGCCAAATATGGTTAAAGGTAAAATATTAAATTCTGGACCGGCAACAAAATAACTGATAATCACATCATCAAAAGACAAAGTAAATCCTAAGAAAAAGGCACTTAATACAGTAGGGCCTAGAATGGGAATAATAATTTTTCTCCAGATGTATAATTTCGAAGCACCTAAATCTAAAGCTGCCAAATAATAATTTCTATTAAACAGTTTAATTTTTGAAATGACTGAAAAAATGATGAAAGGGGTGCAAAAGGTAACATGGGCAATAAGTAATGAAATAAATCCAAAAGGTATATTTAATAAATTGAGGATGAGTAGGAAACCAACACCTAAAATCAGATCAGGTAAAATAATTAAAAAAGAAGGAATTAGGATAAAATTTTTCAAGAGTTTATTGGATTGTTTTAAGACCAAAAGTGTTGCCGCGATAACGCTGTTAAAAGTCGCAATCAATGAAGAAAAAAAAGCCAATAATAAGGAATTGAACAAAGAATCAATCAATTGTTGATCAGAGAATAACGCTTTAAACCACTTCAAAGAAAATTGATGCCATTGTGTTGAGTATTGAGCGTCATTGAATGAAAAATAAACCAATAAAAATAAAGGGAAATACAAGAATAAAAGAATTGAAAGGATATAGATATTTCTACTGAGTATTTTAAACATTATTTTTTCATTCCTTTTGATTGAGAGAAAATAAATAATGCAATTAGAATCAATGATAAAAAGGTGCTAGTTGCAGCTCCTTGGGGCCAGTTGTTTAAAAATATAAACTCGTTTTGAATTAAATTACCAATAAGAATTGACTTTGCGCCACCCAAAATATTGGGAATATAAAATAATGTCATGGCAGGTAAAAAGACCATCAGCATGCCATTGATGACACCTTTTTGGCTTTGTGGCCAAAATACTTTTAAAAATATTTGTAGTTTATTAGCGCCTAAATCTTTTGCAGCATCGATACACTTTTTATCGATGGTTTGCATCCCGTTGTAAATGGGTAAAATCATAAACGGCAGTAAATTGTAAACCAAGCCTAAAAGCACAGCTGAGTTAGAATATAGTAGGTTCAATGGGCTTTGAATGATTTGAAGTTTTAATAAGAAGTTATTGATTGTGCCATGCCATTTTAGCAAATCAACCATGGCATAAGTACGAATTAGCGAACTTGTCCAAAATGGAATAAGAATCAGGATGATAACTAAAGTTTTGTGGCGAATGTTTAATATAAAATAAGCAAAAGGATACGATAGTAATAAACATAGGATGGTGGTTAATCCAGCTAAATAAAAGGAGCGCCAAGCAATTTTAAGAAACAAAGGGTCTAGTAGGTGTTGATAATGTTCAAATGTCAAAGGCAGTTTTGCAATGGAGTTGATGTCAGGTGTCAAAAAACTTAAGACAATGAGCATGAACGCTGGTAAAAAAGAAAATACCAGAAGCCAACCAATAATAAAGCGTGGGAAAAACTTTTCAATGTTCATAAGGTAGTAATACTTCCCATCCAATTGGCCATTCTAAGTAAACTTTTTCATTGAGCTTATACTCAATTTTTTCATGATCTTCGTCAAAAAATTCAGAAGTTGAAACAATCTGCCCTGATTCTAAAAGTACATTCAAATCAATGGTTGGCCCTTTATAAGTAATGTCGATGATTTTTCCGATGAGCTTATTGCTTAAATCATCGTTTTGGTCAGCATGATACACACTAATATTTTCAGGACGAACCAACAAGTGCATGGGGTCACCATTACAAACATTGTGGGGGCGTTTACAACAAATGGGAACACCAGCGATTTTGGTATAGATGTGTTCATTCGTCATGGATTGCACTGTGATATTAAAAATATTTGTTTCGCCAATAAATTTGGCTACATATAGATTATGTGGGTTTTCGTAGATATCATAGGGCGTGCCAATTTGTTCAATCTTTCCTTGATTAAATATGATGATTCTATCTGACATCGTTAATGCTTCTTCTTGATCATGCGTTACAAAAATAAATGTCATATTCAGTTGCTTTTGCAAATTTTTAAGTTCTATTTGCATTTTCTTTCTGAGGCGATAATCTAAAGAGCTCAGTGGTTCGTCAAGTAATAATATTTTGGGTTGATTGATAATCGCCCGAGCGATGGCCACACGCTGTTGTTGCCCACCACTCAATTCTTGAATATTTCTGTCTTTAAATGCACTGAGTTCAACTAATTTCAGAGCCTCAAGTACTTTTTGATGGACAATTTGATTATTAACTTTCTTACAGCGAAGCGCAAAAGCGACATTTTCAAAAACATTCATATGTGGGAAGAGTGCATAGTTTTGAAATATCGTATGAACATTTCTTTTTTGAGGCGGTAAGTTATTGACTAAAACATTTTCAATAATAACTTCGCCATCGGAAGGGGATTCAAAACCACTGATAATTTTTAAAAGTGTTGTTTTACCACAACCAGATGGCCCAAGAAGGGTTAAAAACTCACCAGGAAAAATATCAAAACTTAAGTTTTTAAGAATGACATGCTTACCATAAGCTTTATTTAAATTTTTTATTTGAATTAATGGAGATAATGCAGTCATTGATCAAAGAGAATATTTAGAATAATAAAGAATCATTTTAATTTAAATAGGGGGGCATTACAAGAATGAGACTTTATCCACTAGGGTTAGATAAATAACCTTATGTCGTAGTTAGGATATTCATCAGCGTCATTTTTAAAATTGACAATCGCTGGGTTTGTTTTTTGTTCTGATTCATGGGGTGTTTTAAAATGGTAATATAAAGTTGCAGCTGGCCTGGTCAATACAGAAAGTAAGCCTAAAGAAATGGTCAGCAATAAACTAGCTAATAACAACATTTCAATGAGTATCACTGAAATGAAAATTTCAATAATAGAGGGGGATTTGTAGTTTTCTATTACATTCACAATACAAAAGGGAACGATTAGCATTTGCAACCCCATGAAAGCTATGTTCTTAACCCATAGGAATGTGAAATTAAAATTCAGAGTGTGTTTTCCAATTGGGGTCCACAAAATATCAAAAGAAAGTGAAAGATTCCTTGCGATATCAAGGAAAATATTCATGGATTTATATTGATTAATCTCTCTAAAGTCCAAAAAAACTTTATTTTCAATTTCATTCATCAAATCAAAAGGCATTAAAAATGCTCATAATATCTAATATGCACACATTATAAACTAAAAATTAACAACTTGGAATAGTATTGCCAATCGCGTGAAACTATAATTATTTTTAAAATAATGATCAAAATTAATCCATTTTGTTTTTTTGTTGCTATAATCAAATTGCATAGTACAATCTCAAGGATGAAAAAATGAAATTGAATAAAAGTTTTAGCTTTATAGGCGTGCTGGGTTTTGCACTGAGTCTGGATGCTGTAGCTAATACCTTTGTTTTTAATCCCCGCACACACAGTTGGTCAGCAATCAATGACTCAGGAAAAGTCGTTCGTACTGGTCGAGCCTCTGGCGGTGCCAACTATTGTAAAGATATTCATCGTGGTTGCAGAACACCTTCAGGTGTATATCATGTATGGTCTAAGGGAGCGGCGTCTTGCAAATCAAGTCGGTATCCGAAACCTCATGGTGGTGCAAAAATGCCTTATTGTATGTTTTTTAGTAAATATTACGCCATTCATGGTTCGTACGATGTTCCCAAATACAATGCCAGTCATGGCTGCGTAAGGGTTACACCTGATGATGCCTACTGGTTATCTCATCATTTTGTCCGAATAGGCACCAAAGTTGTGGTTAAACCTTACTAATTATTCATCATCCATGGTGAATGAGGAACCACAGCCACAGGTTGTTTTAGCATTGGGATTGCGGATGATAAATTCTTCTTGCAATCCTGTGCTAAAATCTACCTCTGCGCCATTGAGATATTGAATACTCATGGAATCAATAAGGAGTTTGACTTTTTTACTTTCATCACTACAAGATTGCTCAACAATGGTATCGTCTTCTAAGATGGAATCATCAAAAGAAAAACCATATTGAAACCCGGAACAGCCACCACCAGTGACATAAATTCTTAAGCATAAATTGGGATTATTTTCTTCTGCTATCAATTCAGCAACTTTATCAGCTGCATTTTTTGTAAATACAATCATATTATCTCCATAAATTACGGTATTGCTTTAATAATTTGAGCGCCACCCAAACATCGATGATTATCGTAGAACACAATATATTGTCCCGGTGTAACAGCTCTTTGTGGATCAGAAAAATGAATAATATGTTCATTATCTTGTTTTGCCGACAATAAACAATGTTGTGAGCTTTGACGATATCGAATTTTTGCTTGGCACGACAGTGGGAAATTACTGTCATCTAGATCTTTGAGCCAATGAATTGGGCCACAGATTAAGCCTTGAGCGTATAATTTTGGGTGATGTTCACCTTGAGCAACCATCAATTCATTGGTTGCGGTATTTTTATCAACTACAAACCATGGTTTTTCATCGGCACCTTTGACGCCACCTAATCCAAGTCCTTGACGTTGCCCGAGTGTGTAAAAAATAATTCCTTGATGTTTACCAATGATTCTTCCATCTGTTGTGATGATATTGCCTGGTTTTGCGAGTAGAAAATCTTTTAAGAAATCTCGGAAATTTTTTTCGCCAATAAAACAAATACCTGTAGAGTCTTTTTTTGCGTGATTGGGTAAATCAAGTTGTTTTGCAATTTCACGTACTTCAGATTTTAAATAACTACCAAGTGGAAATAAGGTTTTATTCAAAGCATTTTTGTTGATGCCATGGAGAAAATAGGTTTGATCTTTATTTATGTCTTTGGCTTGACAAAGCGCAGTGCCATCTTCTTTTTCGACTCTTCGAGCATAGTGACCTGTTGCTATCCAATCGGCACCAAGATTCATGGCATGTTCTAGAAAGTATTTAAACTTAATTTCTTTATTACACAATACATCTGGGTTTGGCGTGATGCCCTGGGCATACTCATTAAGAAATATTTGAAACACATGTTCCCAGTATTCTTTGGAAAAGTTGACGGTGTGAAGTGGGATGTTGAGTTTTTCACATACACCTTTGGCGTCTTCTAAATCTTGGGCGGCAGCACAAAAACCAGGATAATCATCTTGTTCCCAGTTTTTCATAAACAATGCTTCGACTTCATAGCCTGCTTCTTTTAATAGATATGCAGATACAGCAGAATCAACACCACCTGATAAACCAATAATAACCTTGTCTTTTTTACTCATAATATCAACAAAATTTTGAGATGCAGTATTATAACATTGATAAGCGATATGAACAATTTTTTGATAGAAAATTCATATCAAAGTATCATCCATGTTGAAAAATAAATTATTCACTATACATGCAAAAACAAATGAATGATGATTTGGGCTTCATGCTCAAGAAGGTAACTGAAAAAAATTATTTTTAAAAAATTGTAATTTTTGATAAAATTGAGTTTATCTTTTAAATATTTGACTGTTTATGAAATTAGATTTAAAGAAAAAAGCAAATCATCCGACCAGTATTGAAGAAACAATTTACTTAGAAGAACGATTGCCTTCATATGTTTCAAAAGGTTTTGAGTTGAAATTTAATTATGAAGTGCAATCTAAAGGTGAATTTTATCTTTTAAAAATCAACGAACGTGCTGATGTGCCTGTTTATTGTCAACGTTGTATGAAAGAATTTATACAAGAATATCACTTGGAAACTGAGCTTGCTGTTTGTCCAAATGAGCAAATTGCAGAAAAGTATCAATCTCTCTATGATGTTATTGTGGCAAGCGATTTAATAGTCGATTTAAAAGAAATTTTAATTGATAATTGTCATTTGTTTTTACCTCAATTTCATCAAAATATTGAAGATTGTGATCAAAATCAGTTAAAATTAATGCAATTTGATTAGATTGTTATGATAAAATAAATAAATCTCTTGGCTATTGTTGTAAAAAAGTTTACAATCCCTGCCAAATTTAGATTGATCCTTAAGGAGTGGAAAATGGCTGTACAACAAAATAAGAAATCTCGTTCTAGAAGAGATATGCGTCGTTCGCATGATGCTTTAACTTTACCATCATTGTCTGTTGATCCAGTATCTGGAGAAACTCATCTTCGTCATCACATGACTGCTGATGGTTACTACCGTGGTCGTAAAGTTATCAACACTGAAAACACTGTTTTCGAAGATAACGAGTAATCCCTTGGAAGTTATTCGATTAGCGATTGATGCAATGGGCGGTGATCACGGTTTATCTGTGATCATTCCTGCATCAATGAATGCGCTAAAAAAATACCCCTCTTTACGCCTTTTACTTGTTGGGCGAGAAGATTCAATTCAGCAGGCATTAAAGCCTTACCCCGATTCTTTGATTTCTCGTTGTGAAATAGTTCATGCGCCAGAAGTCGTTGAAATGGATGAATTACCTTCATTAGCATTACGTACCAAAAAAGCATCCTCGTTAAGAATTTCTATCAATTGTGTAAAAGATGGTTTAGCTGATGCATGTGTAAGTGCAGGCAATACCGGCGCATTGATGGCTACAGCACGTTTTGTTTTAAAAACCTTACCTGGTATTGATAGACCAGCAATCATTGCTGAACTACCCAGTCGTCGTGGCAAAACTCGAGTCATTGATTTGGGCGCCAATGTTGATTCTTGTGCTGAACATTTATTCCAATTTTCTGTTATGGGTTCTGCTTTAATTCAAGCAGTTGACCATATTAGTCAACCTAAAATTGGTGTCTTAAATATTGGTGTAGAAGAAATCAAAGGCAATGATCAAGTTAAACAAACAGCTTATCGATTGAATGAGTGCAAATTATTAAACTACGTTGGCTATGTAGAAGGTGATGATATTTACCTGGGCGATGTGGATTTAATTGTTTGTGATGGATTCGTAGGTAATGTTGCATTAAAAGCAAGTGAAGGTTTAGCTAAAATGATCATGAAACAACTCAAACAAGTTTTTCATGAAAATTGGTTCACCAAATTAATTGGCATTATTGCAATGCCAATACTAAAGCGCCTTAAAATGCGCCTTGACCCAGCTCGATATAATGGAGCAACTCTTATTGGGTTGAATGGAATTGTGATTAAAAGCCATGGTGGCGCCTCTGTATTGGGCTTTCAAAATGCTATTGAACAAGCAATTCTACAAGTACAAAATAATGTTGTACATTTAGTCCGTGAAAAAATTAATGATTTTATGAATCAAGGCTTGATTTTATAACCATTGAGGAAATTGATAATGATGCGTTTGGCTTGTATGTTTCCAGGTCAGGGTTCTCAATCTATAGGCATGCTAAAAGCATTGTCTGAACATGATGTTGTGATTCGAGAAACATTTGATGTAGCAAAGAATGTTTTGGGAATTGATTATTGGGATATGGTTCAAAACGGTCCCGAAGCTCTTTTAAATGATACTCTCAATACTCAAGTTGTGATGTTAACAGCAGATGTTGCTATGTTTCGTTATTTAACCAAGCATGGTATGCCAAAACCAGAAATGATGGCAGGGCATAGTTTGGGAGAATACGCTGCTTTAGTTTGTGCAAATTCTATTTCCTTTGAAGATGCCTTGAAATTAGTTCGTTGCCGAGCACAATTGATGCAAAAAGCTGTTGTCGGTGAAGAAGGTGCAATGGCTGCCATCATTGGTTTATCTAACGAAGAAGTCTCTGATGTATGTAAGGCAGTTTTAGACTCCAATCCAGCTTTGGTTTTATCTCCAGCAAATTTTAATGCCAACGGCCAAGTCGTTATTGCAGGACATTTATCTTTAGTTCAGAAAGCAATCAGTGAATTTGAAAAGATGGGTGCACGCATGGCCAAATTGATCCCTGTGAGTGTTCCTTGTCATTGTGGCTTGATGAAACCTGCTGTTGAAGCGTTTCAAGAAGAGTTAGAAAAATATGATTTTAAACAACCTTCTTGTAAAGTCTTGAGTAATGTTGATTTAAGCATTTATGACAATGCACAAAATATTCGTCGACTTTTAGCGCAACAATTGTACATGCCTGTTCGTTGGACTGATACACTCGCATTATTTGTTGAAAATGGTATGAATGCTTGTATAGAATGCGGTCCAGGAAAAGTTTTATCAGGTTTAGCCAAAAGAACCACGCCTGAATTAAAAAACATGTTTTGTTTTGAACCTCAACATTTACCAACATGGGATTGAATTTAATGAGTGCCGATAAAAAAATAGTATTAATCACTGGTGCCAGTCGAGGAATTGGTAAAGCGATTGCACAAGAGCTTGCACAAAGAGGCTATTATATTGTAGGAACAGCAACCACTGAAAAAGGTGCAGAGCAAATATCTGCTTATTTAAATGGTCAAGGCCAGGGTCAGGTTCTTAATATTCGTGAACCTGAATCAGCAGATCAGTTGATTGAATCATTAGCAACTCAAAATCTTGTTCCAGAAATTTTAATTAATAATGCAGGTATTACTGCGGATAACTTATTGCTCAGAATGACTGATGATGAGTGGTTTGATGTGATTGAAACCAACTTAACCGGTGTATTCAAAATGACCCGTGCTTGTTTAAAACATATGTTTAGAGCGCGTTGGGGTAGAATCATTAATATTGCGTCTGTTGTTGGTGCGACTGGAAATAGTGGACAAGTGAATTATACTTCTACTAAGGCTGGTGTTGTTGGTTTTTCAAAATCACTGGCTCAAGAAATGGCAAGCCGAGGTATTACAGTCAATGTTGTTGCACCTGGCTTTATTGACACAGACATGACTGCTGTTTTACCTGATATGGTAAAAGAGGAGTTGTTAAAACGTATTCCTATGAAGCGTTTGGGAAAACCTGAAGATATCGCAAAAACTGTTGCGTTTTTAGTATCAGATGATGCGAATTATGTCACAGGTCAAACAATTCATGTGAACGGTGGGATGTACATGGTATAATAATTATACTAAAATACAACCATGATATATTTTTTGTTATAAATTTATAGAGGAATCGATTACGATGAGTACTGTAGCAGAAAGAGTTCGAAAAATTGTTGTTGAACAATTGGGTGTTAAAGAAGAAGATTTACGCAATGATGCTTCTTTTGTTGATGATTTAGGTGCGGATTCTTTAGACACTGTAGAATTAGTTATGGCACTTGAAGAAGAATTTGAAACTGAAATTCCTGATGAAAAATCAGAAAAAAT
>DHHZ01000105.1 GCA_002403515.1 Legionellales bacterium UBA4759 | reverse complement strand
TAGTGCGTAAGGTCAGTGATCAGTGGTGTCACTCCTTTGCTTGTAGCCATAACGAATGGCTATATAGAAATAGTTAAAGCCTTGCTTGCAAAGGGAGCCAACCCAAATCAAGGCATGATACAAGGTGTTACTCCACTTTATTTAGCGGTATACAATGGTCAAACTCAAGTGGTTAACTTATTACTGGATAATGGTGCTCAACCCAATCAAGTCATGCCAAATACTGGCGAAAAGATTCTTGATATAGCCTCCAAATGTGGTCATTTCAAAATTTTTCAAGCATTGGTGGCAAAGGGGGCAAGCTTAATTAAATCGAAAAGAACAGCATCAACTGCGGCCAGGCTCAATCAAGACAATATTGAAATCCAGATGGAGCCAACTTCTTCTAGACGTAAGCACCCCTTCAAAAAATAACATGTGCCAGCTGATGTTGAATATGTCACAAAATCAACTAAATGGCTGATAATTATCTGATTTTCCTTCAATTAACTTGAAAATTTAATGAAATTATTGTTTAATTAAAATAATTTCATTGAAATTATGAAAAAACTATCATGACTGTCTACTTTAATCGTTCAATTGAGTCTCTTATACACCAACAACTTCATCGTGGTAAAAGTATTATTCTATTAGGTCCACGCCAAACTGGAAAAACCACACTATTAAAAAACTGCTTAAAATTTGATTTTGATATAAATCTAATTGTGCCAGGACAAAGATTAAAATTTGAAAAAAGACCTGATGATCTCATTGATATGATTGAAGGGTTTTTATTAATCAATCACTCAAAAAGACTGCCTTTAGTTATGATTGATGAAATCCAGCGTGTTCCAGCACTTATGGATGTTATTCAGTATTTAATTGATAATCAGAAAGCACAGTTCGTATTAACAGGCTCATCAGCAAGAAAACTTAAGCATGGGCAAGAACAAGCTTTAAATTTATTACCTGGAAGACTGGTCTATTTAACATTGGATGCTCTAAGTCTTGAAGAGTTACCTTTGCCAATTAAGCCTCTTGAAATATTGATGCAAGATGGGTTATTGCCTGGAATTTATCTAGAAGAACTCTCCCAAAGTATTGATATAGATTTACAATCTTATGTTGAAGTTTATCTCGAAGAGGAAATAAGACAAGAAGGTATTGTAAGAAATCTACAAGCATTTTCTCGGTTTTTAGAATTAGCAGCTTTAACAATTGGCGAGCCTATCAATTTTACAGCGATTTCTCAAAAAATTGGTGTTAGTACACATCAAATTATTGAGTATTATCAGATTCTTGAAGATTGTATGATTGCTTGGAGAATAGACGCAATTTCAACTATAAACAATCGAAGACGATTAACCAAAGCACCGAAATTTTTATTTTTTGATATGGGGGTTAGACGTTATTGTGCTAAGGAGGGGCGGCATTTTTCTGAGCGGGAAAAAGGATTGATTTTTGAACAATTTATTGGTGTGGAATTAATGAAATTAATTCATTTGCATCAGTCAATGGGGCGGTTAAAATACTGGCGGGATCATAATGGTCCAGAAGTTGATTATGTCATCGATATTCATCATCAATATCTACCCATCGAAGTAAAGTTGACAGAAAATCCAAAAATTCAAGATTGTCGACATTTAACTAAGTTTTTGGCAGAGTATCCTTGCTATTCAAAAGGATTTTTAGTTTGTCGGTGTGAAGAAATTCGAGTTTTAGCACCAAATATTATTGCATTACCTTGGCAATTGTTGCCCAAAATATTTGATCTGTCTCAAAAAGTTCTGTAATTTAATCGGTGAGAGGCATAGGCCTATGTGATGACATAGGCCCAAGGTGTGTTTTAGTCTAATTGTTCTTCTTGCAGGGCAACAACATGAAAGCCTGCATCAACATGCATCACTTCACCTGTGATAGCCGATGCTAAATCAGAACATAAAAATGCTGCTGAATTACCAACTTCTTCAATGGTGATATTGCGTTTGAGCGGGGTTGCTTTTGCATACGAGGTAAGCATTTTTCTAAAGTCTTTAATACCTGCCGCAGCAAGAGTCTTAATGGGGCCTGCAGAGATAGCATTGACTCGAATACCACGTGGGCCTAGGCTTGACGCCATGTAACGAACAGCAGCCTCTAAGCTGGCTTTAGCTAAACCCATGATGTTGTAATTTGGAACAACCTTTTCTGCACCATAATACGATAGGGTTAATAGTGAGCCATTGGTCCCTTCCATCAAAGGTAAAAACGCTTTAGCGATGGCAATAAAGCTATAGGCACTAATATCATGTGCAATTTGGAATCCTGTGCGAGTTGCTTGAGTAACAAAATCACCTGAAATTTGGTCTGCAGGTGCAAATGCAACCGCATGAACAATAATATCTACTTTATCCCAATGTTGTTGAACAGATTTTGCTAATTGTTCAATTTCATGATCATGGGCCACATCACAGGGAAATGCCAGTGTTGAATTAAAGTCTTTGGCCAAGTCTTTTACTCGTTCCTCTAACTTTTCAGTTTGATATGCAAAAGCTAGTTCTGCACCTTGTTGATGAAATGCTTGCGCAACACCATATGCAATCGAACGAGAGCTTGCTAAACCAATAATTAAAGCTTTTTTACCTTTTAGAAAACCCATGCTTACTCCTATGAAATATAATGTGTTAATTTAACCTTATTCAATCGAAAGATGCAAATTTAATCGCATTCCTATGATTAAGTTCTTGAATAAATGAACTAAGTATGAAGCGGGCGAGAATTTCA
>DHHZ01000052.1 GCA_002403515.1 Legionellales bacterium UBA4759 | reverse complement strand
AGCTTTTTATTAAAGGCACGTAGCTCAGTGGTAGAGCACCACCTTGACATGGTGGTGGTCGGTGGTTCGATCCCACTCGTGCCTACCATAAATAATTTACCCTGCTTGCCAGGGTTTTTTTTTATTCATCAAAGTCAAAAGGAAGATTCAATGCTAAACCTGCGATTGCCAGATGGTCAAATTCGTTCTATAGAGCAACCCATGACCGTTGTTGAATTTGCAAAAACCATCAGCCCAAGCCTTGCTAAAGCTGCGATGGCTGCTGAAATTGATGGGCAAATGGTGGATGTTTCTTATTTAATAACTAAAGACTCTGATATTAAAATTTTGACTGAAAAAGATGATGCAGTATTGGAAGTCATTCGTCATTCAAGTGCTCATTTAATGGCTCAAGCGGTGAAATCCTTATTTCCAACCGCCAAAATGGCCATTGGACCAGTGATAGAAGATGGCTTTTATTATGATTTTGATTATGAACGTTCATTCACACCGGATGACTTGCTTGCTATTGAAAAGAAAATGCAAGAATTGGCAACAGCAAATTTTCAAGTCGAAAGAATGGAAATGTCTCGCAATGATGCATTGAAATTATTCGCCGATAAAAATGAATCTTATAAGGTTGAATTGATTTCAAGTATTCCTGAAACAGAATCAATATCACTTTACCAACAAGGTGATTTTATCGATCTTTGCCGTGGGCCACATGTTCCGTCAACCAGTCGTATTAAAGCGGTGAAATTAACCAAGTTGGCTGGCGCTTATTGGCGTGGCGATGTGACAAAGCCAATGTTACAAAGAATTTATGGGACAGCTTGGGCAGATAAAGATAGTTTAAAAGCATATCTACACCGAATCGAAGAAGCAGAAAAAAGAGACCATCGAAAACTAGGCCGTGCACTTGATTTATTTCATTTCCAAGATATAGCACCTGGTATGGTTTTCTGGCATCCCAAGGGCTGGGCTATTTATCAAATTCTTGAACAATATATGCGTAATCGTTTGAAAGACTACGACTATCAAGAAATTCGCACGCCGCAAGTTGTTGATCGCGTGCTGTGGGAACAGTCGGGTCATTGGCAGAATTTCCGCGATGAAATGTTTGTCACCGAAACAGAAAATCGTCATTATGCAATTAAGCCTATGAATTGTCCTTGCCATGTTCAGGTATTTAATCAAGGTATTAAAAGTTATCGTGATCTGCCTTTGCGTTTTTCAGAATTTGGCAATTGCCATCGATGTGAACCAAGCGGCGCATTGCATGGTTTGATGCGTGTTCGCAATATGGTTCAAGATGATGCGCATATTTTTTGTACTGAAGAACAAATTCAAAGTGAAGTCAGTAGCATGTTGAAATTGTTGAAATCGGTTTATCAAGATTTTGGTTTTGATAATATGATTTATCGTCTAGCACGGCGTCCAGAAAAACGTGTTGGAGATGATGCAACTTGGGATAAAGCTGAGTTTGCATTAGCACAAGCGATGCGTGACCATGGCATGGAATGGATAGATGCCCCAGGTGAGGGGGCATTTTATGGTCCTAAAATAGAATTTGCACTCACCGACTGTTTAGGTCGTAAGTGGCAATGCGGTACCATCCAAGTTGACTTTTCTATGCCTGTTCGTTTGGGTGCAGAATATGTTGCAGAAAATGGTCAAAAACAACATCCTGTGATGTTGCATCGTGCGATATTGGGTTCATTTGAACGATTCATTGGAATTTTGATCGAGCATTATGCAGGAAAATTTCCAACTTGGTTGGCACCTGTGCAAGTTATGGTGCTGCCAATCAGTGAAAAACATTACGAATATGCACAAAATATCACCAAACATTTGCAAAATTTAGGATTTAGAGTACAATCTGACTTGAGAAATGAAAAAATTGGATTTAAAATTCGCGAACATACATTGCAAAAGATTCCATTTTTTATCATTATTGGTGACCAAGAATATCAGCAAAAAGAAATCAGAGTGCGTTCATTAGATGGTACTGATTTAGGTGCTATGAGTATTAATGGCTTTGCTGAATTTTTGCATGAAAAAATTAATCAAAAAAATTAACAGGAGGGCATAGATATTTGCGCATCTATGAAGCGTGACAATGATCGAGCACGCATAAATCACCAGATTACATTACCGGAAGTGCGTCTAATTGATGCCGATGGTGAACAAGTTGGTATTGTGTCAACAAGAGAAGCATTACGAGCGGCTGAAGAAAGTGGGTTAGATCTAGTTGAAATCTCACCTACTGCGAAACCGCCTGTATGTCGTATCATGGACTATGGTAAATATTTGTTTGAAGTTAGTAAAAAACAAGCAGAAGCCAAAAAGAAACAGAAACAAATTCAAGTGAAAGAGTTGAAGTTTCGTCCTACGACAGAAGAGGGGGATTATCAGGTAAAACTACGCAACCTGATACGTTTCCTAGAGCATGGTGATAAAGTTAAAATTACGCTGAGATTTCGTGGTCGCGAAGTAGCGCATCAAGACTTAGGTATGAAAATTCTTGAGCGTTTGCAACAAGATACAGCGGAATTTGGTATTGTCGAACAACAAGCTAAGCGAGAAGGGCGACAATTGCTTATGGTTTTATCACCGAAGAAAAAATAATTGTCATTTAACAATGCGGAGTGGATTTGTATGCCAAAATTAAAATCTCATCGAGGCGCTTGTAAGCGTTTTCGTAAAACAGCTAGTGGTGCCATTAAACGCAAAGGCGCTTATCGAAACCACATTCTTACCAAAAAGACAACTAAAGCAAAACGTCAATTACGTACCAGTTGCACACATTTGAAACCATGTGATGCTAAATTGGCAACTCGTATGTTGAATGGTGGTTAGAGAGGAGTTAAGCAATGCCTAGAGTTAAACGTGGTGTGACCGCTAAAGCGCGTCATAAAAAAGTATTAGAACAAGCAAAAGGTTATTACGGCGCCCGTAGTCGTACTTACCGTGTTGCTAAACAAGCAGTAATCAAAGCCGGTCAATACGCTTACCGTGATCGTCGTCAGAAAAAACGTCAATTCCGTGCATTATGGATTGTTCGTATTAACGCTGAAGCAAGAGCTTGCGGTTTAAGTTACAGCCAATTGATGAATGGTTTGAAAAAAGCAGCCATTGAATTAGATAGAAAAGTACTATCTGATTTAGCTGTTCATGACAAAGCAGCATTTGCTCAAGTTGTTGAGCAAGCTAAAGCAGCATTGGCCAGTTAATCGATAAAGTAGACCTAACGGTTTTAACTTTTTAAGGAGGCTCTGGCCTCCTTATTTTTTTTGAAGAGCATGTCTTATGGTGCAAAGTATAGAAGAATTACAAAATCTAGCCTGTCAAGAAATAGATGCAGCGACACATCCTCGAGATCTTGAACAGATTCGCGTGAATTATTTAGGAAAGAAAGGTCAGTTAACCGAGTTTATGAAAACTTTGTCTAATTTGCCGGCGAGTGAAAAGCCAAAATTAGGACAAATGGTCAATGTTGCCAAAACATTAATCCAAGAGCGTTTGGATACAAGGTTACAAGTCTTACAAGAACAATTATTGGCCGCACAAATCCAAGAAGAAACGATAGATGTCACCCTTGCTGGTCGTGCAAATCCATATGGCAGTTTGCATCCTGTGACACAAACTAAAAATCGTTTATGCGACTTTTTTCTCAAGTTGGGATTTGATTTAACTACAGGTCCTGAGATTGAAACAGATTTTAATAATTTTACTGCCTTAAATATTCCTGAGCACCATCCAGCTCGCGCGATGCATGATACTTTTTACGTAGCACCCGGACATTTATTAAGAACACATACGTCTCCAGTGCAAATTCGTGCATTAAAGCAGGGCACTCCGCTTCGAGTGATTGCACCAGGTCGAGTGTATCGCCATGATTCAGATGTGACTCATACGCCAATGTTTCATCAATTGGAAGGCTTGATGATTGATAAAACCACGCATTTGGCCCATTTAAAGTATATTTTGCAAGTGGCATTTTCCGATTTTTTTGAAAAAGAAATTCATTTTAGATTTCGACCATCTTATTTCCCATTTACCGAACCTTCTGCGGAAATGGACATGACTTGTCATCAATGTGAAGGAAAAGGATGTCGTTTATGCAAA
The DNA here is from genome assembly GCA_002403515.1 of Legionellales bacterium UBA4759. Taxonomy (GTDB): domain Bacteria; phylum Pseudomonadota; class Gammaproteobacteria; order Legionellales; family Legionellaceae; genus UBA2653. Next base: position 3,279 of record DHHZ01000052.1, on the reverse strand, counting down.
CACACCGGCTGGATAGAGGTTGGTGGTTGTGGGATGGTACATCCTAATGTATTGGATGCAGCAGGTGTTGACTCTAAAGAATATCAAGGTTTTGCGTTTGGTATTGGTTTAGACCGTCTAGCAATGCTTGCTTATGGAATTGATGATTTACGCATGATGTTTGAAAACGATGTCATGTTTTTAAAACAGTTTTAGGAGGTCGTATGAAAGTATGTGAATCATGGTTACATACCTGGACCAAGCCCAATTTATCAATCGAACAAATCATAGAACGTTTTACAATGGCTGGTTTAGAGGTGGGTTCTTGTGAAATGTCTGCACCCGATTTTGAAAATGTCGTGGTGGCAGAAGTAGTAGAAACCAAAAGACACCCACAAGCAGACAAATTAACCGTTTGCCAAGTCAACAATGGTGAAGGTATTGTTCAAATCGTTTGTGGCGCATCGAACGTACGCGAAGGGCTCAAAGTGGCTTTGGCAAAGCCAGGTGCTAAATTACCAGGTGGTTTAAATATTGCTGAAGCAAAATTACGTGGTGAGCCTTCTGCTGGAATGTTATGTTCGGCCGTGGAATTAGGTTGTGCTGAAACATCTGATGGTATTTGGGAGTTGCCCTTAGATGCCCAAGTAGGTCAAGATTTTAGAACCTATCTTAATCTCAATGAGCATGTGATTACTTTTGAATTAACTCCAAATCGTGGGGATTGTTTTAGTGCATTGGGTCTTGCTCGTGAGCTTGCAGCCCTTTCGAATACACCGTTTAAATCACAAGAGCAACTATCTATAAAACCAGAGCATGACGAAACCATTCATATTCGTGTTGAAGATGGTGCATTTTGCCCGCGTTACACAGGGAGAATGATTAAAGGTATAAAACCACATGTTTTATCACCCATGTGGTTAAGAGAAAGTTTGCGTCGCATTGGACTTCGAGATATTCATCCTGTGGTTGATGTGCTCAATTATGTGATGTTTTATTTGGGCATGCCGTTACATGCTTTTGATTTGCATAAAATGAATCGTGAAATCGTGGTTCGTCGAGCAGGTCAACAAGAAAATATTGAGCTTTTAAATGGAAAAACAGTAACTCTAGAAGCTGGCACCCCATTAATTACCGATGGTCAACAGCCGGTTGCAATTGCTGGAGTCATGGGTTCTTTAAGTTCTTCTGTTGATGGAGATACCATCGATATTTTCTTAGAAAGTGCTTTTTTTAATCCCATTATGATGGCAGGCTTAGCAAGACGTTATGGATTATCGACAGATGCTTCAATGCGTTATGAACGTGGTGTTGATCCTAACCTGCCTGTCCAAGCTTTAGAATTAGCAACCCAGATGATTGTTCAGTTGGTCGGCGGAAAGCCTGGTCCTATTCAAGTGATCGAAGACAGCGCCTCACTGCCTAAGGCAACAACAGTCGATTTTATTCCAGAATTATTTACCAAAAGAACAGGTATAAAACTCAGCAATGCTGAGATGAAAGCCATGCTGTTAAGACTGCACTTTGAAGTCGTTGAGAAGGATAATCTATGGCAAGTTGCGGTACCCAGTTATCGGTTTGATATAACCCATGATGTTGATTTGGTTGAAGAAATACTGAGAGTCTATGGCTATGATAATATTCCAACCATTCCGATAGAGGGTGAGTTAAAGCCAGGGAATAATGCACCTTTAGAGATACAAAATAGACTCTGGAGCCAAGCATTATGTGAGCTAGGTTACAACGAAGCCATTAGTTACGCATTTGTTGACCCTAAAATTCAACAAATGCTTTTCCCAAATATGGCAGCCATTCCATTAATCAATCCCATTTCACCTGAATTGGCGCACATGCGTTTGAGTTTATGGCCTGGGTTATTGACAGCCTTAATTCATAACACCAATCGCCAACAAGCCTCCCTTCAACTTTTTGAATGTGGTGTGACCTTTAATGGCAGTGCTACAGAAACCATTGAAGAGCAAAAAATTTCTGGATTGTTATACGGTGATGCTAAGGCTTTAAATTGGTGTTCAAAAGGGCATGTTTTTGATTTTTATGATGCCAAAGGGCACATCGAACATCTTTTGAAAAAACAAGGCTTTAGCCATGTTGAATTCCAAAAAACAGAACATAGTGCATTACATCCTGGTCAATCGGCCAAAGTGATTGTCGATGGCGTTGCGTGTGGTGTTATTGGAGTATTACATCCCAAGTTACAGCAATTATTGGATTTACCACAACAGGTCATTTTGTGGGAAGTCAATACATCCTTGTTACCATCGGAGGCGAAAAAGAAATATCAAGGACTGTCAAAGTTTCCACAAACTCGTCGAGATATTTCATTTTTAGTGTCCAAAGAAATTCCTGTTGAAAATATTTTGGCAGCTATCCGAAAAGTTGTTCCTTATGGTATATTAAAAGACTTACAGGTATTTGATGTATACCAAGGTCCAGAGATTACTGACGGACATGTCAGTATCGCTTTGGCTTGTGTGTTTCAGGATGTCGAGAAAACGTTGGTTGAAGCAGACATTTTGGCATTGCAAGAAGCGATATTGTCGGTATTAATAAAGGAATTTAATATCAAGTTAAGGGACGGGCAATGAGTGCACTGAGCAAAGCAAATATTATTGATAAGCTAATCGACGAACTAAATCTTGGAAAACAAGATGCTCGTGCGATTGTTGAAGGTTTTTTTGATTGTATTCGAGATAAATTATTTACTGGAACGCATGTCAGACTTTCTGGCTTTGGTAATTTTGTTTTGCGCGATAAAAAATCAAGACCAGGTCGAAATCCAAAAACAGGAGAAGAAATTCCTGTAAGTGCTCGCCGGGTCGTGACTTTTCGCTCAGGCATGAAATTGAAAGAAAAAGTGCATGCCTTCACGAAAAAGAGTTAGATTTTATGTATTATGAAAAGCATATTTTTGTTTGTACTAACCAAAAGCCCGATGGCAAAAAGTGTTGTGCCAACTCAAATAATTTAGAAATTGCCGCATATTTGAAAGAAAAAATGCAGGAAATGGGGTGTTGGGGGCCATCAAAATGGCGTGTTAGCACCTCTGGATGTCTCGGAAGATGTCAAAAAGGGCCTTGCCTACTAGTATATCCTGACAATATATGGTATCGTATTGAAAACTTTGCAGATGCTGATAAAATATTGCAAAAACATCTGCAAATGGGGCAACCCGTAAAAAAATTGCAAATTTTAGAAGAAATTTAGGTGAAACCTCTTGTTTCTAAGTTCTCATTTGGTTAGAATTTTGCGTTCTTCAATTGAATCAAAGATTCTGGCGGT
>DHHZ01000086.1 GCA_002403515.1 Legionellales bacterium UBA4759 | reverse complement strand
GACTCAATGGGTGCACTATAAATTGCCATCGAATCCGACTCATGGCTTACCTAACTTTAATAACTGCGTCTCATGTTGTTGTTTTGCATTAATAATCGCATCATGTAATTTTGATTCCATTAATTCTTTAGAGGGCAATTGGGTTAGATATTGCGCAACATGTATCCCAGACTGGTCCAACTCAAGATACTCAACATCTTCCTCGTCTTTACTTGCACAGAGAATTATACCCAAAGGTTTCTCCTCGCCCTCTTTACGTTCGTTTTTATCTAACCAACGTAAATACCATTCCATTTGGCCTTTATGTTCTGGCTCGAAGCGATCTAATTTGAGCTCAATCGCTATTAGGCGACGCATGCTGCGATGAAAAAATAATAAATCTAGATGCCTATCTTTTTGCTTTGTTGACATTCTTTTTTGTCTGGCAACGAAACAGAAATCGCTTCCTAATTCTTGAATGAATTCTTCAATATGATCTAATATGGCATTTTCTAAGTCAGATTCAGAGTATTTTGTATTCAGCCCAATAAAATCTAAAAAACAAGGATCTCTAAACACAAGCTCAGGGGTTAGTTGTTGTGTTTGAGCAAGCTTTTTAAGTTCATATTTAATGACTTCTTCAGGTTGCTTGCTAATCACCGTGCGTTCAAATAACATTGAACCCATCTTTTCCCGCAGAGTTCGAACAGTCCAACGCTCAATGCAAGCCATTTGTAAATAAAAATCCCTCTTAATTTCTTCATCCATTTGACAAATGAGCACAACATGAGACCAAGATAATTGTCGCGACACTGTAGCGACAATTTGACTATCAGGATAAATTTTTGCAAAACGAACCATTCTAAACAACGCAGAGCGACTATAACCTTTACCAAATTGCTGGCTTAACTGAACTGAGACGCTCTCAATAATTTGATCTCCATAATCAGCTCTCTTATCAGTCAAAATTTCATCATTAATACGCCTTCCTATAGTCCAATATAGCAAAACAACCGTGGCATTCACTTCTGTAGCAACACGACGTTGTCCTTGGCGAATTAATTGAACAATATCATCAACCAGAATTTGTTGTTGTGAATTATCAGTTGATGATTGTGACAGCTTTTTATTGTTCATTAAAGTCCCTTTTTTAGGCTGTATCGGAAGTATAGAGTATTATCTTCAGATGATTTAAGAGCTTATGCTAGCATAAACGCTCAAAGAACGAAAGCAATTTGTCAATTAGGAACTTGTCAATAATTTACATTTTACAGCGCGATCTTTAGTCCACCGCCTATAAGAAATATTGGCGTTTTCACAATATTTTATTTTGCTTAACCCGCTTTGAATCCATGCTTCTATATGGGCATGGTAATCAATCCATTTTTTTGTTGATACCGCCATCATTTATCTCCAGCTCGTTAACTGAAAATAATTGTCCATGAAAATTGATCGAATTTTAAGATGTGGCTAATTAACCGCTTACAAAGTTTTTGCGACAGAACCGATAACCCTGTCTCGGGTTCAATGATCTAATTATAGGCATGAGCCAGCTTTTGCGACAGAACCGCGATAGCTAATGGGTTCACTTTAATCTTTGGTAAGCGGTTAATTAGCCACACTCTTTTCAGGATATATGAGATCAGGTATAGCGCGAGCAGTGTCTAGATCTTCAGCTTTAACATTAAAAGGTAGTAATGCTTCCATTTTTTCAAGAGTATCGGCTTGGCGCATATGGGTGAGTGCATGTTTAAGCCATGCAAAAACATCGACTTGATGGGCTTTGCAGGTTTCGATGAGTGAATAAAGGGTCGCACCGGCTCTAGCACCTTTGTCATTTCCATGAAATAACCAGTTTTTACGGCCAATCACAAAAGGTTTAATCGAACGCTCAGAACGATTATTATCGATTTCTAAACGACCATCTAAGAGATAATAGTTAAGGGCTTGCCAATGGGTTAACATGTAAGCCACTGCCTTACCTAGTGGACTTTGCGGGGGAACCTTGATGAGATTGTCATCCAAAAGTTTTTTAATCTGTAAAAGAATGGGTTTTGCTTGCGTCTCACGTTTGAGTTTGATTTCATCAGGATAAGCATTAGCTTCTTTTAAAAGTTTTTCCAAGTGATAAAGTTTGCCAATGAGCTCAACGATTTGAAAGGCTAGGCCTTTTTGTTTTTTAGTTTGGCGGACAATATCCATGAAATAACGTCTGCCATGTGCCATACACGCCACATGAGTGATGTCATCTTTTTTACCTAAAGCCGTATAAGCATTATAACAATCAGCATGAAGATAGCCTTTGAAATCCTCAAAGAAATCAGCTGCAACTTGCGTGGCACGCGTGGCATGATAATGATAGATAAAGCTTCTTTGTTCTGGAGGCCCACCAATAAATAGCCACATAAAGGATTTACCCGAACCTTTTTTATCTTTGTCCTTTAAAACTTGCAAGGGCGTTTCATCGGCCCATGCAATATCATGGTTTTGGATGATATCAGCCATGATTTTTACCAGTGGACTGAGTAAGTCTGCTGATTTGATGACCCAATGACCAAGGGTCGCTCGTGTTACCGATAATCCGGCCCGATTAAAAATATCTTCCTGGCGATAAAGTGGCATGTGGCGATTAAATTTACCATCAATAACATGGGCTAACATGCCTGCTGATGCAACACTTTGAGGTATGGGTTGAATGGGGGCTTTAGCCACTTGAATATTTTCTTCACATTGTTTGCAAGCATACTTTTTACGAACATGAACAACACGAAAAGCCATTTGTGGCACGATATCAATTTGTTCACTACGCTCTTCACCGATTTCAGTCATGCTGCAGCCACAAGCACATGATTTTAATGACTCAGGAATATCATAAACTTTTTCAACATAAGGCAATGAGGCAGGTAACTTTAAACGACCTTTTGCTTGCTTTTGACGGGTATAAGTAATGGTTTGGGTTTCAGAAGTTTCAACAATAACTTCAGGCTCTACATTTGAATCATCAGCTTCATCAAACTGAAGTGACATTTGACCAGATTCAGCATCTTTTTCAGATTTACGACCAAAGCGCGCATTGCGGAATAAGAAGAGCTGGTGCTCAAGGGTTTCAACTTTAGAGTTCAATGATTTCACAAGAGAAATTAGCTCTTCATTGGTCATTTTTT
>DHHZ01000122.1 GCA_002403515.1 Legionellales bacterium UBA4759 | reverse complement strand
TTACAATGTAAATTCAAACCTTGATTCAAGCTATAATGGCCTAGGTGCCCGAATTGGTCTTGATTTAACACATGAACTCATAAATCATCTGGATATCTATGCAGATGGAGCATTTTCCTTATTGGCAGGTTCTAATCATACTTCTTATAATGCATCGGACAAGTTGTCTGCAGATATTTATAACACATTAATTAGTGTTGATAGGGTTCGTGCAGTCCCCGAATTAGATGCTAGAATTGGCGCTAGTTACGGCATAGAACTTGCTCAAGGTAATTTAAATCTTAATGCAGGTTGGCAATGGGCTTCATATTTCAATGTATTAACTTGTCATGAGTATAATTTTAATCTTCAAGGCTTATACTTTGGATTAAAATGGGATGGTAATTTAGCCTAAAACCAAGTAGCCCCAAATTTTTTTTGGGGCTACTAATTTTTTTTAGCGCTTGCAAATAATATATTCAAAACCTTTGCAATCAGTTCCAAAGCATAAATACCCACCACCAATTTGTTTGGAAGCAAAGATAACTTTTGAAGACTTGAAAGATTTGACTTTTTCATAGCCTTGGTAACGACAGTATGCATAAGCTGCTCGATGTCCACAACCTTTATGCCCATCATAGCACCATGCCAGTGGATAATGTCTCCAACGGGGTTTGGCAAAGAGTTTTTCGGTATAATCTGAAAGTGGTGGTCTGACATAAGCTCTCACACCAGTACATTCAATCCATGCAAATCCAGAGCATTTCCAACCTCTACAGCCATTTTTACCTGATAGAAAATTAGTCACACCTAAATTTGGTTCAAACTGGAATCGTCGCGCATGATTAAATCCTAGTTTTTTACAATAACCATCGGCGATGGATTTGCCACAACAATTCTTTTCTTCATTACAATAATTCAATCGTTCACCAGCACGCATTGGATGCCAAAACATACGACGCACAACCGCATCCTTTCCCACAGAATAGGCATGAGTCCATTGAGAAAAGAGTAAAATTAAAACGATTAAACAACGCATAAAAAAGTCCCTTTTAAAAATTAGAATTTATAATAACTTAGAGCCATATTTAAAATCAATCTGACTGTGTGGCAATAATTGTCGTAAACCTTGTAGTAGTTGAATAGATGGTTGTACTCGCCATTGCTCACCCAACATAAGACTCACTGAAAACCGTTCATCACGATAACATATGGTAACTGGACAATGACCAGGATGAAGTTCCATGAGTGTTTTCATGTCATCAAAATGAATCTGTTGTTCTTGTTCAAGGGGTATAATCAAGCCTTGTGCGTACTGCGCTCTAGCTTCTTCTTGAGATAATATTTTTTGTACCGAGATACGTGGTTGTTGGCGAATTTGATCCATACTCACCTCGCCTTCAATAAAAATCAAATCGCCTGTGCTAAAGCGCGTCATTTCTTCGGGTAAGCGCTCTGGAAAAGCAACCATTTCTAGAACATGATCGCCTTGTGTCAAACCAATAATAATAATGGGCTTGCCTCTTTTGGTCATCATTTTACGCCATTCAGATACCATACCAGCAATTCGAATCACCTTCATGGTACTCAATGCTACCGGTAAAACAACTGAGATATCTCTAAATTCTTGGACTATCTCATCACTTGGGTGACCAGAAATATACCACCCTAAGGTCTCTTTTTCTGCTTGCAAGGTTTGTTGCAAAGTCCATGCCACGCTAGTATTTTCAGATACACCCACATCCTCATCAAACAGAGCAAACAAATCTTGTTGACCATGTTGTCTATTTTGCCAGTTTTTAGCGCCTAGCTGCATAGACTCTTCAAGATTATCCCAAAGAATCGCGCGATTGCTTTCTAGTTCATCCAAAGTACCACTTTTTATAAGTGCTTCAAAAACGCGTTTATTGATTTTTCGCAAATCCAGTCGTTTACACATATCAGCAAGATTCTGATAACTTCCATGAAGCTTTCTTTCTTCAACCATTAAATCTACAGCTGCCTCACCAATGCCTTTGATAGCACCAAGACCATAATTGATTTCTAATGAGTTCAAGACTTGGAAATTATAAACACCATCCATAATACTTGGTTTTTTGACCTGCAATGTCATTTTTCGACATTCTTTGAGCATATGAACCACTTTATCTGTATTGTCCATATCAGACGATAAAACAGCCGCCATAAATGCTGCGGGGTAATGACATTTTAACCATGCGGTTTGGTAAGATACCAAGGCATATGCAGCAGAGTGAGATTTATTGAAACCATAACCGGCAAATTTTTCCATTAAATCAAAAATTTGGGAGGCAACTTCATTATCCACGCCACGAGCCTGGGAACCCTCTAAAAATATCGTACGCTGTTTCGCCATTTCTTCAGGTTTTTTCTTACCCATAGCGCGACGTAATAAATCCGCAGCACCCAAGGTGTAGTTTGCTAAAACCTGGGCAATTTGCATCACCTGTTCTTGATATAAAATAACTCCATATGTAGGCTTTAGGATTGGTTCCAAGTCAGGATGTGGGTAAACAATTGGCGCACGCCCCTGCTTTCTATCGATAAAGTCATCGACCATGCCAGATTGTAAAGGACCGGGTCGAAATAAGGCAACCAGCGCCACAATATCTTCAAAACAGTCAGGTTTTAAACGTTTGATTAATTCCTGCATCCCTCGAGACTCTAACTGAAACACTGCTGTTGTTTGTCCACTTTGCAATAAATCAAAGGTCTTGGAGTCATCTAAAGGAATATGATTGATATCAATATCGGTTTCGGGATGAAGTTTTTTAATCTCTGTTAAAGCATCATTAATGATGGTTAAGGTACGCAGCCCTAAGAAGTCAAATTTAACCAGACCAGCTGCTTCAACGTCGTCCTTATCAAATTGACTGACTTTTTGAGTAGAGTTTTCTTCACAATAAACTGCACTAAAATCTGTTAGTTTTGACGGTGCAATCACCACACCACCCGCATGTTTTCCAGCATTTCGGGCCAAACCTTCAAGTTTTTGTGCCAAATCTAATAATTCTTTTACCTCTTCTTCATCTTGATAGCGTTTTAAAAGTTCAGGTTCTTGAGATAAAGCATTGGCCAAAGTCATGCCAATTTCAAATGGAATAAGTTTGGCGATTTTATCTACAAATCCATAAGGATGCCCCAAAACTCTGCCCACGTCGCGCACGACCGCTTTTGCAGCCATGGTGCCAAATGTGATAATTTGAGCCACACTTTCTCGGCCATATCGTCTTGCTACATAATCAATAACGCGATCTCTTCCAACCATGCAAAAATCAACGTCAAAGTCTGGCATCGACACCCGTTCTGGATTTAAAAAACGCTCGAAAAGTAAATCATATTCCAGTGGGTCTAAATCTGTGATACCCAAAGCATAAGCTACCAAAGAACCAGCACCAGAGCCCCGACCAGGCCCCACTGGAACACCATTGTCTTTTGCCCATTGAATAAAGTCTGCAACAATCAAAAAATAGCCTGGAAAACCCATATTAATAATGACATCCAACTCGTGTTTCAAACGTAGTCGATAGGTATCATGATCAATATCTGGTCTCAAACGTAGGAATCTTTTTTCCAAACCTTCTTGAGAACAAGTTCGTAGATAATCATCAACGGGTTCGCCATTGGGTGTGGGGAAATTGGGTAAATAACTTTTACCAAGATTGAGTTCTAAATTACATCGTTTGGCGATTTCTACAGAGTTTTGTAGAGCCTGCGGTAGGTCTTTAAAAAGTACTGACATCTCCTCGGCATTTCGACAATATTGGGCGCTGGTAAATTCTTTAGGCCTTGAAGTATCGGCAAGCACTCGGCCTTGATGAATACAGATTCGTGCTTCATGGGCATCAAAATCTAAAGCATCTAAAAAGGTAACGGCGTTGGTGGCAACGATTGGTAATTGCTGTTCATCAGCCAGTTGAATTAGGTTTTGATTGTATTTTTCTTCTTCAGGAAATCCCAAGCGTTGAATTTCAAGATAGAATCGATTTTTAAAAAGATTAACCCAACGTTGTGCAGATTGTTTTGCCAATTCTATTTTATCTTGAATCAACAATGTGCCTATATCTCCTTGTCTGCCGCCAGATAAAGCAATTAAACCTTCATGATGTTGCTCAAGCCATGCCCAATGAATTCTTGGAACACCTAAAACCTGCCCTTCTTCATAAGACTTGGAGACCAATTGTGTCAGATTTCGATACCCTGTTAAGTTTTGACATAACAATATACAAGGATACAGCTGAGGGTCTTCGGCGTTTAATTGTAAGGCAATTTCGCATCCGATAATCGGTTTAATACCAGCGCTGATTGCTTCTTTATAAAACTTAACCACCGCAAACAAATTCATGAAATCTGTCAAAGCCACCGCAGGCATAGCTTCTTTAGTTAATTTTTTCATGAGCTCATCAATTCGAACCATACCAAATTTTAATGAATATTCAGTTGATAATCGAAGATGTATAAATGACTGTGACATGGTTTAGGTGCGATTCTAAAATTTAAAAATAGTTTATCACATCATAGGTGGTTTAACATCAGGAATTTAGTTAACTGCTTGGATTATCCTTTTGGATATATTGAACCTTTAGTTCACGAGGGTTCCATCCCAATTCTTCTGATGTATCTGTAATTACTTCTATTAGGATGGATTGTTTGGTTTTTTTGCCTTTTTCATCAGCCCCTCTAAGTTACTAAGGTTAGGGGCTAAATGATAAGCCTGCCAACCACAAGCTTTTGCCGCTTTGACAAAATCCACACGCCCCAATTGACTATGGTCGTAATGACTTCCGTTTAGTTTGTCAGTATAATTTTTTACAATTCCATAGCGCTGATTGTTAAATAAAAATAAAACAACGCCTAGTTTCGATGCTTCAGGCATTGCGCCAGAGAATAAGCGCCAACAACCATCTCCTGTAAAACCAAAACAATGAAGATTTGGGTTAGATACCTTAGCCCCTATTAGCATCCCAAAAATACCACCCATGCCCGAAGAGTCTTGAGATGAAAAAAAACGAATATTTTTAGATGGCTTATTTAAAACAAATTGTCTATCACGATATGCAATACACACATCATCAAAACCTATACTATTATGTGGGAAAAGATGTTGAATTTGCTGATAAAATTCGTAAACACTAACAGATTCAGAGTATTTTTTTTCATGAGAATAATCAAATTTATTAGACTCAATTGTCAAGTTATCTTTGGGCAAAATTTCATTTTGAAGTATTTGGATGACTCTCTCTAAAAAATCAGCAATTTCACCTTTAAATAAATGAAATTCCCCATTAAAGCGATGAGCGTAAGATTTTTCAATAAAACCATAGGATTCAAAATCATTGGTTATAGTCAATGTCTCAGATACATCCATTTTATTTTTTAAAAAATGATAATCTCCTGCTTCCATACCTAAAGTAATTAATACATCATTCCTTCCTAAAGATTGCCATGTTTTATTAACATGCTTACGTCCGCCTAATCCAACATGGCCTAAATAATTTTCTAAATCAGTACAGGCATTGGAACCATTAACGGTACAAAACACATGAAATTGAACCATAGACTGGAGAGTTTTAATCAGAGCATTGATTCTTTCATCGATACCAGCCTCAGAGCAAACATAAAGATAGATTTGTTTTTTTTGATGAATGGCCATTTTTAAACGATTACTAAAATCTATAACATCGTGAGCGCTCGAAAAATTAGGTGGTGTTAATGAAGGTATTTTTGAAATTGCTATTGGTTGTATCAATAAATTAGGGTGAAACATAAAAATTGCAGGTCTTTTTGCTGATAAAGTAGCAGCAATTTTTTCCAAACATTGAGGAAATGACTCGACATCTTTCATATAAATCGCATCTTCACCAAACTCTGCTTTAAGTTGCGCAATAATATTCATTCCATAAGGACTGACATCTTGTAAAGGCGTTAAGTTTACAAGTTTCGAATGATTTAAAGAAACCAAATAAAGTGCTGGTAATCGTAAAAATTTTGCATCACTCATACCAGCACCTAATAATTTAATCGCAATACCTGGCACGCAAGCACTAGCACTTATTTTAGTTGAAGCAAGATAGCCACCGATAGGCGCATAACCGGCCGCAAACTCAGACAATGTATAAAATTGAAGTTATTGAGGAAGATGCTTAATCAACTCTAAAAGCCCACCACCTGTGACGCCATAGAGGCAATTTATTCCCCACTTCTCGAGTGTATAACATAATGCAGAACTGATTTCTGAAAACTTCATTTTTAATTTTTTCCATTGTTCATCTATCTTAAGCATAGACTATTTAGGTTTAAAATTAAAAAATTAGACTATACTGAGAATTGAAAGATTAAAATTTTCACAAGGAGGAAGTCATGAAGGCTTTAAAAATTTTGGCCTTATTGGTTTTATCACTGAATATGATATCTTTGTCTTATGCGAGCTCAAAGCCTGTAGATGCCAGTGAAGAATTAGGTGGAGAGGCACACCCTACTAAGCCCCCTATGTTATTATGATTTTTTTGTTCCATTTTTATAACCTGACAATGCAGAAATATTTCCACCTGCCAGGTTTTTTTATTTTTACCTAATCATGAATTTCTTCTCGAGGATTAAGTGCTTTTCTAAGACTATCTGCAAATAAATTGCATGACAATACCAGAATAAACATGAAAATAAATGCTGCCATTAACGGCCACCAAATGACAGGATCTCGTGCCAACTCTAAACGCGCTGCGTTAATCATGTTTCCCCAGCTGATTGTCAAAGGTGATACGCCAATTCCTAAATATGTAAGAACCGATTCTGCAAGCACCAAGAAACTAAAATTCAATACTAAGCTGGTGATAATTAAATGCATGGTGTTGGGTAAAAGGTGTTTAAGTAATATCCTTGATTTGGAAGTGCCTAATAGCTTCGCCGCCTGGATATAATCCAACTCTCTGAGTTTTAATACTTCAGCTCGTATATATCGACATAAATGCGCCCAGTCGGTAAGACCTAAAAGTACGCAAATCATCATTAAACGCGTATCAGCAATGGTTATGGCATTCCAAGAACTGTGATGAGCGGATATATAAAGCTGCCATGCTAAAAGAACTGAACCAATAAAAAGTACAGAAGGAATTGAACTGATGGTGGTGTAAATAAATTGAATAGCCATATCTACTGCCCCGCCATAATAGCCTGCAACCAGTCCAAATCCAAGCGCAAATGGCAACATCAACATGGTAGTCATCAAACTAATTAACATGCCTGTGCGGATGCTTTTGACCGCTTGGTATAAAATATCTTGTCCAATTTGACCTGTACCAAATACATGAAATTGACGAGATAAAAATAAAAGAAATATAAAAACTGCAACGGTCAGCAAAAAACTGATAATCATCCAGAGAATATTTTTTTGATAAGGCAACAAATGATAAATTTTCTTACGAAAAAAAATCCAGACCATGGCTAGAGTTAAACTGAAAAATAGACTGACTTTAAATAATAATTTAAAAACATAAGCCCAAACATCTATCGAAGATTTAAAGGTCTTCGGTACATATGATAAATGTGCATATAGAGCTTGATATTTCCCGTCTATAAACTTCACTTTTGGAATCAGCAGATTCACAGCAAATGGTTTTGAATATGAAAATTCCATCACCTCATTCAATGGGTAAAACATAAAATCCACCAAAGTAAAATGATTGAATCGGATACTGTCTAAAATTGATATCAACCAAAAAACCAAAAGAACTCCCAATGAAATAGCAGCAATGGGTTGTCTAAAGATTTTAATCCAAATTTTTTGATTATATGTATTTTGAAAAGCTGAAATAATAAAATACACAATTATCACATTCAACAATAAGTAGATGACATCACTGAAATGCATATTCATCGAACCCTAACCCTTGGATCCACAAATCCATAAACAATATCTGTTAAAATTAACCCAATCATGTAACTCAAACAGCCTAAAAAAACCATGGTTCTCACCACTGGAAAATCTTCTTTAGTTAAAGCCTCTAAGAGATAATTACCAAGACCAGGTATTGAAAAAAATGATTCATACAAAATACTGCCGAGAAATAAAGAAGGAATTAGCACCACTGCACCGGTGACAATGGGTAATAAGGCATTCCTTAAAGCATAAGACCATAATATTTTGGATTCCTGGATACCACCTGCACGTGCGGTGGTCACATAAGCTTGCTCTATCTCTTCTAAGATTAACGCACGATACCATCTTGTCCCGGCCCCAAGACCGGCTAATAGATGTGTGATAATAGGCAACAATACAAATGAAATTGCCGCAAAACCTGATTCATAACCAGAAATTGGAAACCATTTCCAAAGATACGCCAAATAGTATTGTGAAAAAACAATATAAAATAAGGTAGATATAGAAAGAAAAGAAATGCTTACAATTAAGCCAATGTGGTTGAGGTGTGTGTTCCTAAAATAGACCAAAACACAAGATATAATTAGATTAAATAATATCCCAAAAATAAAACTTGGTAGAGCTATTGCCAAACTTGGCAAAACCCTTTGCTTAATTTCCGCATTGATATTATTGCCTGAAATTGATAAACCAAAATTAAATGTAAAAAGGTATTTGGTCTGTTCATAAAATAAAGTCTTGGTTGCTTTTTTTGCCCCAGCTTGAGAATCATTCCAAAATAAAGGGACATCATAACCATGTTTGCTTTTCCAAATTTGCAAATCCTCTGCCTTGACCATGCGATTCCCCAAGTGGTTACGGGCAATATCATCTGGGCTATTCATGACAAAAAATAATAAAAAGGTAGCCAAATGAACCACAAATAAAATTGGAATCATCAACAAGATGCGCTTTAAAATAATACTCTCCTAAAATGTTGTTCTTTTTGCTTTACTGCGATTAAATTTCACCATTTCCCATAAGAAAGGTAAAATTAAGAGTAAAACAGTTAAAATAATGATGATTAATGGTTTAAATTCTGCTTGATTGAGTAAGACCCAAGCCTTTGATCTTTTGGCGGTATCAAGCGCATAATATTTTGAATTACCAGATAAAAAAGGTGAAGTATCCAACGTGCTTTCAAGCCAGTTATAATGCAGATAAATCAATTGGCTATTAATTCCCCAGGCCCATACGCAATCACGAATTAGAATTTGGTAGAGTTGTATTTCTAGCGCTTTTTTTTCATTTTCACTCAAAGGTGATGATAGTTTTTCAAATAATTTATCGTACTGAGGATTGTTATAGTTGCTGATATTAGGTCCAAAGAACTTTTTCTTACTATTTTTACTATAAAACAACATAAAGAAATTTTCTGTATCTGGATAATCGGCGGCCCAACCATGCAGGGTCATTTGATATAAACCTTTTTCTAATAGATAATTTAATCGATTTTTATCATTTTCACGAATTTCTAAAGTAATACCCAGCGTTTTAAATTTTTTCCTGTACCAATTAAATATTGCTTTATCGTAAGGGCTTCCCGAAGATTCTACATCTAAAATTAAAACCAAGGGTTTATGCGTGTTTGGGTCTATCCCATTAGGATATCCGGCCTTAGCCAATAATCGTTTAGCCTCTGTGAGGTTTTTGCGAATGAAATGCTTGCCAAACCGGGTAAAAATGTATGGGTTAAAACCATCAATATTTTCACTTTCCAATAATATTTGAGGCACTGGGCCTTGGGATTGCTGGACAAAAGCATTTTGGAAAATGTTAATATATTCTAAATAATTTATCGCAATTGATATGGCCTGACGAAGATAACGATTGTTTCCCAAACGCTTATCTAACATATTAAAAGACAAACCATTCAAACTATAGGTTTCTTTGCTTTTTAGAATAATATTTTGTTTTTCTAATTGTGGACTTATTCTTTCACGTCCGTCTGGCCCAAGCCAAACCACCTTTTCAAAAGTTTCTGAAGGAATAGATGATAAATCGTAATAAGATTGTAAAAACTTATTCCAGCGAGGAATAGATTCTTTCTCAAGATAAAACTCTATTTTATCGATTAGAGGCACTTGTTGGCCAATATGTTTTTGATAATTTTCATCTTCTAAAGTTTTTTCGTTGATAATTTCTTTTCTAAAATGCGGATTTTTTATGAACGATAGTTTCTGATAACCTTTGTCATTAAATAACATGAAAGGCCCGGTTCCTGCTGTAAACCAACGCCAAACTTCCTTATTGTCTCGGTTTAGATAATATTCATCGACTTCATGGGCAATAGGTGCTAAAAGCGGCATTCCCAACCAATAAATAAACTGGGCATAATAACCTTCGGTAATTATTTCCAAGGTATATCGATCTATGGCGCGAACACCCTGAATATTTTGTGACTTTCCGTGTAAAAAATCATTATACCCCCATATATATTTACTTAATAAACTGACAATCGGTGAATTAATTTTTTTATTCGCGGTTCTTTGAAAAGAGTAGACAAAATCTTCACTGACAAGCGCCCTTTTCACACCAATACAATCTTTCAAGCTTTCAGTTTTACAAAATGCAGGATGCGGCTGATAATAAATATTTTTTTTAATAGGAATGTGATAAACAGTAAAAGCTATTTCATTGGATTTTTTTGAACCAATAACTTTCCCTCTTTTATCTAAAAAAGTAATTTTTGGTAGCTCGCTTGCAAGATATGGGGTGATTTTTATTTTTTTATTAAGGTAATTGATATTATAAAGTTGTTCATACACTTGGCGTATTAAGAAAATATTTTGGTTATCATAGACTTCTTGAGGATCTAATGTTGTGGGAAATGAAACAATTGACCTGTGTGCTATTCTCTCATCCTTGGGCTCTTGAGGAAAAGGCTTATTCAATACCAAGGCATTTGCGGATAAAACAAAAATAAATTGAATAATTAATAATCCTATTTTCACTATTTTACTCAAATTCCTTTTATTTCACAGATTAACACAACTTGATTGCCACAACCAGTTTTTTTAAATTAAGCTATACTTACCCTATATCAGGAGAGTGATATGAATGAAATGAATGATGAAAACCTTGGGACTTCGTTAATTGATTACAATGATTTCCTTGATGGAATTAAGTCTGATGTTGAAGATAATTTTCAAACTCTAGAAAATAAAATATCTCTTATGGAAGATAACTTGTCCCGAAAAAAACTGAAATTGGCACAAGGCGCATTCCATTCTTATCAATTGGATTTTCAAAAATTTTTTAAAGTTTATTTAGATAGTATTATGCTTTTAGAAACCCATACCAATGATTTTAGATTAAAATTACTTGAAATAGAAAAAATCGTTAATAATATTGATAAATATAAATCTTACTTGGCTGAATTTAAAAAAATTACTCGTATGTTTTTAGACAATGTAAACAGTTCTCGTGATGCGGTGATTGATATCATGGAAAACATTGATTTTTCTGCGTTAATCTATTTAGATATCACCACGCCAGATGATATTAAATTAATTGAGAATGTCAGTAAATTTAATAACACCCTGACCATCAAACTTAGAGAGTTGAAAAATCAATTGAAAGACTTTCAAGAAAAAATTGACCAACTGCGTTTGCTTAAAGATCCAATTGATCAACTTTATAAAAATACTAATTTGAAGTAGCACCCAAGATTTCTATTAATTCATCCTCATTCAATATCCTGATACCTAAATCCAGTGCTTTCTGATATTTAGAACCTGGGTTTTCTCCCACAATGACAAAGTCGGTTTTTTTTGAAACAGAACCGGTGACCTTGGCGCCAAATTTTTCAAGTCGATCAATTGCTTCATCACGGCCCATTTGTGTTAAGCCGCCTGTTAAAACAACTGTTTTATTGGTGAGCGGTGAAAATGTTAGCGCATCTTGTTTTGTTTCCAACGGCCATTGAACACCTGCATCAATTAATTTTTGACAAATTTGCAAGAAATAAGGATTTCGGAAAGACTGATATATTGCCTCAGCAGCCACAGGTCCGAAGTCTGGCAAGGTTAATAACTCCTCAAAGCCCGCATTTTTCAACTCATCAAAATTTTTATAATGATGCGCAAGAGTTTTTGCACCCACTTCACCTATTTCACGTATGCCAAGAGCATATATAACACGTGCAAAGCTTGTGGATTTACTTTTCTTTAATGCTTCCGTGATATTTTCAACAGATTTTTTAGCCATACGAGGTAAGGACAACCATTGCAAAGTGCTAATTTGGTACAAATCAGCAACATCTTTGACCCATGAATTTTCTACCAACACATGAATCAATTGCTCACCAATTCCATCAATAGCCATTGCCTTTCTGGAAACGAAATGCTTTAAAGCGCCCTCTAATTGAGAAGAGCAACTCAAGCCTCCTGTGCATCGAGCAATCACACCATCTGGCTCATGTTCAATGGGAGAACTACAAACGGGACATTGATTGGGAAAATGAATATCTGCGACATCTTGACGTTTTTCAAGAACAACGCTTACAACCTCTGGAATCACATCCCCTGCTCTGCGCACAATCACATAGTCGCCGACTTTAATGTCTTTTCTTGCAATTTCTGACATATTGTGAAGAGTTGCATTGCTGACAGTAACACCACCCACACTCACAGGACGAAGTCTTGCTACAGGTGTAATCACTCCGGTTCTGCCAACTTGAAAATCTACATTTTCTAATTGAGTGATTTCTTCCATAGCAGGGAACTTATGAGCGCATGCAAATCTTGGTGCTTTTGCCACAAATCCCATGATATCTTGTTGTGAAATAGCGTTGAGCTTATAAACAACACCGTCAATTTCATAGGGCAATTCTCTTCTTTCATTGAGAATATGATGATAATACTCTAGGCAACCTTGTAATCCTTGAACCTTACGAATCTCATTGGATACTCGAAAACCCCATTTTTTGAGAACCTGCATTTGTTCCCAATGCGTATCAGGCATTTGATAGCCCTCAAAGGCCCCAATGCCGTAGACATAAATAGACAAGTCTCTAGAGGCTGTAATTTCAGGATTTAGTTGTCTAAGACTACCTGCAGCTGCATTTCTAGGATTGGCAAACTGTTTTTGGCCGTGGCGTAAACAATCTTGATTAAGTGCTTGAAATGATTTTTTTGACATATACACCTCACCACGTACTTCTAATACTGGTGGAATATCATGGTGTAACAATTTCAGAGGTACGGCATTAATTGTTTTAATATTGGCGGTAACATCTTCACCCACTAAGCCATCACCGCGAGTGGCCGCAGATGTTAAGATCCCATTTTGGTAAGTTAAATTAATCGCTAAACCATCCATCTTGGGTTCTGCGACAAACTCAAATGTTTTATGCCCGATTTTATCTTCGATTCTTTTAATAAACTGATTTAAATCATCATCAGTAAAAACATTATTCAAAGACAACATGGGTTTTTGATGCGCAATAGGTTCTAAAGAGGATACCAGAGCACGGCCGACACGTTGTGTGGGTGAATCTGATGTAACCCACTGGGGATTTAACTTTTCTAAATCAATCAATTGACGCATGACTCTGTCATATTCTGCATCAGGAACCAATGGCTCATCTAAACCATAATAATGGTGATCATATAAACGGATTAATTCACGTAATTTTTCTATTTGTTCTTGCATACGTTTGCATCTCAATTGAGTATTTCATGAAGTTTAACACGTTTTTGTGGGCGGATTTCAAGCGTTTTTTGAAAAATCGACTAAACTTAATTAGAAGAAACTTTATTTTTTTGATATTGGAGAGCTAGCATGAAAAAATTAATTACTTATGCAATGACTGGTGCATTATTGATGGGCTTAGCCGATATGACATTTGCGAAACATCATCATCATCGTCATCATTATCATAAAAGTCATGCCACCAGACATTCTGAGGGTTTTGTAGGACATACAGTTAAAGATACAGGACAATTTGCGGGCCATACTGTAGAAAACACTGGAAAATTTGTTGAAAGTATATTCTAAATACCCACTTTCGTCCCTAATAGATAACCCAAAGCGCAAGCGAAGATTGTTAAAACAAAATGACCGCCAACATAGGCGGTCATGTGCCACCATGATTGATGAATCATCATCTCAAGAGCTTCAATTGAAAAAGTAGAAAAGGTTGTATATCCACCTAAAAAACCTATCAAAAAAGTCTCTTTTAAATAATAAGAGCTGTGAATCCCTTTTTGAAATAAAACTGACACCAAAAAACCCATCAATAGACACCCTGAAACATTGACAATCAATGTTGGGTAGGGCAGTTCAGAATTTAAGAGCGTTTTTAAACCTTGGGACACTAAAAATCTCGATACGCCACCTAAACCCGCACCCAAAAAAATCAGCAGATATATCATTCGGCACCCTATTGAAATTATGATATGATTTAAAAAATTAATTTTAAATTAAAAAAATGATGCAAAATATTCTTTGGTCTTATCTTAACACCATTCAAATCTCTTTGGGTAGTTTAGTCGTTATCACCACCTTATTTATTTTCTTTAAGAAAATCAAAACTTACATCTCTCAAGCTCTCCAGCAGCAACAACACCAATGGCAGCAAGAGTTTCATGTCTTCAAACAACAATGGTTTGAACAAATCATTCAACAAAACCTGCAACAACAGCAAGCCATACAAGAAAATATGCTAAGACAGATGCAAGATATTCGTGAACAAATTAACCAATATATGCATCAACAAAATCAAAGTCTTTCCTTGCATTTGCAAACCATGACTCAAGATACTCAACAACATTTAAAAACCATGACGCAACTGATGCAGTCGAAACTGAGCGAAGGTTTTGAAAAAACATCAGCCACCTTCACCGATGTTTTAAAACGTTTGGTCATGATCGATGAAGCCCAAAAAAAGATATCAGAGTTATCAACTCATGTGGTGAACTTACAAGACATTTTAGTGGACAAACGTGCTCGGGGAGCATTTGGTGAAATTCAACTCCAAACATTATTGGCCAATATGTTACCTGCACAACATTATCGATTACAACACACCTTGATGAATCAAAAGCGTGCGGATTGCATGTTGTTGCTACCACCACCAACTGGTAATATTGTCATCGACTCAAAATTTCCTTTAGAGAATTACCAGAAATTAATGGCATTAGCACCAGATTCAATTGAAAGAAAAACTTACCAACAACAATTTAAACAAGATATTCAAAAACATATACGAGACATTGCTGATAAATATATATGCCCACCAGAAACAGCAGAGGGTGCTTTGATGTTTATTCCAGCAGAGGCCATTTTTGCTGAAATTCATACCAACTATCCAGAGTTGATTGAATTGTCACAACGTATGAATGTGTGGTTGGTTTCACCAAGCACTCTAATGGCCGTTCTAACTACCGCCAAAGCTGTTTTAAAAGATGATGCAACGCGCCAACAAGTTCATATTATTCAAAAACATTTACATGCATTAGCCCAGGATTTTCAGCGCTTTGACAAACGAATGGATAAACTTTCAAAACATATCGACCAAGCCCATCAAGATATGAGTGAAGTGCATATTTCAGCTAAAAAAATTAGTCAACAATTCCAAAAAATTGAATCCGCAGATTTATCAAATCTTCCAGCAGAAAAAGAAATTGGTGCTATCATTAATATAGATTAAAAAAATGATGAGCCCTTTTCATGAAAAATATATTATTCAGTAGTATGTTTGTCATGGTGTCTTTAGCGGTTTATGCCAATGATTGTCCTCGTTGTTGCGAGGGCTACGGTGGCATCTTATATGCTGACAGTTCGAGCGGACGATTTGTCTGTCAAAATGGTTCTATATCTCAATGTTACAGTACACGACATGCCGTCATGGACTTACAAAAATTCAAAGGTTGTTGTATGTGGAATGGTGGGGTTAAAAAAGTAACACCCAAAGGCCAGGTCGTATGTCGTGATGGCGTCATTTCTGAAATATGTAGTTTGCGGCCCAAAGAAAAAGTCGCAGTATTTTAGCTTGCCTTCAATGCTTTAGTATTGACCGAATTTTCAAAATTCTCAGTAATTTGATTACTAGCATATAGAACCAAACTGTCAACAGCAACACATGCCAATAAAAATAGCCATGGAGAAGGATTGGCAAGCATTGGCATCACCACAAGACCTGCAAATATAAATACAGCGGGTACAATGATATGTTCTAAGAGTTTCATCAGCATTTTAAATTGTAATACCATGGCCTCTGGCGAACCTTCGGGCGCATGAACCAAGTCCAAATAAAAATCTTTTTCATTCATCAAAATTTGTAACAGAAAAATGCTGATAGAGGCTATTAATAAACAAGGTGTACTATTGACCAATAACAGAGAAAAAAATAATACCAAACACAGCTGATAATAAATGGTATATTCAAGTTTCTCTTGTTCCTGTGCATGTACTTCTTGTAAACCTTTGAGATAAAAAGCAATATCTTTATCGCTGATTCCTTTTGCTTTCAGTGTTTTTTTGACATTATTTTGAATCATTGCAAATTGTTTTTTCTTATGTTGATAAACATACATAGATAAAGACATATCACCAACCAACAACACCACTGTTAATGCGTTCCCTACCAGGCCTAATGTGCCTGTACCTTTCAAATAATGAAAAGTTAAAAAGTTAACGGGTGCCCATAAACAGATGTCATTAATGAAACGTTGATACCGTTGCTCTGATTGAAATGCAAATCGATCTGCTAAAGTTAAGCCATGCTCATCATAGACATCATTTTTAAATGCCAAGTGTTTGATGCCACAAATTGCATCTAAACCACCACGAGCGATATAAAATCCATAACTGGCATAACCATTACAAAGAGAAACAATTTTGATTAATTGTGATAATTCAGGCGTAGTCACACCCAAAAATAAAATTAAAACTTCCACCAAATTTCTAGACCATACGCCATGGTCTAATCTTTGTCCATTAATGGAAGAAATTGTATTTTTAATACTATTCGTTAAAGAAAATCCCTCATTCTTTTGCATCAGGGTATGGCTTTCAATGGTTTGATGAGAAGAAAAATTTTTAATAAAACTTAACCAATCATTGTAATTATCATGATTAAATTTAAATTGCTCTCCTCTATCTAAAATATTGACATCAACTTGATGCTTATCCACAAGCATTTGAAGTTGATATTCAGATAAGGATTTAATAAGGGCATCTTTTTGAATGTGTTTTCTTAGATTTTTCTTTTTCCAAAGATTATTTAAGTGAATTAAATAATTATTGAGGTGGTATGAGTTATATTGCGCTGATAAGTTTTCTGATACATTTGAAGCCATGGATATAACCCTAGAAAAATTAAAGTCAAAACACATTACCATGTTGCTTTAAAAATAAACAACAACAATTAGTATAAATTTTATACTATATTGGTTCGAATGTAAATACTTTAGTCATTATAACAATGCGAAATTTTCGAAATACACATGAAAAGAAATAAGCATCTCTTTCGAGATGCCTATTTTAGTACCAACTTGTGTAAGCATAACTGCCATCATAACCACAAACGGTACAAGATGGCTTGCATTTATTCACCACGGTTTTACAAGGTGATGAACAGCTGTAACACGAACTAACAGGTACATATGTATTGGAGCCACCACAACCCATATCATCCATACAACAACCAGATAGACCAAGGATAGCAGCGATACCAATAAACTTGATTAGATTTTTAGTTTTCATAATTCAAATCCTTTTCAAAACTATGCATATTTAGTATACAAAAGGATTGCTAATTATGCAAAAATTTAAAGCATATTTTTTACAAAATAAGCAGAATATTGCTCCTTAAGTTCTTTGCCAACGGCGTATACGGGTTTGATATACTGCGCTAGCTCTGCATCTATGGGTTTTAATACATGCTTGAAAAAATTATCTATCCAGTTTAAAAATTTTTCTCCCATATCCATCAAAAAACCAATTTTATGTGAAAATTGAATCTCATCAGGAACAAATTTCTCTGCATACAAACAAAGGTAATAGAAAACCCCTAATCCAGCTTGCACGATAAGAAAATAAGAAATCATGAATAATCGCCACAGAAAATATAAACTATTTAAAATCAATGAGGAAAAGATAAGTTGACCACCAACAAAATAACTTTGGTGTTGATACCATGCCATAAACCGATGGTACCAATCTTCCTGTTGTTCATATAAATTGTGATAAAACCTTACATTCGGTAATGAATATTGATTTTGACTATAACCAAGCTCAATGGCTTGGAAATGCTTCAAATAAATTAAAACATATGGATAATCTAAACCAGGCAAAGGTTTCAAAGCGTTCAGTTGCCGAATATGAATAATTCTTTGTATATCATTCATATCCAGTAAAAAAACATGTCGCTCAAACAATTCCTTTGAAATGTCATCTTCTTTAATTAAAATCTCTTGGAATAATTCTTTTCGTAAGAAATTGATGTGGTAATCCCCCCATTTTTAAT
>DHHZ01000127.1 GCA_002403515.1 Legionellales bacterium UBA4759 | reverse complement strand
CTTCACTTGTGAATTGGCGCAATTAAATCATTGACTTTACTCGTCAAGTCACCAATTTCATCTCGCGTTCTATTAGGAAAAAGGTAAAAGTCATTGAAATTTTTTTGTTTTAGTTTCCAAATACCTTCACGAATTGCCTTAAATAAAGCAAGTTTTTCTGCCTGTTCTTTAGTATGAGTTTTTGGTTTGTTATATACTAAATCCCTAATCGTATCCTCAATGAATTCCATGGTTGCTTTAAGCACTTCTTGTGACTGCTTATCTAAATTAGCCATCACTGCCCCAAAAAAATATTATATTCTATAGTTATTATAGTTCATTGCTAATATTTTTACCGATATAGCAAAAGAAAGTTTGCCTGCTTGCCAAAACCAGTTAAAATAAATGTTTTTTTAAACGGTTAATTTATGTCAAGCACTGTTAAATCGCC
This sequence comes from Legionellales bacterium UBA4759, assembly GCA_002403515.1. Lineage (GTDB taxonomy): Bacteria > Pseudomonadota > Gammaproteobacteria > Legionellales > Legionellaceae > UBA2653. The sequence continues at coordinate 88,913 of DHHZ01000127.1, read as the reverse complement.
CGCCTTATCAAATCGTGTTGTCGCATTGTTAAAACCTTATTGGAAAATGGCCTTGCTTGGCATTATTGCCAATTGTTTATATGCTGGCATTGATGCAAGTTTTACTTATATGATGCGCCCTTTTATGGACAAAGGTTTTGTTCATGTGGACATGAAATTCATATACCAAATTCCATGGATTGTTTTAACGGGTATTACCCTTAGAGGCTTAATGGGTGGATTTGGTGGTTACTGCATGACCCATGTGGCACGCTCAATGGTCAATGGCCTGCGACAAAAAGTATTTCAACATTTGATTCACTTGCCGGCTAAAGTCCTAGATAGCACGCCATCAGGACAATTGTTATCAAAACTACTCTATGATGTTGAGCAAGTCTCGCAAGTAAGTGCTGATGCTATCACCGACATTGTACAAAACATTTGTTTAATCATTGGTTTATTTGGAGTCATGTTAATTGTTTCCTGGCAACTGACCCTCATTTTCATGTTGGCCGTGCCCGCCATTGCCTTTATTGTACAATACACCAATCGAAGAATTCGACGCATTAGTCGCAAAGCCCAACAATCCATGGGTGAAGTCACCGAAATAGCCAGTGAAGTCATTGAAGGCTTTCGAGAAATTCGCATGTTTGAAACACAAGAATATGTTTCAGAAAAATTCAATCATGCGGCTGAATCGTCACGTCGCCATGATTTAAAAGCAGCCATGTCCAAAGCCATCAATGTTTTTGGCGTTCAAATGATTCTTGCAATTGCCATGACTGTGATTATTTTTGCAGCTATTCAATTGGCCAAACACATCACTATTACCCCAGGAACATTTGTTGCTATTACGGCAGCTGGTCTTCAATTGATTAAACCCATGAAAACCCTGACCACACTCAATGCCACACTTCAACGTGGATTTGCAGGTGCTGAAAGTATTTTTCAATTGCTTGACCAAGATCTTGAAAAAGACCTTGTTGCCAAGGAATCATTGGCAGCCGTTCAAGGTGACATTGAATTTAAAAATGTTTATTTTGCTTATCAGGGTGAAAATTGGGTATTGGAAGATTTTAATATGCATATTCCTGCAGGACGAACCATTGCTTTGGTGGGCTCATCGGGTAGCGGAAAAACCACTTTAATCAATCTTTTACCTCGCTTTTATGATATTCAACAAGGTCAAATTACTCTTGATAAGCTACCTATTGATAAGTTATCGCTTCAACAATTACGCCAACAATTTTCTTGGGTGAGCCAACACGTCATTTTGTTTAATGATACCATCGCCTCTAATATTGCTTATGGTGATAAAAATATCGATGAACAACGTTTATTGAACGCCATGCAACAAGCCGATGCCTATGATTTCATTCAACAATTGCCCGACGGTTTACAAACCATCATTGGTGAAAATGGTCTGACTTTATCAGGTGGACAACGACAACGTTTGGCTTTGGCTCGCGCCATCTATAAAAATGCCCCTGTTTTTATTCTTGATGAAGCAACAGCTGCCCTGGATAATCAAACTGAACAACATATTCAGCGTGCACTTGAGCAATTTCATCACCAAAGAACCATGATTATCATTGCTCATCGCCTATCTACGATTCAATTTGCTGATACTATCTTTGTGATGAAGCAAGGAAAAATTGTGGAACAAGGCTCTCACCAAGCTTTACTTGATAAAAATGGACATTATGCCAAGCTCTATCGAGCTCAACATTTGAGTGCATCGCATGAAGAAACATCTGACACTTTGGCTTAATCGGTATTGGTATCGTCCACAAAAGCCTAGTTTCTTGCTAAGACCCTTGGCTTGGGCTTATTGGTTAGGGCAAAAACTAGATAAAATTATCCACCATGAGCAAATATCGCCACTGCCTGTGGTGGTGGTTGGCAATTTAACTGTTGGCGGCACGGGCAAAACACCTGTAGTGATTGCAATTTGTGAATACTTAAAAGCAAAAGGTCATCGCGTTGGAATTGTGACTCGAGCTTACAAAAATCAATTGTCGACATTTCCTTATTTGGTTCAAAAAGAAGATAATGCACAAAAAATTGGCGACGAATCAGCACTGATTTTTGAAAAAACACAAGTACCTGTAGTCATTGCGCCTCAAAGAGCTCAAGCTGTCGACTACCTACATCAGCATCAATTGTGCGATATCGTCATTAGTGATGATGGCCTTCAGCATTATGCCATGTCCCGTCAAATAGAAATTATAGTCATTGATGGTATGCGAGGATTTGGAAATTGCACATTGTTACCGATTGGCCCCCTGCGCGAACCAATAAACCGTTTAAAAAATGTTGATTTTATCCTTATCAATGGTCATCCATCCGAGGCATTAAAAAACACTATCGCTGATTATAAAGATAAAACTTTTTCAATTGATTTAAAAACCAAAGAATTACCGACCTTGCAAAAACCTATTGCAGCTTTTGCAGGAATAGGTAATCCAGAGCGTTTTTTTAAAACACTGAGTGATTTAAATATAGAATTTACGCCTTATCCATTCCCTGATCATCATCAATATTCGATAAAAGATTTTGATATCCCAGAATCATGCATTATCATGACAGAAAAGGATGCCATCAAATGTCGGGGTTTTCAAAATATACCGCTTCATCAATTGGCCATTGAAGCGAAACTTCCTGAGCTTTTTTGGGAAAAATTTTTTTTAATTCTGTGAGTTAAGCCGGATGAATTCAAAACTAATCAAATATTTGGGTATAATTTTTATAATTTTTCATGGCCTAAGTTGTTTTGCCAATGACCCCATCCGCTCACCCAATCTTTTGGATTTGTCACAACCGAATAAAAACACCTGGACCATCAGCGGACTTTTACATAACGAACAAGATGATTACTATGGCTTTATGTTTATCGTAGAGCGCCACCATAAACTTTATCATGCTTATGCAGGAATCTTTGATTTAAGTGATAAAAAAGTACTTTGGCACCATGAAGAAACCATCCGCCAAGATGATAACAATTCCACTCCTCAAAATATTGGTCGTTTTTTTTGGCAATACAGTGCCGTCAATGATAATTTAATCATTGGTTGCCAGGATGTGCACAATAAACAACAAATTTTTAATCTGAAAATTGATTTGATGGAACCAACCGTCATCACCCCCAAAATGTCTTTAACACCAACCATTAAACTTAAACAATATTGGTCAGGCTCAATCAATGGTCATATTCATATATCCAAAGAAGAGTTTGTATCCAGCCAAGCGGTTTGGATCCAGAATGTTTGGCAAAACCTTGCCGATGTGAATCCCCGCTCATTTTCAGAGATTTTATGCCGATTCCAAGATGGCGGTGCAATGTTTGCCATTCAAGTTCCGGAAAAAAATGGCTTACATTCAGCTTTGGCAGGCTTGTATGACAAAGAGGGTCAACGTTTAACCATTTCACAATTTATCAATTTAAAAACACCTGAATTACCGCAATATTCGATAAAACTCAATCAAAATAAAACTGAGCTTAAACTCAATGCCTTGTACGCAAACCAATACTATCATGCGTTTCTGGCCAATATTAACCCAGAAGAACCTATGGGTTTTTGTTTATATCAAAAAGACCCTTGGGAAATTTTTCAAAGCAATACTATTCTTTTCCCAAATGCAAAACCGGTTCACTCCTTAAATTTTTTCGAAAAAACATTTGCACTTATCAAAAAACCCTATAAAATCCCTTATATTTTGAAAAATAAAGAAACATCATGACTCAATTTACAGCTATTGAAAAAAAATTACTGCATTACACAGGCAAAGCCATTGGTGATTATCAAATGATCCAAAAAGGCGACCGGGTAATGGTTTGTTTGTCTGGCGGCAAGGACTCTTTTACCATGCTGACCCTGCTTAAACACTTACAAAAACGCGCTAAGTTCGCTTTTGAATTGCACGCATTTACCTTAGACCAGGCGCAGCCTGGTTGGGATGATAGTAAATTAAGAGCATGGCTGGATGAGAGAAATATTGCACACACCATTTTAACCAAAGATACCTATTCCATCGTTAAAGAAAAAATCCCTGAAGGTCAAACTTACTGTTCTTTATGCTCACGCTTAAGACGAGGTATTATTTATCGATATGCAGAAGAAAATGGTTTTAATAAAATTGCCTTAGGTCATCATCGTGATGATTTAATTCGTACATTAATGATGTCGATTTTATACAATGGTTCTATCAGTGGAATGCCCCCCAAATTATTAAGTGATAATGGCAAACACATTGTGATTCGCCCGATGTGCTATGTTCAGGAAAAAGATATTATTCAATTTGCCAATGAGCAAGCATTCCCAATCATTCCTTGTAATCTTTGTGGTTCACAAGAAAATCTAGCTCGTAAAAAAGTCGCGAAGCTTATTGATTCTTTGGCCGAAGAAAATCCAAAAGTTCCAAGTAACATTTTACATGCTTTACAAAATGTTCGTCCAAGCCAACTCATGGACAAAAATCTTTTTGATTTCAAACAATTGGAAAAAGAACAAGAATCTCAAAATCAATGGTTGCATTTAGAAGACATCATTGACTTTGAAAACAACGAATAATCATTGTCAAAAATCCAATAATAGTCTATTTTTGAGAGACGCGTCTTCATAATCTCTAGAAGGTTTTCGATGAATCGGCTCTCTTTATATTTTAAACATTATTTCAAATATGATATTTTTGCCGGTATCATTGTATTTCTTGTTGCAATCCCCCTTTGTTTGGGTATTGCCCTGGCATCTGGTGCCCCGATTTACTCTGGCTTAATCAGTGGTATTATTGGCGGGCTTGTGGTTGGTTTTTTATCAAGCTCGGCTGTTAGTGTCAGCGGTCCTGCTGCCGGGATGATTGCTGTTGTCCTTCTAGCAATTACAAATTTAGGCTCTTTTTCAAATTTTTTATTGGCCTTGTGTTTGTCGGGTTGTTTTCAAATGCTCATTGGCAAATTGGGCTGGGGATTTTTTGCCGACTATATTCCTTCTTCTGTCATTAAGGGTATGTTGTGTGCCATTGGTTTGTTATTAATCATCAAAATGATGCCCTTAGCATTTACGGTTTCACATAATTACCATCAGTTGAAAAATTTATTAATTGAAGGATTTGAAGATGGCAATATTTTCTTATGGACGCATCTTAGTTTTCATCTCAATAGTGGTGCTATTCTTTTAAGCCTTATTTCATTAGCTCTTTTAATTTTTTTTGAAAAAACCAATCTATCCTCAATTCCTGGTGCCATCGTTGTTATTATCCTAGGTACCGCATTAAATGAGTACTTTACCCTATCGCATTCTTTGTTTGCCCAGCACCACATGTATTTGGTCAATATCCCAACGATTGATGATATCCATGACTTTTGGCACACCCTAGCCAAACCAAATTTTAAAAATTGGAGCAATCCATTGATCTATTTTTATGCGGCTTTATTGGCATGCATATCTTCTTTAGAAACACTAATTAATATCACAGCCACTGAAAGATTAGATAAAATCCATCGAATGACAGATAAAAACAAAGAATTATTTGCACAAGGTGTTGGCAATCTATTGGCTGGTCTTTTCGGCGGCTTGCCAATTACATCGGTCATTATTCGAACCTCCGTTAATGTTGAAAATAAAGCCAAAACCAAAGTTTCTACCATATTTCACGGTCTTTTATTATTATTGAGCATGTTGTTAATTTCTGAAATTTTAAATCGAATTCCTTTATCAGTGATTGCCAGTATTTTAATTTTTACAGGCTATAAATTAACCCACCCCCAAGTTTATTGGCGTATTTACAAACAAGGTCTAGAACGGTTTATTCCTTTTATTGCTACCGTTTTAGGCGTCATATTTTTGAATCTTCTTACAGGTATTGTTTTAGGGTTATTATTAAATTTATTATTTGTACTTCGTTACAATAGTCAATCTCGTGTAGACATCATTCAAGAAGTCTACCCCACAGGGATTACCAACCGTTTGGTATTGCCACAACAAACCACCTTTCTGAATAAAGCTTCACTGATAGCCGAACTCAATACCATTCCCAAAGACTCGCAACTCATTATTGATGCGCGTTTTACAGAATTCATGGATAAAGAAATCATCGAATTCATTCAAGAGTTTAAAGAAGAGCAAGCCCCTCAAAAAAATATCTCTTTAAATCTGATTGGCTTTAAAGACCATTACGCTATCCACGACCACATCAACTTCATCAATGTCACAACCTATGATGCTCAAAGCATCCTTACCCCTGAGGATGTACTCGATATCCTCAAACAAGGCAACCAACGCTTCCTCAAAGACCAAATCATCCACAGAAGTAATATGATGGATATTCAACATACCGCCAAAACCCAACACCCCATTGCCGTTGTCTTGGGGTGCATTGATTCACGAGTCCCTGTCGAAACTATCTTCGACATGACCTTTGGGGATTTATTCTGTATTCGAATCGCCGGAAATGTTGTCAATGACGATATCCTAGCCAGTATCGAATATGCATGTCATGTCGTTGGTGCAAAACTGATTGTCGTCCTCGGTCATACTGGCTGTGGCGCCATCAATGCCGCTTGTCATGACTTTAAAGAAGGACACATCACCCAACTCTTGCATAAAATCAAACCCGCAATTCATATGCAAGAACAACACTCCAAAACCATCAACCAAAAATTCATTGATAATGTCACGCATCTCAATATCGCCAACAGCATCACTGAAATTACCCACAAAAGCACCATCCTCAATCAACTCCTTCAATCCGAAAAAATTGGTATTGTGGGGGCTGTTTATGATGTCAATTCCGGTAAAGTGCAATTCTCAAATTATGAAAAAGAAATCCAAAATTTTAAGAGTGAACCCCTTTAAACTCGATTATTTAAAAATAAGACCAAATTAGTCCTAAATCTCTTAACTTTTATCTCATTTTGTTTTACGATGGCATAAAACTAAGAGGTGTGTATGATTAAAAAAACAAATATTTATTTCAAACGTTTTTTCAAACATGATTTTTTAGCCAGTATTGTCGTATTTTTAGTGGCTATACCTTTATGTTTGGGTGTTGCACTTGCGGCTGGCGCTCCCATTTACTCTGGTTTAATCAGTGGCATTGCAGGTGGGATGATTGTCGGTATACTGAGCCGCTCCCAGCTTAGTGTCAGTGGTCCATCAGCTGCTATTGTTGCAATTATCATCAGCGCCTTATCACAACTCCAACATTATGAAAGTGTTTTGCTTGCCATATTCTTGGCTGGTTTTTTACAAGTGTTGGCAGGCTATAAAAAGTGCGGTTTTTTTGCCGACTACATCCCCAATAATGTGATTCAAGGGATGTTAAGCGCGATTGGCCTGCTATTGATTATCAAACAAATTCCGCTGGCATTCACCATCACAAAAAATTTTGGCGAACTCCAAGAAGTATTAGTCGATTCTGCAGAGGGCTTTGGTTTTCATCCATTGATGAGCTTAACTTTTCATATCAACTCCGGTGGCGTGATTTTATCATTGCTATCATTAGGCATCATGCTTTATGTCGAAAAATCCAAATCGACTCTTTTACAATTTTTTCCAGGAGCCATTATCGTGGTCATTTTGGGAAGCCTAATCAATTTATGGTTTATTGATCATAAATCCATTTTTGCTCAACACGTGCCACTTCTGGTAAACATTCCACAATATGACAGCTTAGCTCATATATGGCATACATTGGCCAAGCCCGATTGGTCTCAGTGGTTAAACCCTAATGTTTATCTTTATGCAGGCTTAATTGCTGCTGTTATTTCATTAGAGACCTTAATGAATATTAGTGCCACAGAAAAAGTTGACCCCAGACACCAAACCATAGATAAAGATAGAGAATTACTCGCACAAGGTGTGGGGAATATGGCTGCTGCGATTTTTGGCGGGATACCCTTATCCTCTGTGATTGTGAGAACTTCGGTTAATATTCAATCTAAAGCAAAAACCAAAGTATCCACTATTGTACATGGTCTATTCTTATTATTATCTTTTTGCTTTATTCCCCATATTCTTAATCAAATCCCACTTTGTATCCTATCGAGTATTTTAATATTTACTGGTTACAAACTGACAAAACCTAAAATCTATCAGACCATGTATCAACAAGGTATGAATCGCTTTCTACCCTTTATTGTTACGCTTTTGGGTATTGTGTGTTTTAATTTATTGTTAGGTATTATTGTTGGTTTAATCACGCATTTATTTTTTATTTTACGCTCTGGCAGTCAAGTTCGAATTGATATCATTCAAGAAGTCTATCCCACAGGGATTACCAACCGTTTGGTATTGCCGCAACAAACCACTTTTCTGAATAAAGCTTCACTGATAGCCGAACTCAATACCATTCCCAAAGACTCGCAACTTATTATTGATGCGCGTTTTACGGAATTCATGGATAAAGAAATCATCGAATTCATTCAAGAGTTTAAAGAAGAGCAAGCCCCTCAAAAAAATATCTCTTTAAATTTGATTGGCTTTAAAGACCATTATGCCATCCATGACCACATCAACTTCATCAATGTCACAACCTATGATGCTCAAAGCATCCTCACCCCTGAGGATGTACTCGATATCCTCAAACAAGGCAACCAACGCTTCCTCAAAGACCAAATCATCCACCGAAGTAATATGATGGATATTCAACATACCGCCAAAACCCAACACCCTATTGCTGTTGTCTTGGGTTGCATTGATTCACGAGTCCCTGTCGAAACCATCTTCGACATGACCTTTGGAGATTTATTCTGTATTCGAATCGCTGGCAATGTCGTCAATGACGATATCTTAGCCAGTATCGAATATGCATGTCATGTCGTTGGTGCAAAACTGATTGTGGTCCTCGGCCATACTGGGTGTGGCGCCATCAATGCCGCTTGTCATGACTTTAAAGAAGGACACATCACCCAACTCTTGCATAAAATCAAACCCGCAATTCATGTGCAAGAACAACACTCCAAAACCATCAACCAAAAATTCATTGATAATGTCACGCATCTCAATATCGCCAACAGCATCACTGAAATTACTCACAAAAGCACCATTCTTAATCAACTTCTACAATCCGAAAAAATTGGTATTGTGGGGGCTGTTTATGATGTCAATTCCGGTAAAGTGCAATTCTCTAATTATGAAAAAGAATTGCAAGTATTCAATAAAGAAATACCTAGTGTCTGATTGCATTACAATCAGACACTAGATTAAATTTCCTTAAAATCATGTATGAATAACATTAAATTTTGACATAAATACCCCTGATAAAGAGTCATTTTTCTCTGCGGATTAATTTGGGCAATTCTTGCGTAACTCATCAATGTTCTTAAATTTGATAAAGGCATAATTAAATCTAAAATATCTTTCAATTCTTGATAACTATAATATTTTTGCCATGAATTTAAATATGTTTTTTTTAAACCAACTTGACATATATAGGGAATATGATAACTGCTCATTAATCGATGAATGAACAACCCATATGAAAAAAAAGGATGCCCTAAACCTGCGTCGGCCCAATCATTTATTATCAATGAACGGTTGCTTAAAAGTAAATTTTCATCGAATAAATCACCATGATCAATACTATTAGGAATTTGAAAATTGGCCAACATTTGACATAATTTTTCTATTTTATCAATCATTCTTATAAAATCCCTTAAATCTTTGTGACTAACACCATCATTTAATAAAATATCTGCGTCATGATATAAAAAATTTTCCAGTTCAGAGGGGAAACTTTTTAAATGACATGATTCGGGCACAATTAAATTCAATTGGTTTAAATAATTTGTGGAATTAATTTGTAATTTGGCATAATACTTTATTGCTTTTTTTATCCACGAATGTTGATACTGACCATCAAATAATTTATGAAAATTTTCTCCAGCATTTTCTAATAGAATTGCATTTAAATTCTCATTAAAGGCAATGATTTTTGGAACATGTTGAAAATGATGTTGTTGAAAAAAAAATAATAATTTACCTTCAATTGAATAGATTGGATGACTTAATTTCAAATAATAAATTTCTTCCTTGGTTTTAATACGATACACAATTGACCATGGAACTTGTCGAAAAATTGCTGCATCAATAACTTTTTTGTTTAAAGAAGATAAAAAATTTAATGCCCAAGATAGTGCTTGATTAATCATAGTAAAACCTAATTAGAACCGCTACATGTTCATTATAGAACAAAAATTGAACAATAAATTGGTGTGCTTATTGAAATACCAATAACTTTGATAAAATACATGATGGTTTAATCATTTAAATTTATAAAATTTCAGGCTATATTGTTTTTTACTCGAAGATAAGATAACACAAGGATGTGCTATGAAAAACGCTACAGAAAAATCTAAACTCTTGGTGAGAATGACCACTGAAGACCGACAAGCGATTAATCGTATGATTCGGCATAAGTGCGATGAATGTGAGTCTGTTATTCAAAAAGGCATTGTTGCGATGCTTAATGCCCAAGAAGAAAGTGAAAAACTTGCTGAAAAAAGAGCCGAATATTTAAGTTTTTTAACCAACAAAAAAAAGAACAACTAAGACAAATAAGTCAAGCCACCAGTGAAGCAATTGCCCAAGCTCCCATGGGGATAGGTTCAGCTGGACAATTGGTCGTTTCTGCTGCAGCTGGAGCAAGCAATGCTATATACGATAGTGTAGAGCAAAAAAGGCAACAAGCTGAAGCCGAAGAAAGACTATTTTCAGCTCAAATGCTTTTTTATATTCCCGCGCAAGATTATGAAAAAATCGCTCGACGTGTGGCAAGTATTTTAAGCTTTCGTTACCAATTTTTAATTTTTCGATTGGCCGCAGGTGAAGATGGTTATATCAAACTGGCTAATTTTTTTGTCCACGCCATGCAATCCTATGCCATCGCAAGACTTAGGGAACATAAAAATGATGTGGTCAGAGCACTTTTAAATGCTGCAACGCCCCCATCGACCGATACTCTGAATTATCGCGATTGGCCAACCATAGATTTTTCGAATTTTAGAACAAAATTAAGCCGCATTGGTACTCGAAAAACTTTAGAACTTGATGATGCTGCCAATCAAATTGTCAGACGCTGTGGTCCCGCTGTTCGAGCACTTTTAGGTGGTTATGAAAACTATGTCGACCCCATTACTGGCCAAATTAAAAACTATCAAGCCTACACCATCATAGGCGCGCTTAATCACGCACTCATATTAAATACTGAAAGCCGTATTCATTCGGGTATTTTGCCATCCCATCGCCAATATATTGCCTTGGATGGGAATGTGAAATATCCCATTATTTTACTGGGGCAAGGTGAAACAACCGCGCATTTGGGAGTCAACTTTGCAACACGTAGCACGGATATTATTTTAGAAGATCTTCACCGTGAAGCTTTAAAACGTTTACGACCAGATTTTTTTACCCATCAAGTCTGCTATCAATTAGACAGTGAACCTGGGCCTCTTTTAATAGCCTCAGAGATTCGATATCCAGAAGAAAAGCATGAGTGTCCTTGGACCCCCAAAAGACAACTTCAATGGCAAAGAAAATTACAAGACATCTTCACTTCTCAAAGAAATGTTAGGGATAGTGATGATATTGAAGCCTACAACCAATCCGCATCCATGTTGGGTATGCTGCAATCGGCCAACCATCATTATCTTCAAACCAAACTCGAAGATGCCGAAGAAATTGAAGGGACGGCATTTCAAACACTAACCGAGGTTTTTAAACACACAGACAATCCAGTGCTTGCGAAACAAAAAGCAGCCCAGGCAGCTTATTACACATTATTTTCCGCCCAAGAAATAATGTATTGTATGAATTATGCAAAAACTTACGACCAAAAATATTTTCAAAAAATTCGTCGACTCATCGAAGAAGGCAATTTAGCCATTTATGCATCACGCGATTTACCAGTGAAAGAAACGTGGATTTATCAAACCAGTTTATTAAAACTCAAGGACTTACAAACCCCTCTACAAAGTATCCAAAGAGCTCAAAAAGTTTATGAAATGAATTTTCAAATATTATTACAAACTATTGAAGATTTTCCACATTTAAACTTTGGCATCAAGCTTTTGGAAAGAGAAAGTCAACTGAATTATCGAAAAAGTCGCATGTTAAAAAGTCAAATCAATGATCATTTGCGCGAAATTCAAAAAATGGTGGATATGGGGCAGGCCATTGAACAATATGATGCGCAATACATTTCAAGAATAAATATCGCCGAACAATACACCTTAATCATGCGGGAAATTCAAACCATTCAACAAGTTTTCCTAGAACCTCAAGAAACTTATGATCATGTCAAACTTTTTAATGACATTAAAATCTGTCTTGCCAAAACACATTTTTATTTGGATTTTATTGAAAAATCGATTTTAAAAGACCCTCCCTTGCCAGTACACTCTTCTATTTCTCCCCTCCCTGATTTTGCTGCTTTAAGAGAAACATGGGATAGGAACCAAAAACGTTTTGAAGATTATCAACAGCGACAAATTCCGAGGGCTTGGCTTCAACAAATACAATACCGCGCACTCATTGAGGAAATGCGAGCATGGCTAACTGATTTAGTGAAAACCAAAGACCTTTTAGGTGAAATCTTTCAATCCATCGAGTATGTGATTGATAGTGATGACGAAGAGCTTAAAACTCGAGTTGGTACATTTTATAAAAGAGCCATGCTTGCAAGACAATTTAATTTTTTAAGATATTTGTGTCAAATCACTGAAGAAAAAGATTTATCCGGTTTGTATCACAAGGCCAAAACCTTATACCTGTGTTACAAGTCTGAAGGAGCAAAACTTACCGTAGACCAACTGAGACAATCACAATCACTGGCAGCCTCTGTCAGTTCAGAAATGCCTGCTTATGAAATAAGAACCATTGCACAAATCATTAAAAAAAATAAAGAGCAATTGGAGCTTCGAGTCCGCGATGATGTGGAAATTATGGAACTGGCTATTAATCAAGCCGGATTAATTGAACGTGATGCCGAATTGGTCTACCAAGAAATTCAGGAGATTCACAATAAATTGGATTCAATCTGTGACAATACCGATAAATTAGACAATTTACCTGAAGGTGAAACACCCCCACCTCAATCAAGATTTAAAAATCTAGAAATGCTGCTTAGTTATTTTGAAGAGAAAATTTCCATTATTCAAAACCAGGTTTTAACCCATGGTTTACTACCTGCAGACGAACATGAAATTTTTATTAATCGTCTTCGCCTTGATTTCCAACAATTCAAAACCAATTTAAAACAACCAGAAAATCTCTTACTCAATGAAATGCTTGGTATTCATTTTTTAAGTCAAATGATACGAAACATTTATCTGGTTGAATTTAGAAAATTCCCTCACCTTATATCTTTATCTCAGATCAAAGAACAACTCAGTGAAACTCAAGCACAGATACGCCCAGAAAATAATGCGCTTCCTATTGCTCAAAAAAAATCACTTAAATTGTTAAAAAAACTTTACAAAAGTATGTTGGAATTAAATACTCAATCTCATAGATTTCAAACAGAACCTGTAGTTTATGATTTATCCACCTTAAATTATGTTCAAAGCACACTGATTTGGTCAGCTCGCTTTAATATTGCCGAACAAAAATGGATTGATAGAAAACTCGCCCAGCAATCCAAAAAGTTTTTTGAAAACTCTAAAGAACATAAATCCCCCAATCGCATGGCCTTCTCTTTCATCGTATCGATTGTCAATGAACATCTCATTAATAAAAAAAGAGATTTAAATCGGCTTAGAAAAATTGAAAGTGCATTGGAAAAAATTAATCTTTATCCAGTAAGCCTAGCCATGTTCCCAGCAGAGGAAATCCACGATTATGAATGGTTTCTAAGAAATAAAGATGAATTATCAAAAACTTTGATTGGCAAAATCACTTACCTAGAAAAAGAGTTGGATGCATTAATACTGTCCCGAAAAAAATTATTACGCCAAGCACTTTCTATCTATTTTAACGAATGGCGAGAAAAGTCCTTTGCACAAAGCGCAAGTTCAAATCAAAGTTTTTTTAAACCCTTGGCCACTCAAGCCGAGGAATCTGTAGATGAGGCAGCTGCGCAGTTTTCAGTTGAAAGTATAGCGAGTTGGTATGAGTCTTTTAAAAAAAATTATGAAGAAAAAACCAATATCAAAGTACCAAAAACACCAGAGATTAGCGAAGAAACAGCACGTTTAATTGAATCGGCAATAATGTCTCCTAAAGCTCGAGGAAGGCGATGAATTCCCAAGACTTACTATAGCCATTTAATTAAGCTATAATTGGTTTTTTTAAAACTTTGGAATTAATTTATGCATGCTTCACAGTGGTTCATTTCCACCTTAAAAGAAAATCCTAATGATGCTGAACTTGCATCACATCGATTAATGTTAAGGGCTGGCCTCATTCGAAAACTGGGTTCTGGCCTTTATACTTGGATGCCTATGGGACTGAAGATTTTAAGAAAAATTGAAACCATTATTCGTGAAGAAATGCACAAAGCAGGTTCATTAGAAGTTTTAATGCCTGCCGTTCAGCCAGCAGAGCTATGGGAAGAAACTGGTCGTTGGGAAACCTTTGGCAATCAACTTTTAAAAATGTATGATTCTCAAAACAGAGCGTATTGCTTTGGCCCAACGCACGAAGAAGTCATTACCGATTTGCTTAGAAAAGAACTTAAGTCCTACAAGCAACTTCCTTTGAATTTGTATCAAATTCAAACCAAGTTTCGTGATGAAATTCGCCCGCGATTTGGTGTCATGCGTGCTCGAGAATTTTTGATGAAAGATGCCTATTCATTTCATTTAAAACCAGAATGTCTTGAAAATACTTATCAAAAAATGTATGCAGCTTATGGCCGAGTACTGACTCGCATGGGCTTGAATTTTAGACCTGTTGAAGCAGATACAGGTGCAATTGGTGGCGCCGTATCACATGAATTCCAAGTATTGGCAGATGCTGGTGAAGATATTATTTTTTACAGTGATTCAGGAACTTATGCTGCTAATGTCGAGCTTGCAAAAGCAAAAGTGCCCGCCAAAGAACTTGAAAAAAGTTTGCATGCATGTGAAAAAACACACACCCCAGGGGATAAAACCATTGCACAAGTTTCTGCAAAACTAAATCTACCTGCCCATCGTTTATTAAAAACCCTCATTGTTGAGGGAAATGATGAGCATCCTTTGGTGGCCTTGGTCTTAAAAGGTGACGATGAACTCAATGAAATCAAAGCGATTAAACATCCTTGGATAAAAACACCTCTTCGCTTAATACCTGAAGATGAGTTGATTGAAAAACACCAATTGCCATCTGGCTACTTAGGTCCTATCGATTTATCGATACCTGTGATTGTTGATGAATTTGCTTATTCGTTGGCATGGTTTGCCTGTGGTGCAAATCAAAAAGACTACCATTTGAACTTTGCTAACTGGGACATGTTGAAAAACCCGGAATTATTTGATTTACGCATGGTCAAAGAAGGTGATATCAGTCCTGATGGTCATGGAAAACTCATGGCTTGTCGTGGCATCGAAGTCGGTCACGTATTCCAGTTGGGCAAAAAATACAGTGAAGCCATGAAATTAACCGTATTGGATGAAAATGGAAAACCACAAGTGCCATTCATGGGTTGTTATGGATTAGGTGTTAGTCGACTGGTGGCTGCAGCAATTGAACAACATTATGATGATCGCGGAATCATTTGGCCACAAGCAATTGCACCATTTGATGTAGTAATCATTCCCATGGGCGGTAAAAATCCAGAAGCAATTGCTGAATTGACAGAAACAGTCTACGAGCAGCTTAAAAATCATCATTTAGATGCTTTAGTTGATGATAGAAAAGAACGTGCTGGCGTATTGTTTGCTGATCATGACCTCATTGGTATTCCGCATCGATTGGTCATCGGGGAAAAAACCTTACAAGAAGGCACGATTGAATACAAAAACCGAGCAACTGGCGAGGTTGTGCATCTTCCCATTGATGAACTTATCCAAAAATTGAAAAAAAACTAATTTCGATATCTGCGTCTGAAGAGTTCTTTAGACGCTTCCAACCTATTTCCAAGTAATGACTTCTTTTTGTTAGCGTAAACGCTTAAGCTCGTCAATATTCTTGTCCTGAATTTATTAATTATGTTTTTTTTTTGCAAAAACATATATTATATTTAAATACATACGGATGCATTGAAAAGGAATTTGATGAATGAAAAGTAACACTATTCAAACACCTGCGTTTATTTATGACGAGCAAGTTGTTTATGATTCTTTAATGCGACTTAAAAATATTCAAATTGAAACTGAATCTAAAATTTTATATGCAATTAAATCATGCAGTTTGATTAGAATAATCCAATTGGCTTCAGAGATTCTTAGTGGTTTTTCCTCGAGTTCATTATTCGAAACCCAATTGATTAGAGATGTGGCTGGCAAAAATTGTGAAATTCATTTGACTACGCCAGGTATTTTAGATTCTGATAGTATCGATATCATGCGTTTATGCTCACACATTTATTTTAATTCTATAAACTTATACCAAAAATACAGTCATTTGAAAAAAACTTATGATTTCAAATGTGGTTTAAGAATTAATCCTGGCCTATCATGTGTTGATGAAATTAGATATAACCCTTGCTGTCACTCCTCTAAACTTGGCGTACCGATTGCATCACTGGATAAAAATCTAGACTTAAGCTTATTAGATTGCCTTCACTTTCATACAAATGCTGATTCTGATAATTATGATATTTTGTGGCAAACTGTGACAATTTTAGATAAAAAAATCCCGTATATTTTAGAAAAAATTTCTTCCATAAATCTTGGCGGTGGTTATTTATTCTCCCAAAATGCTAATTTTGATAAACTCTATCAAACAATTTCTTTTTTGAAAAAAAAATACACTCTTGATGTTTATTTAGAGCCTGGATCTGCTGTATCAAGAAACGCGGGTTGTTATAAAGTTTCTGTTCTCGATATTTTCACATCTGATAATGTCAATATTGCTATTGTTGATGGTTCAGTCAATCACTTACCAGAAGTTTTTGAGTACCAGCTTAAAAATGAAATATTAGAAGAAGTCCAAAATGGCAAATATGTTTATAAAATTGCAGGAACAACCTGTCTTGCGGGAGATCAATTTGGTTTATATCATTTTGATAAGCCATTAAAAGTAGGCGATATCTTAACATTTACAAAATGTGGCAGTTATTCATTGGTTAAAGCACATATGTTCAATGGTATAAACCTGCCCACTATATACACTCGCGACCAAAACAAGTCTTTAAATCTGGTCAAAACTTTTGATTATCGTGATTTTAAACAAAAGTGGTTTTAATAGATAAATTAATGTGTAGTTTAATACCTTAAGGAAATTGTATATGGTTGGCAATAATCTTGTTGGTTTAACCGATTGGTTAGTTGCCGTTTTAAGTATCTTTTATAGCACTTATTTTGTGCATGAGCGTAATTCTCGTTACCATATATAATGGTTTTATTATTTTATCTTCTCGGCAATAGGTTGCCTAATTGCTGGTGCTTATCATATATTTGTTCCTGAATATATCCCATCACCTTACAGTGATTGGCTTTGGATTTTAACCCTTTGGCTGGCTGGTTGGTGTTGTGAGTTTAATTGGATTTAACATCCTTTTTTATTATTTACTACCATGGGTTAAACTAAAATCTCTAATACTTTTAAGTATAATTATCTATGGAGTCTATACGGTTTTTACAGCCCAACATCCAATATTCAAATATGCAAGTTTATTTTTTGGAATGATGGTGATAGGACAAATTCTTATCAGTATTTATTTATGGATAAAAACATATCGTACGCTCTGGGGGATTTATTGTTTGGGTTGGATTCTTTATACAATTTCAGCAATTCAGCAATTTTTACAAATCAGCATTCCCATTCTGGGCTTAAATTACAACTCTTTATATCATCTGTTGGTGGCCATTTCATGGACCATCATATTTTATTCGGCAAAGCAACTCAGCCCCAAAACATGATTATCAATTCACAGTCAAAGCCTGAAGGCTTTGACTGTATTGTGCAAACCCTTAATGTTTTTTATAAGTTCGGGTGAAATACTCGAAAACTGCTATCATGCCCATCGCCTCACCGCCTTCAGGTCGGCCAGGTTTTGAACCGATATTCCATGCCATTAAATCAAAATGTCCCCAACTGACTTCATCGTGAATGAATCGTTTTAAAAATAAAGCCGCAGTAATTGCGCCCGCATAAGGTGAAGATGTTGAGTTTGTCATATCAGCGACATTCGAATCTAACATGGACTGATAAGGCTCATACAAAGGCAATTGCCAAATAAAGTCATTACATTGCATACCCAAGCCCACAAATTGCTGTGCAATATCATCTTGATTACAAAATAAAGCAGATATTTCTGTACCTACAGCAGTTCTGGCTGCGCCTGTAAGTGTTGAATAATCCAAAAGCAGTTGTGTGCCTTGTTCGCAAGCATAAGATAAAGCATCAGCCATTACCAAACGGCCTTCGGCATCGGTATTATCAATTTCAACATGCAAACCATTTCGCATGCGAATCACATCACCAGGGCGATATGCGAAACTATCGATGGTATTTTCAACAGCTGGTATCAATACTTGTAATGATATTGGCAAATTAAAATGCATTATCAATTGAGCCAATCCAATCACTTGAGCGGCACCCCCCATATCTTTTTTCATGGTACGCATGGCACTTGCTGGTTTTAAATCCAAACCACCAGAATCAAAACATACACCCTTACCTACTAGAGTAACTTTGGGATGATGTGCTTGCCCCCAGGACATTTTTAATAACCTTGGCGCTTGGTGCCCTGCTCGACCAACGGTATATATTGCAGGAAAATTTTGCGCCAATAAATCATCACCAATAATACTTGAAAACTGGCCCTGATAGCGTTGGGCAAGACTTTCTAGGACCATGCTTAAGTCCTCAGGCCCCATATCCTCAGCAGGCGTATTGATTAAATCTCGAACCTTAAAAATCGCTTCAACCAATGGCATAACCCTTGCAAATAATTTTTTATCTAGATTAAGTACTTTGATGGGGGCTTCAATTTTCTTATAGCGTGCAAACTTATATTGTGCCATGCCCCACGCCATTAAATCGTAGGAATTTAATTCTTGATTAAAATAATAATGACCGGCAGGAAGTTTATTTGCAGCATTGGCAATAGCCAAAAAGTAACGTTTTTCCTGCACACCAAGAAAAACTTTTTTTAAATCACCTTGAGAATTGACGACTAAAAAAATCTCTCCAACATTGGCATTAAAATTTTGCCACAACAATTGGTTTTTTTCTATTTGAGACAATTTCTCAAAAACCAATGACCAATTTTCTTGGGTCACCAGTTCAATACAAACACCCTTTTTTACTGCTTCTTGATAAAACTTCTCGGCCTGCATACCCTCTTCTCCTGAAACTTATTTCCCTAAACCACGAAACTCTTTTAATTTTAAACCTGTTGCTAATAAAGTCAGAACATAAATGACCATCGCAACAAAAACATGCGCTATAAGAATACCTAATCGACTGGCTACTTTTAAATGATACCAATAAGACAAGTCATTTTTAACTAAAAATAAATAAGCACCCATCATCAAATTAGCTGCTAAAACCTGAAATGAAAATTTTCCCCAACCTTGCTCAGGTCGGTAAATATCACGTCGATACAATAATATTAATAATGTCAGTGCATTAAAATAACCGGCTAAACTGGAAGCTAAAGTTAAACCTGCGTGTTTCAAAGGCACTATTAATGCCGCACACAATAAGGAATTAACCAACATGGCTGTTGCCCCAACTTTTACAGGGGTTTTAATGTTTTGTTTTGAATAAAAACCAGAAGCCAATACCTTAATCACCATAAAGGCCGGCACACCAAATGATAATGTCATCAAACTTTTTTGTGTTTGCACAATATCAATTTCCAAAAACTGCCCATAACCAAAACAGGTTGCTACCAAGGGCATAGCAAAAACAATAAGACCAATCCCTGCAGGAATACCGACCAATAAGATCATGCGTAAACCCCAATCAAGTGTTTTAGAAAACTGCGCGTGATCATTGGCGGAATGTTTTTTTGCTAAATGCGGCAAAATAACCGTGGCAATTGCAACGCCAAATACACCCAGTGGAAAATCAGTTAACCTATCGGTGTAATATAGCCAAGTCACACTGCCCACTGGTAAAAACGACGCAAACATCGTATCAACCAAGAGATTCACTTGTGCAACAGATACACCAAATAAAGCCGGCACCATTAATTTTAATACTTTACGAACCCCTGGGTCATGCCACACCATTTGAGGACGTACGAGTAAATTCTTCTGCATTAAAAAAGGTATTTGTAAAACAAATTGTAAGACACCAGCAATCATCACCCCCCAAGCCAAGGCAAATACTGGTGGACTAATATAATTTTTTCCCCAGATGGCGGTGGCTATCATCACAAGATTTAAAATGACTGGCGTAAAAGCTGGCACACCAAAATAGCCATAAGTATTAAGTGTGGCGCCAGCCATCGCAGTTAAAGAAATAAACATTAAATAAGGAAAAGTAATGGCTAACATTTTTCCAGCCCACTCAGCACGTAAGCTGCCAGCTTTAAATCCTGGTGCAAATATCTTTACAATCCATGGGGCACCAAACATTCCTAATAAGGTTATCAACAACAAAACCATGCCCAAACAACCAGAAATGCGAGCGAGAAAAATACGAACATCATGAAAACTATTTTTTTGCTGATATTCTGCTAAAACAGGGACAAACGCTTGTGAAAATGCACCCTCGGCAAAAAGACGTCGCATAAAATTTGGAATACGAAAAGCTAAATAGAAAGCGTCCATACCTTCTTGTGCTCCAAATATCTGAGCCAATAACATATCACGCACAAAACCAAACATTCTGGAAAAGAAAGTCATCAACGAAACCAATGTGGTTGAACGTAAAAAACTTTGTTTCTTTTCAACAACAGGAGCAACATTCATCCTAAATCCTAAAAGCAAAAAAATGATTGTAAAACAATTTAACTTAAAATGAAAAAATATCTTATTGATTTTCACCATACACCTTGACAATTCATTATCAATCAGGCATATTGATAAACTTAATTTTATGATTTTTTTTGTTGGAGTATAGTTGTGGCGAATATTAAATCAGCAATTAAACGTGCTCGCCAAAATGATAAGTTGCGTCAACGCAACGCAAGCGCACGTTCAATGTTTCGCACTTTTGTTAAAAATGTTGTAAAAGCAATCGAAGCTAAACAAGCAGAAGCTGCTAAAACAGCTTTTGAAAAAGCTCAACCCGTTATTGATAAAGCAGCTCAAAAAGGCATTATTCACAAAAATAAAGCTTCTAGAATCAAAAGCCGTTTATCAGCTCAGATCAAAACTTTAGCTGCTTAATTATGTTTTTGTCGCTCTAAGTCCGTACCCCCCGAACTCTTAAACCAGTTCGGGTTTTTTTTATTCACTCAAATTTTCTAGTCTTGTCATTATAAAATTTTTAAGGCATGATAAAAATGAATTATTTGAGTATGTATTGGAATATTTATGGCTAAAGAAGAACATATTGAAATGTCTGGTACAGTAATTGATACCTTACCAAACACCATGTTTCGAGTTGAACTTGAAAATGGGCATATCGTAACTGCTCATATATCTGGTCGCATGCGTAAAAATTACATTCGTATTTTAACTGGCGATAAAGTAAAAGTTGAGCTAACACCTTACGATCTCAGTAAAGCTCGCATCACTTTTCGTGACAAAGGCTAAACATCTTTTGAAATGGAGCATCGATGAGACGCTCCATTTTCTATTTATTAGTGACCCGCTATCATCATATTCTTTATTAAAATACTACCACATTGTGTCGAACGATTATGATCACTATCCGCTCCAATTGCGATAATATCTTGATACATATCTAAAAGATTACCAGCAATAGTCACGCCTTCAACCGCGTGTACAATTTTGCCATTTTCAACCCAAAATCCACTTGCGCCTTGCGAATAATTTCCAGTGAGCAACTGAACGCCCTGCCCCATTAATTCTGTGACTACAAAACATTTGGGTACCTGGCACATCAGTTCTGATAAATCCTTCGCATTGGGGCTTACATGCAGATTATGCACGCCATCAGCATTCGCTGTACTTTTTAGACCTAAACGTCTTGCAGAATAGACACCCAATACATATTTATTGATTTGTCCGTGTTTAACAAAAATATTTTCTCGAGTTGCCAAACCATCACTATCAAAATACCCGCTGCCTAAACCTTTTAAAATAAATGGTTTTTCCTGCAAGCTAACAAAATCAGGAAACACTTTTTTGCCAATAGCATCACAAAGAAATGAATTTTTTCGGTATAACTGACTTCCGCTAATTGCACTAATGAAATACCCAATCAATGTGGTTGAGACACGTTGACTAAAAATAACGGGGACTTCTTGTGTTGGAATAGATTGAGCACCTAAGCGAGAACATACCCGTGAGGCTGCAAGTTTTGCGACTTCATCGATGTTGTCTAAATCTTGAGTATCTCGAGCAGTGGTAAAAGCATAATCTCTTTGCATTTCTTGATTTTGTTGGGCAATCAACACACATGACATGGAATGTCTGGTTGAATGCAGGACTTCATGAAAACCTTGGGTATTCATCGAGGAGCTCAAGAATCGATATGAAGAAACATTAGCACCCTCTGAGTTGGTAATACGTACATCTTGTTCCATCGCCAATTTTTCAAGTGAAATGGCTTTGAGAATGGCTTCATCAGTTGTCCAGCTGGATGGATGATACAAATCCAAATTTTGATGGTGTTTGTTTTTATCTGCTTTGACTAGACCATAACATGGGTCTTTGGCACTGACTTGTGCCATGTCACATGCCATCTTAACCGCTCTTAATACCGATTCATCTCGCAAATCTGTGCTAGAAGCAAGTCCTTTGCTTTGCCCAATATAAACCTCAACACTCAATCCTTGATTTTGATGAAAACTCACCGCCTCAACTTCCCCAAGTCGCACATCAACACTAAAACCAATGTCTTGATTAAAATCGACTGAAGCATCCGTTGCACCATGGTTTTTACAAAGTTGAATTGTTCGCTCAAGAATTTCTTGGCAGGAATCAATTGACTTTAAACCTGAAAAACTGCTATTTTGTAGTTCTGTTTTGATCATATGTGTTCAAAATCTTAAATAGAATAACTTTTATTAAGGATACCTAAAACAAATGAACAGGCAAAGCATATTTCACAAATTTATTGCTTTGCTAGCTATGATTCTAGCAAACCTTAGCTTTGCTCAATGGAAAACCGTTGCTCCAGGCATTGACTATCAAGACCTTGCGCCTTTTTATATTAAAGATTGGTCCCATATCCATGTTTTTAAAATTGATTTGAATGAGCATCAATTAAAACTTATCAGTCACAAAAATTTAGAACTTAAATTTCCCAGTATCGAACAATATGCCGTAAGTGAAAAAGCACCACTGGCCATTAATGGTGGTTTTTTTGATGAAGATCAAAAACCATTGGGCTTGCGAATTAGTCAATTTAAACACAGTAATTCCTTTAAAAATATTAGTTGGTGGGGCGTTTTTTATATCAAAAATAAACAAGCCCGGATTTCAAGCGCACGACAATTTAGTACCCAACAAAACATTGAATTTGCAATTCAAGCAGGACCTCGCTTAATTATCGACAAACATATTCCATCGCTTCGTCCTGGATATGCTGAACGTACTGCCCTTTGTGTAATATCAGATCATGAAATGGCCATCGTCATCACACAATATTTCCCCATCACCCTTTCACAACTTGCGCATACACTGATTGACCAACCTTTAAACTGTCGTAATGCATTAAACCTTGATGGTGGCAGCTCAACACAATTTTTTGCAAAATTTTCTGGATTTTTTCTTCACATGCCAGGTTTAGCGGCAGTTAGTGATGCTATCGTGGTGATTCCTCGCTCAAATCCACCACACTAAAAAAAATACACCTCATTTTCACAACTTATCCACAGGATAATCGCAAAGTTATTCTATTGCAGTTTTATCAAAAACACATTATCTTGTTAGTATATGTGGTTCAAAAAAACTATATGTAGTATTCTAATAAAAAAGCGCTGTACAAAATCAAACTTCAGCCAATAGCTCGGAGAGAAAAATGGAGACACAAGAAATTCAACAAACAATAACAGCTCCTCCCCAAGGGCAGTCTAATTTTTATGCAATTGGTCAACTCAATGTCATTAAACGTAATGGCACTGTGGTTCCTTATGATGAAAATAAAATCAAAATTGCCATCAATAAAGCATTTATTGCAATGGAAGGAATTGCTGCTGCTGCATCAAGCCGTATTTTTCAGCAACTCGACCAAATGACTCAGCATATTAGTGAGACTTTTCATAAGCGTTTACCAACTGGTGGAAATATTCATATTGAAGAAATTCAAGATCAAGTTGAATTAGCGCTGATGAGAGGCGGTGAATATCAAGTCGCTCGTGCTTATGTATTGTATCGTGAAGAACGTCGTAAAGTGCGTCAAGCAACACAAGCTGCTGCCGCTCAAGATGACAAAACCTTATTGATAACCATGCCGAATGGGGAATTACAACCGCTTGACCCCAATTGGTTAACCGCAATTGTTGAAGAAGCCTGTTTAAATCTCAAAGATGTGTCTGCTGAAATGGTTGCACAAGAAGCTCTGCGCAATCTCTACCACCAAGCAAAGTTAGAAGATGTACATAAAGCACTAATTATGGCTGCGCGTGCTTTTATTGAAACTGAACCCAATTATAGCCAAGTCAGTGCTCGCTTGTTATTAAACACCCTAAGACAAGAAGCATTTTTACACTTGAATATGCCTGCGCCTGTATCACAAGAAGATATGGCTCAACGTTATACCCAATATTTTAAAACATACATTGCACATGGCATTAAACAAGGCTTACTCGATGCCTCTCTTGCAAACTTTGATTTGGACAAACTCGGTCAATCCCTTAAAGCAGAACGTGATTTAGACTTTACTTATTTGGGTTTACAAACTTTATATGATCGCTATTTCATACATGAACATGGCAAACGTTATGAATTGCCACAAGCATTTTTCATGCGTGTTGCAATGGGCTTGGCGATGCGTGAAAAGGATAAAGAACATTGGGCCATTCAATTTTATCAATTGCTTTCAAGCTTTGATTACATGGCTTCAACACCGACTTTATTTAACTCTGGAACCATTCGTCCACAATTATCAAGTTGCTACTTAACCACCATTCCAGATCGCTTAGATGGTATTTACAGTGCTATCAAAGACAATGCATTATTGTCTAAATTCGCTGGTGGTTTAGGTAATGACTGGACCCCTGTGCGTGCAATGGGCGCCCATATTCAAGGCACCAACGGCAAATCACAAGGTGTGGTACCTTTCTTAAATGTTGCCAATGCGACTGCAGTTGCTGTCAATCAAGGCGGAAAACGCAAAGGCGCGGTTTGTGCTTATTTAGAATGTTGGCATCGTGACGTTGAAGAGTTCCTAGAATTACGTAAAAATACTGGTGACGATAGACGTCGAACCCATGATATGAATACCGCTTTATGGGTTCCAGATTTATTCATGAAACGTGTTGAAGAGCAAGGTGAATGGACCTTATTTTCCCCAGAAGAAGCACCAGATTTACATGATTCATATGGTGTAGCTTTTGAAAAACGTTACCAAGAGTATGAAGAGCTTGCACGTGCTGGTAAATTACGTAATACCAAGTCGATTCCTGCAATTCAGCTATGGCGTAAAATGCTTTCTATGCTGTTTGAAACAGGCCACCCATGGTTAACCTTCAAAGATCCTTGCAATTTGCGTTCACCACAACAACACGCCGGTGTTATTCATAGCTCGAATCTTTGTACAGAGATTACTTTAAATACCTCGGAAGATGAAATTGCTGTGTGTAACTTGGGTAGTGTGAACTTGCCTGCGCATATCAAAAACGGAAAACTAGACGAGAAAAAACTCGAAAAAACCATCCGTTTGGCTATTCGTATGCTCGATAATGTCATAGATATTAATTACTACTCAGTACCACAAGCACGTAACTCAAACTTAAAGCATCGCCCTATTGGTATGGGTGTCATGGGCTTCCAAGATGCTTTATATGAATTAAAAATCAACTATGCTTCGAACCAAGCTATTGATTTCGCTGATTACTCGATGGAGTTGATTAGTTATTATGCCATTCATGCCTCTTGCGATTTAGCCAAGGAGCGTGGTGCTTATGAAAGTTATGAAGGTTCATTGTGGAGTAAAGGTATTTTACCAATCGATTCGATTAATCTCTTACAACAAGCCAGAGGCCACTCATTAGAACAAGATAGAGGCCAAAAATTAGAATGGGAAACTTTACGTACCAAGGTCAGAACTCAAGGTATTCGTAACTCGAATATTATGGCCATTGCACCTACAGCAACCATTTCTAATATTTGTGGTGTCGCCCAATCGATTGAGCCAACCTATCAAAACTTGTATGTGAAATCGAATTTGTCTGGTGAGTTTACTGTTGTAAATCCGTATTTAGTACGTGAACTCAAGGCCTTAAAAATTTGGGACAATGTCATGGTCAATGATCTCAAATTCTTTAATGGTAGTGTTCAAGAAATCAGTCGTGTACCAGATGATCTCAAAGCACGTTTTGCAACTGCTTTTGAAATTGAGCCACACTGGTTGGTTGAGGCTGCTTCACGTCGCCAGAAATGGATTGACCAAGCACAGTCACTCAACATTTACATGGCTCAACCATCGGGTAAGAAACTTGATTCCTTATATCGTTTGGCTTGGTTGCGTGGCTTAAAAACCACCTATTATCTACGCAGTTTAGGTGCCAGTAACGCTGAAAAATCAACCATTAGCGATGGTGCATTAAATGCAGTAAAAATTAATCCAGCCCCTCTAGCTTGTTCAATCGATAATCCCGATTGCGAAGCTTGCCAATAGGAGAAAAAAATGGAAAATCTATCTACAACAACCAATCAATCTCATCAGCCAGTTGGAGCAACTGGCTTAGAAAATTTAGAAATGGGTGCAGCACGCATTCATGTTGATGACAAAAAAATCATCAATTGTCGTGCTGACCTCAATCAGCTCGTGCCCTTCAAATACAATTGGGCCTGGGATAAATATTTAACTGGATGCGCTAATCACTGGATGCCCAATGAAATTAGCATGGGTGCTGACTTGGCATTGTGGAATGACCCCAATGGCTTAACACCAGAAGAAAGAACCATTATTAAAAGAAATCTAGGGTTTTTCTCAACAGCAGATTCTTTAGTTGCGAACAATTTGGTATTGGCAGTTTACCGTCACATCACCAACCCAGAATGTCGTCAATTTTTATTACGTCAAGCCTTTGAAGAAGCATTGCATACGCATGCTTATCAATACATTATTCAAAGCCTTGGTTTAGATGAAGCTGAAGTGTTTAACATGTATCGTGAAGTACCATCAGTTTCAACCAAAGCGGCATGGGCACTACCTTTCACACAAAGTTTAGGTGATCAAAACTTCTCAACAGGTACACCTGAAAACGATCAACGCTTACTCAGAGACTTGATTGCATTCTATGTCGTCTTTGAAGGTATTTTCTTCTATGTCGGCTTTACCCAAATTCTATCAATGGGTCGTCGTAATAAAATGGTAGGTACCGCAGAACAGTTCCAATACATTTTACGTGATGAATCAATGCACATGAATTTTGGTATCGATGTGATTAACCAAATCAAGATTGAAAACCCACATTTGTGGACTGCTGAGTTCCAAGCAGACATGATCAAAATGATCAAAGAAGGTGTGGATTTAGAATATCAATACGCTAAAGACACTATGCCCAATGGCATTTTAGGCATGAATGCGGAACTATTCCGTGAATACTTGGAATTCATTGCCAATCGTCGTTTCAATCAAATCGGCTTACCAGAACAATATCCTGGTGCACAAAATCCATTCCCATGGATGAGTGAAATGCTTGATCTGAAAAAAGAGAAAAACTTCTTTGAAACCCGTGTCATTGAATACCAAGCTGGCGGTACTCTAAGCTGGGATGATTAATACCTCTTAATGCTGTGCAGCAATGCACAGCATTTAAACTCTCCCTAAAATTTCAAAAAACAATCAACTGTTTGACTCAAAACTTAAACTTTTCTCACAGTGCTCTACAACTTCAACCAAAGCTTCTTGGTAATGAAAATGAAAATTTACCATTTTCTCAACATAAGAAACAATGGAAAAATGGAGACAATCATTCAAAATTCCCCCATTCATGTCTAAAATAAAGTCTCTATGAATATCAAGGTCCTTGTTTTCTTTTCCAGATGTCTTGCCAATATCCTCATGAAAAATGATTTTCCAATCTGAATCTGATAAATGCTGATATCTACCAACATAATTAAACGTAATATTAGGACAACGGATATGCTCATTCTCACAAAAAGAAAGTCCATTAAAAGGAATATTATTTAATTTTTCTTTAACATTCAAAATGATGTCTGTAATTGAATCAAAATAATTTAATTTCAAAGGATAGCATGTTGAAAACCAACCAATAGTTCGAGAAACATCTATACCATTAAAACTATCACGGCCATGACCCTCGTGAGTTATACTAAATGAATTTAAAAGTAAGGATTTATTAATAGCTATCACCAATGCTGACAATAATAAATTATTAATTTGAGTATCATAAGTTTTATACGCTATTTTTAAAAGTCTGCGCGTAAATTGCTCGTCGAAAATAATTTTTTGTTGAATTGGATGAGCCGTAATTTCATAGTCATCATGGGTGATAATTTCATTTGACCAGTCATAATTATCTTTAGGGATGTTTATCACCCATTCTTTAAAACTTGCAGTTTTATTATTTAATTCATGACCATCATAGAGCTTTTTCAAATCCTCAACAAAAATAGACTCTGAAAATGGATCCATAATTAAATGATGAAATGCGCAAAATAATCGACAACTCCCATCTGCATAACCATGAATGTATGCAATACGCCACGTTGGACCTTCATTCAAATTGAAATCTGATTGTAACGCTGTAAAATTGACCTCATGCATATGAAAACACTCTATACTACCTAACAAATTGAGATTGCTATAATATTGTTTGTCATTTTTAAATCTCAATCTCAAAGCATCATGATTATCACATAAGTCACAAATTGCTTGATTAAGACGACTAGTATCCAACGGAGGAACCTTTACCATAAATGTGTAATTCCAATGATGAGGATTTTCAAAACCCATATTAAAAAACCAATATTGGCTGGGTAATAAATTAAACTCTCCATCAAGTTCTACAAACAAATCTTTCTTTTTTTCAATGGGTGTCAATTTTGGGATAATATTGGCAATATTTCGTTGAGTGATTAATTCTTTCAGTTGCAGTTGATAACCCAATTCTTTTATTAGGGAAATAATTCGAATAGCTTCTATTGAATTTCCACCCAATTTAAAGAAATCATCTTGTATACCAACACGTTCAACCTGAAGTAGCTCTTGCCAGATATGAGCAATACTTTGTTCGAGTTCGTTTCTGGGAGCAATATACTCTTCACCTTTAAATTCAGGAATTGGTAAAGCTTTACGATCTAATTTACCATTGACGGTCAATGGTAATTGGTTAAGCGAAATAAATACATTCGGTAGCATGTAATCGGGAAGCTTGCTTTCTAAATATACACGCAATTCGTTTTTATCAATTGCTTGATGGGCGACATAATAGCCAACTAAGATGCTCTTAGGCTCAGTAAAATATTGAACACTACATTGTTGAATTCCCGGGAAATGAGATATGGTGTTTTCAATTTCACCAAGTTCTACCCGAAAGCCTCTGATTTTAACTTGAAAATCATTTCTACCTATATATTCTAAATTCCCATCTGGCAGATACCTCACCAAATCTCCTGTCTTATAAATTCTTCCTTCTGCAAATGGATTTTGGATAAAACGCTCTTGGGTGAGCTCAGGGCGATTGAGATAACCTCTTGCAACACCCGCCCCTCCAATATAAAGCTCGCCTATAGCGCCAATAGGGAGCGGGTTTAGTTTTTGGTCGAGGATATATATTTTTGTATTAGCATAAGGCTTGCCAATGCCTAAATGAGATTCTGCATTAACTATCATCGCACCAACAGTTGTTTCTGTAGGACCATATTCATCATATACCTCTTTAAAACATTTACTTATTTGGTCAACCATTACCCCTTCAAGTTTTTCTCCACCCACAAAACATCTTTTGATGTTTAGCTGGCTATGGTGGTTTTGGAGCTGAGAGAGATAGCGAGGCGTGTGTTTAACAAAATCAATATTATTGGTTTTTAGATGCTGAATGTAATTTTCTATATTTTCAATTCTTCCAGCATAGATACAAATAATCTTTCCGCATAGCAATGGCAATAGAAAACTAGTAATACTTAAGTCAAATATGTAACCTGTTGAAAAATCAATGCGCACAATATCTTTAAAATAAGGCCGAACATTTGCAGCATAATTGATAACACTACCATGCTCCACCATCACCCCTTTTGGTAATCCTGTGGTACCTGAAGTGTAAATCACATACGCTAAATCTTTTGGGGTTCTTGTGTTTTGTATGGGGTTGGTCGATTCAGTAAAATAGTTATGTTTGTCTAAGTTGATGCGCTTAATACCAAAGTCTTGGTCAACAAAACTTTGACTAAGTATAAGATTGGTTTTTGTATCCTCTAACATATGCTCAATACGCCCTTTTGGCGCATTGGGGTCCATTGGCACATAAGCACAACCTGCTTTAAGAACGGCAAGTATTGCAACCACCATCTCCAAGCTTCTTTCCAAACAAAGACATACAAGCTCTGTTGGATTTTGGGCTTGAATCAGTCTTGCCAGTTGATTGCTCCGCTCATCTAATTGCTGATAGGTGAGGTGATGGTCTTCAAACACCAAGGCAATTTGCTGTGGGGTCTTTCGAGCTTGTTCAGTAAATAGTTGGTGAAGTGTAATTTTAGGAAAATCTTTTTGGGTATTGTTCCAATCATAAATCTGAGTTTGGTATTCTTTGGCGGTTAATACACTAATCTTGGAAAGTGGCTCGTGAGGAAAATCAAAGCATTTTTGTACAAGACTTTGATACTGTTCACTTAACAATTCAATCCATTCACGTGAAAAGCACTCCTCTTGATAAACAATCCTGAAAAAAAAGGATTCTTCACGCTCCTCATATTCTAATCTTAACCGTTCTCCATAAGCACTTAATTGCAAATCTAAATTAATATCAACTTCACATCCTTCAAATGTCAATTGACAGTCCAAATCACAAAAATTAGTTTGTGCAAAACCTTCTTTTAATGCATGCTCTGATGAAATGGATAATATTTTACCGAATGGGAAAAAACTATATTTTAAATTGTTATTAATTTTAAGACTCAAGGTGAATTGCCTAAATTTTTCGAGTAAGTCTTCAAATGTTTCTTTTTCATCAAATTCAATTTCATAAGGCAATGAGTTAACCCAGGCTCCATGACCTAATTGATCTGCTTCTGAAATACTCATGGGATAAACTAATATATATCGGTTATTCAAAGCATACTTCGCTAAAAGCAATCCCCAAGTCAAAAATAAATGCGAAAAGCCAACCTCGTTTCTTTTTGGAATTTTAGAGTAGACTGCTGACACTCGGCCTAAGGTAGAATTTCCAGAAAATCCTGCATCATTGATTAAACTTTTTTGTTTAAAAATTTTGGCCCAAAAATCTAAAGCACCCTTTTGGGTTAAATCTTCCACAATTTCATTATATTTTTGAGATAATTTCTGTAACTGCTTTATTTGAAGATTTGTTTGAGTTCCATGATTATAAAAAAAACTCAACTGCTGACAAAAATCTGAAAACTGGCGACCACTCAAAAGCACATGATGCACGACCAATAGCAATTCAAAATCATTTTCATCTTTTATAACCAAGCCAAATCGATATAAAGGTTCTATATCTAAAGAAAAAGGTTGATGTAAAAATTTATCAATACTATCAGGATGATTATCGATAATAACTAATTCATTGATATTCTTATTTTCAACCCAATATAAAACATTATTCTTTTCGCATAGATGATAATTAAAAACCTCATACTGATTAATTAGTAGCCTCAGAGCATTAGACAATTTGGGAATATCTAGCTTACCTTTAATATTTTGAACAAATTTAATGTGATAATCAAAACGACCAGGATTTAAACAATAATCATACCAAAAACTATAAATATAAGGTGACGTTTTTATCATTTGAAAATTCTTAAAAAAATCCTTTTAATTTAGATTAATAAAAAAAGTCCTTTTCATCCACATTATTTTCTAAATTACCAACTATAATTTATTTAGATTTAAAAAATCTTATACGAAATTTAACCAAAGACATCAGCATGAATATTTTTCGATTTTTATATCAAATTTGTCTAGCGGATGAAAAACTTCGTATTTGCTTGTATGTTTTATTGAGTATAATTTTATCATTATTTTGTGTGAATATTCCCTTGGTGCTTCAGCAAGTTATTGATATTGCTCTAACTGGACAAAACATCAGTAAAATTAATCAATTGGGATTTAAGCTATTATTACTGCTCTCCAGCACTTATTATGTCTTTTATTTGTGCATGAAAAATATTGGATATCTTATTCAAGAAATCACAACAAAATTAAGAAAATATTTTTATCAAAATATAATTTTTGAAAATATCAGTTTATCTTCTCACTTGAATAAATCTAAAGTTTTGCATCATATTATCCAAGACCTCTCTCTCCTAGAGGTAAAATTATTTGAATTTTTTAAATTTTTCTTAATACATTTATTTATTTTTATTTTAATATTAAGTTTTTTGTATCAAACAAATAAACTCATATTTCTTATCTTTTTATCTTACTGCGTTTTATCGATTATCCTTAGTCAATATCTAGGTAACCCATTGATAGAAAAAAATAAATTAAGTCAAAATAATCTAATATCTTTATCATCTAAACTGCAAGATATGTTCTTAGGTTTACAAATTATTAAAATTTTTGGTCTTGAAAAAAAAGTAACTCGTACTCTGAATAAACTTACAGATAATTATATGCTTAACAAAAAAAAGCTTCTTAATATAGAAGCAAAAATATTACCTCTTAATTATGTCGCCGAGCTACTTGGCGTTGTCACTGTGATTTGGTGTGGTGCATACTTTATTTTAAAAGGTCAAATGTCAGCATCATTATTAATTGTTTTTTTGATGTATGCAGAAATCATCGCTGAACCTATCAGTCACTTAGGAGAGTATGTTATTAATTTTAAAACGATTAAAACTCTCTTCCAGCGACTTACGCCTATCATCAATCATTGCAAAAAAAATGAATTAACTATTTTTGGAAAAAATAATCTTAAAGAAAAAATTAATGATATTCATTTAGAAAAAATTTCTTTTAAATACCTGACCCAGACAAATTATCTTTTTAAGAATTTATCCCTTCAAATTAAAAGAGGCGATATTCTAGGCATTGTTGGTAAAAATGGTTCTGGCAAAACAACGATATTAAAACTTTTACTTGGCTTTAATTCACCACTTGAAGGCAATATATTGGTTAATAAAAAAAGTATATATCAATTTAATGAAAAATCTTGGCGAAAAAAAATTTCACTAATGCCTCAAAACAGTCATATTTTTAATGACACCCTCATTTTTAATTTAACATTAAGACATCATGAAATTAATTTTAAAAAACTCGACGAGATTATTACCTTAGTCGGTTTACAAGCATTTATTGATAGTCTACCTGAGGCAATGAATACCGTTTTAAATGAAAAAAATGTTATGCTATCTGGTGGTGAAATTCAACGCATCGCTCTAGCCAGATCGCTTTACTCAAACTCTGAAATACTACTTTTTGATGAGCCCTGCAATCACCTAGATGCTCGTTTTATAGAGGATTTTCACAAAATTTTAAAAACAATTTCTGATGAAAAAATTATTATCATCATTGATCATCGCATAGATTTTATCAAAAAAATTACTGATAAAATCATTTATCTAACCCCCCCATAATAAGCTTTTCTGAATCACCTAAACTTTGCACCAAATAGATGAACTATCTCAAAATTACGAAATTTAAAAATATAAACTTCCTTTAACTCATAGGCAGTATAGTTTAAAATTTCTAATTTCATATTTCAAAATTCTTATCATGATGATTTATCTCGCCTCCAAAAGCCCCAGACGTCAGGAACTTTTAAAACAAATGGATATTGAATTTGAAGTCCTAGACATTGATATTCCAGAAGAATACCAACCCCCAGAATCGCCATTGGAATATTCTCAACGCATAACCCACGAAAAATTATTGGCAGCTTGGCAATATATGCTTGAAAATCATCTTCCTATTCGTCCTGTGCTTTGTGCCGATACTGAAGTGGTGATGCACAATAGAATCTATGGCAAACCCAAAGATAGATTAGATGCATATCAAATGCTAAAAAGCTATTCTAATCAAGCACATGAAGTATTGACCAGTGTTGGTATTAAATTCAAAGATTTTGAAGACATTCAAACCCAATTTACAACAGTATTTATTGATAAACTATCTCACCAAAATATAGAAAATTATCTGAATCTTAATCAGTACCAAGATAAAGCAGGTGCTTATGGGATACAGAGCTATTTTGGACAATTTATTCAAAAAATTGATGGTTGTTATTTCAGTGTCATGGGACTACCACTTAATTTGACAAAAAAAATAATTGATTGTTTGAAAATTAGTCTATAATAAAGATGGATACATTATTTAGGAGGGATCCATGAAAAAACTATTATGCACAATTATTTTATCATTATTTGCATTTAATACTTTTGCTGCTTTCTATGATGCCACTACAACAAGCCATGCCAAGAAATGGAAGCATATTAAACATCATCATCTTTGCAAAAATAAGGTTGGATGTGATGGGTCTGGAGAATATCACCCTGCAAAAGTTTCTTAAATGTAAGTTATGAATGTCACTTTCAATCAGCAAGTCATTAAATGGCTTGCTGATTAACTTCTATGGCATTATCCACACGCAATTTTTTTCTTGGCATAAATAATGAACCACCGGAACTTAAGGTTTGTCGTGGTGACAATTGGTTAAACAAATCGCGTACAGGTGCTGACATCATTTCCATTGATTGTCTTTTAAGATTACTGGAATAGACTTGATGAACATGTGTTAGAATTTTCCGACAATTTTCGATTAAATACGTATTATCTTGGCCCAGATTTTCATACAAAGTTTCTACAAAGAAACAAATACTTTGTTTATCAAGCATAAATTGAGGGTTTTTAGCAATCTTTTCGGCTAGAAAATCAATAGTCGCTTGCTCATGCTCTGCGCCATAACAAAGATGTCTTGGAATAGGGTTTTGGAAAGCCTCAAGCATGGCATTTTTAGCTTGTTCGGTGCGTTCAATTAAAGTATCTAGGCTTATAATTCCAGTATCTTGGAATGCAGTCATTTGATACATTTCTGGATTTTCTTCCAAAATGTTTTCTAATTCATGACCTATCATTTTAATACAGTAAGTTCCAACACTGGCATCAGGCAAGGTTTTATGAATTAAACGCTCCCAACAATCATGAATAGAATAAGTTTCTTCTCTAGTGCTTGATAAGGATTCATATAAAGTACTCATATTCATGAAAGCACGGTAAGTTTTTTTATCAAGCGTATCTAAAAATATGGCAAATTCAGCGATGGCAATATTGGCCTGAGGAGCTGCGTTAAACTCAGTACCTTCATGATCAACATTTCCAAGAGTCAACCCATTAATTAAACGCTGTAAATATGCTCCTAACGTTTCGCCATGCAATTGGTGATGGACTTTATCAGAAATAGCGCTAAAGAAAAAATCAACCGTTTCATGACGCGACAGCACTCGATGAGATTCAGTAAGACTAAGCTCACGTTCAGCCCTAGCAAAAGTTGAATTGTGTTTTAACTTACCGTCAAGAATCGCAAAATCCAAGACATCTTCGATATGTATAATTCTGTTAGCCTCATCATTCAACACCAAAAATCGCATATTCAAAGATTCTTCGGTATATGAAGAGGATATATAGTTATCAGCCGTCACTTGTTTTAAACTGGGCATTAAATAACCTAAACTTGCACCCCCACATAAATTATGCAAAATCTCGGCGATTTTGATACAAACATGATTTAATGGACTCTCAAAATCCTGGCAATACTGCATATCTGTATTTTTAAGATAGTTCCAACGGGTTTTCAAAAAATTTCTTAATGCCGCGACCAAATGGTCATTTCGAGCACTGTTTAGAATATTTCGCAATTGAAATAAACCAAACTGTGACTCTAAAGAATGCAAAACTGCAACTTTCAAATGATACGGATGAGATTTTGACTCTATCGCCTCATCAATCAGCTGCTTTAAATAAATAGTTTGTTGAAAAACAGGCATGTCTATCCTTTCTAAAAGCTTAAATCACAACGACCTGACTGAATTCTAAGCATCGCTTTACTTTCAGGTACAAAACGAAATGGCACCTCTTGAATAATGACTTGAAATCCTTGTTGTTGGAGAGCCAAAAGCACAGGTCCTAAAATCTGAGAGGGTTTAGCCTTATAATTGGTCAAAGGATAAATTCTTACATCATGTGCAACGCGTACCATTTCTTGGATAAAATTCACGTGAAAATCAACATCTTGTTCATACAAGTCTGTAAACAAATAATTTGCACAAAGTACCAAATCAAAACTTGAATTGTCAAAATTCAGATGTTCCAATGAATTGAGTTTTTGATAACGTTTTTCCTGATAACCTTCTTGAAAATCATCAAAAAATATATCCATATTATGGTGACGATGAGTAATTAAGTGCTCAACTCCACCATATTTTTTTAAATCAAATCGTTCTGGATGATGATGAATATTTTGAACTTGTGCATCAAAATTCTCAGAAAATCGTTCTTGCATTTTAGCTTTATCAGCATCAAACCATGGATCGCAGCTGACAACATGATAATTCTTTTGCGTCAATTCATGATTGACTAAAGTAGGACCACAAGCCAATTCTAAAATTTTTTTTTCATTTGGTTGCTGGGGTAAATCAAACATGTCCTGATATTCGGCGAATTGGTGCCCCCACAAAACCCACTTACGCATTCCCTTTCCCCCAATTTTTTAAACACTTAAGTATACACAAATTAACACAATTGATGAAAGAGTTTTAAATTGTTATCCCAAGGATTTAAAATCTTTGGAATCATCTCTTGCACACAGGCCTGCCAAAATCCTTGATATAACTTTTCTTGAAGTGGATGCGAATCATCGGTAGGAAAACATGGCCCATGATTCATTTCCAAAAGAAAAAGATTTTCATTGGCATCCAACATAAAATCCACTCCTAAAAATGCGATTTTCTGTTGAATATTTTTATCAACGATGCTGGCATATTGACTAAAAAAATCTCTCAATAATGCTTGAATTTTTGGAAAAAAATTAAGAAATATCTCATATTGGTATGAGGGAATTTGAATAACGTTGCGTGTATCATGGGTCAAATGTTCGTTGGTTAAATGCCCCAACAAAGTTTGTTGTTGAGAAATATCATAAGGGGTTAAAGAAATATTGAAATAACCGTGCGGATATAAAAAAACCGCGTAAGGAAAAATCATAACCACAAACATTCGAATACTGTATTTATGCCCTGCTTGAGGACCTTTTAACAAATGAGGTGGATGAATATATGCCTGAATCACATGTGGCCCGCCCATGCGATTAGACAATTGATAATGTCGATAAATGTCTGCTTTATTATAAAATAACTTGATATGCTGGCCATTATTGAGCATGGATGGTTTTAAAATCCATACCCCCTCTGAAAGCTTATCAATCACTTGAGGGTAATTATCATCATCAATATAAAAAGTTTGGGGCGCAAGATTCAAATCTTTTTTTTGCAAGAATTCGGCCAAACAATGCTTAAATTCGAGTGTATTCGATAATTCATCAGGAATATCAAAAATTGCATCATTCAAACATCCATTGAGGCTTGGTTTCCAATTGTTTTTTTTTAACTCTCGCCCCAGCAGAATGGCTGTAGGCGATGATGTTGAAAAACAAAAGGTATTGTTTGTCATTGTGGTTTCACATGACAATAATGCGTTCTGAACCAATGAATAAATTCAATAAACTCTTGAGACTTAGGTTGTTCATATCCCATAAGCCATGCATACAAATCAGGATCTGACTCTTCAAGAATTTTCTTAAAAGTATTTTTTTTAGCATCATCTAGACTATCAAAACCGATTTCCATAAACCGACCCAACAACAAATCCAGTTCTAACATGCCACGTCGACAACACCATAAAATACGCGCTTTTTCTAAATTTTTACTCATAAAGCCTAGGATTTCTTAAAAATAATCCCAATTATAATCATTTAATTGATTTTTTGATAGATTATTTCATTTTTGTCATTCCCAAGCCTAGAGATTTTAGACAAAACACCTTATCAAATAATCATGCGCTTAATCTGTTAGAGACTGAAAAAGATTCACAACCATCGTGCCGCCCATGCCAGCTGACCAATGCATGGCAAGTTTGGGGCTTTTGTGCTGAATCAGTGATAAG
This sequence comes from Legionellales bacterium UBA4759, assembly GCA_002403515.1. GTDB lineage: Bacteria > Pseudomonadota > Gammaproteobacteria > Legionellales > Legionellaceae > UBA2653. The sequence continues at coordinate 50,238 of DHHZ01000127.1, read as the reverse complement.
TCCAGCTTAAAGAGTGGATCTATATCTGCTGGTAAAACAGGTGTTTGATTATTTTTCAAACCCTCAGCAATCATTGCAGAGGCCATGAGACAAGCTGTACTTCGACCATGTCCAAACGTTCTTTTAAATGCAGATAGATGAGGCATAATTTTGGGAAATAATTTCTTGAATAATCCAATCTCTAAAGGATCCCATATTTTTGTGCCGGTTGCATGCAAAGAAATCCAATCGATTTGAGAGGATTCTAAACCGATAGCTTTGAGGGTATCCAAAAAAGCCTCCTCTAAAGCGTTCATCGATTCATCAGGGGCTAATAATTGATAACATTCATTTTTAACACTACCTGAAAGCCATCTGGCCATAGGCTGAAAATTCCTTTGTTTTGCATGTTCTTCGGATTCTAAAATTAGAGCAACGGCACTTTCCACAGCCCGCATACCATCTCGTTGCACACTCAAGGGGCGTTCAGTTCCAGAAGCAGATTTTACACCCATCAACTTTAGTAACTCATTTGAAAAATCATTGGTTAATTCTGAGCAAACCACCACCGCAACATCAATCAAATTCATTTGAATAAGATTGGCAGCAAGCCAAATCGCTTCACCACCTGTAGCACTTGAAGCACAAAGTGAAAAATCCCCACCCCCTAATCCAAAACGTATGGCAATAGGGGCTGCCAAAGCATTGTGCCTGAATTTAGATGATGAATATAAATCAGGTGTTTTATCGAATGGAATATGTCCTAGGGAGCCCATGTTAGTTCCTGCAATAACAGCAGCTCGAGCTTGACGGAATCGAGGGCCTCTTCCAAATAATAAATTTCTTTGCTCTCCTAAACATGCTTTCGTCCACGCCTCTTCGACAGCAAGTATTCCAAGCAATGCATGCAAAGCAATCATTTTATTTTCTCTTGGCGTCAGAGGATTGGGGTAGATTTTAGAGCCCTTTTGAAAAAAAAGATCTTCATCATGAAATGCTGCATGAACAATTTGTTCATCTGAAAGATGATGATAAATCATTCCCCAAGAGGATAAAACGACTGAGTTCATTTTCACTCGCTTCAAAAAAGTCCTAATTCAATTATAGAATAGATTTGTATTATTTTTTGACGAACACTAAGTATTGAGGGGGTTTAAAATTTATGACCAGAAAATAGGATATAAGTCAGCTCTAACTCAAGGACCAAAAGCAGTTCTTTTAAAGAACACAGTTGTTGTAAAAAAATCATGTATGATGTAAAATGTTTCAAGAAAACCATTTTTAGATCATATTTCGCTTATGCATAAAAAAATTGTTAAAGAATTGGTATTCAATGGTGGTGGTGCTCGTGGCGCTGGAATGCCTGGCGTGTACTACGCTTTAAAATCAGCAAATGGATTATGGGATAATGTTGAAACACTCGCTGGTACCTCTGTTGGCTCAATAACATCTGCATTATTTTCTGTGTCTCCAGAGCTGGACGAATTAAAAGCCGATACCCTAGATAAAGATTTTTTAGATATCATAAGCATTAAACAATCTCTTATTCCCTTTTCTTTAAGCTTGGAATCCCTCAAAAACTTTATCAACGATTACCTCAAAAAACATATTTTAAATTATCTCCAAAAATGTTCAAAATTACCAAGCGACCTTTCTAATTTATTAGCCCGAATCCATGAAAAAGCAGATTATGAAATTACTTTTAATGATTTAGCCATCTTACATCACCATTTTCCAAAAAAATTCAAAAAAATCATTACCACCTCTACGATGCAAGAAAATCATACTGGCAAGCTTTGCATATACGATGCTAAAAAAACTCCAAACTGTTCCGTAGCGCAGGCTTGTATCGCGTCCTCAGCAATACCTGGTGTATTTAAATCGGTATGGATAAATGATCAAAAACATTTGGATGGTGGTTGTATTGAACCTTTGCCCAGTGAATATTTTGAAAATAACGAAAATACTCTTGAACAATGCAGTCAACGCTTATTATTTGTGTTTGGGCCCGGTCCAAGCTTCCTTGGTAAGCTTTGGCATAAAACTCTTTTTAGTAAGCCCAGTGAAGAATTAATTTTTGTAGAGTCACTCCAAGATATAGAACAATATCCAAAATCAGCTCATCAAATATTTTTAATGCTTGATTCTGAATCTCAAAAAGTAGCTTATGTTTTATCCAAAAACCTTAAAAAAACCTACCATATATCTTTTGCTGAGCTCAATATACCCTCTGATGAAAATTTTTGTCCCTTAGCGACCATTCAAGATGAAAAAACTAAATCTGAATTTTATCAAAACAAATTTACACCCTATCGCGCAAGTTTTTTCACCCAATTGGTTTTAAGAAAACATGCCCGCTCCATATTGGGAGATTTTTCTTTCATTTGGCTATTCAATTATTTCATCTGGTTAATAAAGCTTATTGTGGGTATTCCTTTATTTATTGCCAATATCCATGAGTTGCTATGCCAGCGATTAAAAAATTTCTATACGTTTAATACTATTATTTTGCATTCGGTTTTAACTGGAGCATCTTTTCATCAAGCTGAAAAAATCAAAAGAACCGTTGTTGCCAGCTACTACCTCGATACCTTGAACCATTTGGCACTCTACAACTTTATTGATGCATGCGAACAAACCTATTATCAAAGTATTTTAAGACATTACTTCGATATTTATAAAACACTATTATTTGCACTTAATCAATCTACAGATACACATTTAAAAGATTGCGAACAGTTTTCTGACAAATCACATGCTTTATTTGAAAAAATAAAAGAAGATGTTGCCAAAAACCCCCAAAGCATGCGTGCCATGGCAATGACTTTAGCTGTTGAATTTCACCTCAATCTGATAACCCCAGATAAATTGCTTGAAGAAATCAACAGTAAAGCCAAGAAGGAATCTGTGCTTTGGAAAAATAGTTTTTATCGCTATCAATTTCAGAAGCAAAGCCAGATGTCTTCTCTGCAAAATTTAAATTTATAATTTATATAATCTTCCCTTCTTCAATCATCCAAGTTATAGTCTTTAAATTAAGTTATGCTTGGATATTTTCAATGTATTTACAAAATGAAACGCTAGATTTACTTCGCCACACTGTCGAGCAATTTGCCAAAAAAGAAATTGCTCCTATTGCTGCAGAAATCGACAAAAACAATGAATTTCCTCACCATCTTTGGAAAAAAATGGGGGAATTGGGTTTATTAGGAATTACGGTTTCTGAAGAGTATGGTGGCGCCAATATGGGGTATTTAGCACATGCGATTGTTTTAGAGGAAATCTCTCGTTCAAGTGCGTCTGTTGGTTTAAGTTACGGCGCACACAGTAACTTGTGCGTGAATCAAATTTATCGCAACGGCAATGCTCTACAAAAAAACAAATACTTGCCAAAATTGGTTTCAGGCGAATGGGTCGGTGCCTTAGCCATGAGTGAAACCCAAGCGGGTTCCGATGTGGTCAGTATGCAACTTAAAGCCACTCGTGAAAAAGATGGATACATTCTCAATGGTCATAAAATGTGGATCACCAATGGACCCGATGCTGATGTATTAGTAGTTTATGCCAAAACAGCGCCCACCCAAGGTGCCAAAGGGATTACAGCTTTTATCATAGAAAAAGGCATGCCTGGTTTTAAAACTGCACAAAAACTTGACAAGCTTGGCATGCGTGGCTCAAACACTTGCGAATTGGTATTTGAAAATTGCTGGGTCAGTGATGAGCAAATTCTAGGCCAACTTAATCATGGTGTCGGTGTTTTGATGAGTGGTTTGGATTATGAACGTGTCATTTTGGCTGCTGGACCGGTTGGAATCATGCAAGCTTGCATGGATGTCGTTTTACCTTATGTCCACCAACGAAAACAATTCCATAGCGCCATTGGTGAATTTCAATTCATTCAAGGGAAACTGGCTGACATGTACACCATTTTAAATGCTTCTAGAGCACTACTATACCAAACAGCCAGTGCTTGTGATGCAAACCGCATCAATCGTAAAGATGCCGCCAGCGTTATTTTATTCACTGCAGAACAAGCCACCCAAATGGCTCTGCAAGCTATCCAAATACTCGGTGGTAACGGCTATATCAATGAATATCCAACAGGCAGACTGCTTCGTGATGCCAAACTTTATGAAATTGGCGCGGGTACTTCTGAAATACGACGTTTATTAATAGGTCGAGAATTATTCAAAGAAACAGCACCTTTGGAGTAAACATGTCAAATGATATTGTGATTGTGGCGGCAAAACGAACCCCTATCGGTGGTTTTTTAGGGAAATTATCGCATTTGTCTGGTGTAGAATTGGGTGTCATCAGTCACTTGGCATGTATAGAGCAAGCGGCTATTGCTCATAAGATGGTCGATGAGGTTATTATGGGATGCGTATTGCCTGCTGGGATTGGTCAAGCACCCGCAAGACAAACTGCCATCAAAGCAGGTCTTGGTCATCATGTGATTTCATCCACTGTTAATAAAGTTTGTGGTTCTGGCATGCAGGCCATCATGCAAGGCTTTGATGCGATACAACAAGGACGTAGTCAAGTTGTTTTGGCAGGTGGCATGGAAAGCATGAGCAATGCACCTTATCTTTTACCCAAAGCGCGTAATGGTTATCGATTAGGACATGGAGAATGCCTTGATCATATGTGGCTGGATGGTCTTCAAGATGCTTACGATCCTGAAAAAAAACTCATGGGCTGTTTTGGAGAATTGGCTTCTAAAACTTTAAATATCAGTAGAGAAGAACAAGATGAGTTTGCCAAATCCTCTATGGAAAAGGCTTTAAATGCCCAAAAGAAAGGCGCATTTTTAAGTGAGTTATCGATTGTACTAGAGCACAATGAAACGGTCTTGATTGATGAACAACCGCAAGAGACAAAATTGGCTAAATTGCCACGATTGAAACCTGTATTCCAAAAAGATGGAACCATCACAGCAGGGAATTCCAGCTCTATTGCTGATGGCGCTGCGAGTTTAATGCTCATGAGCGAACAGCATGCCAAGGCATTAAATCTCAAACCTTTAGTCAAAATAAAGGGATTTGCAAGCTATGCTCAAGCACCTGAATGGTTCACAACTGCACCTGCACACAGTATCAAAAACTTAGTCAAAAAACTAAATTGGCAACTGCATGATGTGGATTTATGGGAAATCAACGAAGCCTTTGCGGTGGTCACTTTGGCTGCCATTCAAGAATTAAAACTTGACCCCAGTAAAGTCAATATTCACGGTGGTGCGTGCGCCCTAGGTCACCCAATTGGTGCATCTGGCGCGAGAATTGTTGTATCATTGATTTATGCCATGCTTCAACAAAATAAACATCGAGGAATTGCAAGTATTTGTATTGGAGGCGGCGAAGCTCTAGCTATCGCATTGGAGAGATAATGTTTAATAATAAAAAACTTTTAATTTTATTAAGCCTTTTGGTCTTGAGTATTCCATGGATTAAAAATGTCATGATTTACTTGGCCATTTTTAATTTACTCTCGGCAAATTTTATTAAAAATTTATTGCATAACTTTCTAGATTATTTCTCAATTTCAATGCCTAATGTTATTCTAATTGTTATTGCACAAATTTTCTGGCCTTTTACCATCACGGTGATTGTTGATAGGCTAATCAAATGGCGCAAGGCTAAACATTTATTGCATCCCGTGGCCCTAGCATCGGGTCTTTGGATTATTCTTAATGGTAGTGCTTTACTCATTCAATAAGGGCGATAATTCATGAGTATCCTTTCTAGCCAAATCAACTTACAATCCGAATATTTTCAAAAAAACAATCAAAACATTCAACAACAACTCCGAGAATTACTTGCCATTCAAGAAACAATTGCCCAAGGTGGTGATGAAAAATCTCGTCAAAAACATCTGAGTCAAGGTAAATTACTACCCCGTGAACGTTTAAATTATTTACTAGACCCAGGTAGTCCTTTTTTAGAGATTGGTGCGCTGGCCGCTTATGGAGTCTATGAAGACAATGTGCCCGCAGCAGGTGTGATTGCTGGAGTTGGTCAAATTCATGGCATAGATTGTATGATTGTCATTAATGATGCCACAGTCAAAGGCGGCACTTATTATCCTTTGACTGTGAAAAAACATTTGCGTGCCCAAGAAATTGCCCGAGAGAATCGTTTGCCTTGTATTTATTTAGTCGACTCCGGTGGCGCATTTCTTCCCCGCCAAGACGAAGTTTTCCCCGATAGGGAACACTTCGGCAGAATTTTTTATAACCAAGCGCAATTATCAGCCTTAAATATCCCGCAAATTGCCGTGGTTATGGGTTCTTGTACTGCAGGTGGTGCATATGTACCGGCCATGTCAGATCAAGTCATCATGGTCAAAGAGCAAGGCACTATATTTTTAGGTGGACCGCCTTTGGTCAAGGCTGCTACCGGGGAAATCATCGATGCAGAAAGCCTAGGCGGTGCTTATGTGCATTGTGAACAATCAGGAGTTGCAGATTATTTTGCAGAAAACGATGAACATGCGCTAGAAATTACGCGTGAATTGATATCTCAAGTCCCCAAACCACAGCAAAGCATACTACAAGAAACCCATTTTTTAGAGCCTTTATACCCCAGTGAAGAACTAAATTCCTTGGCCCCTTTTGATCTCAAAAAACCTGTAGATATTCATGAAATAATTGCACGCTTGGTTGATGGCTCAGAATTTTCTGAATTCAAAGCTTTATTTGGAAAAAGTTTGGTGTGTGGATTCGCAAAAATTTATGGTTATCCTGTAGGAATCATTGCTAACAATGGCATTTTGTTTTCTGAAAGTGCCCAAAAAGCGACACATTTTATTCAGCTTTGTACCCAAAGAAAAATACCTTTGTTATTTCTGCAAAATATTACAGGCTTTATGGTCGGGCAGAAATATGAAGCATCAGGAATTGCCAAACACGGCGCTAAAATGGTCTCTGCGGTTGCTAATGCCGCGGTACCTAAGTTCACAGTCATCATCGGTGGTAGCTTTGGCGCTGGAAATTACGCCATGTGTGGACGCGCATTTTCGCCACGTTTTATGTGGTCCTGGCCAACCAGTCGTATTAGTGTGATGGGTGGAGAGCAAGCTGCAAATGTATTAAGCCAAATTCGTTTAGACAAATCGGAACGTACGGGCAAAGCATGGCCTTTAAACGAACAAGAAGAGTTTAAAATGCAAATGAGGGCGCAATACGAGCATCAAGGTCATCCTTATTATGCCAGTGCAAGACTGTGGGATGATGGGGTGATTCGACCACAAGATACCAGAAAAGTTTTGGCCTATAGCCTTAAAATCGCGATGAATAGTCCACTAGAAGATAGTCAATATGGAGTTTGGCGAATGTGAATACCATTAAATATAATTGTGATCAAAAGATTTTATGGATAACCCTATCTAGAGTTGAAAAACGCAATGCTTTTAATTCAATTTTGCTAGATGAACTGATGCAAGCGATTCAAATGGGGATCGATCTTCATGAAGTTCAAGCGATTTGTTTATCAGCAGAGGGGGATTATTTTTCTGCTGGGGCAGATTTAGACACCATGAAAAATATCGCCAATCAAGATTGGGATACCAATCTTGCCAATGCTAAACAACTTGCAGATGTTCTTTTAGCATGGTACCAGTGTCCTAAACCAACACTTTGTATCGTACAAGGTGATGCTTACGGCGGTGCATTAGGATTTATTGCCGCCAGTGATTATGTCATTGCCAATGAACAAACCCGTTTTTGTTTTTCAGAGGCGCGTCTTGGTTTAATACCGGCTATCATTAGTCCTTATATCTTGGAAACCATGGGATATAAAACCACCAAAAAACTTTTTTTAAGTGCCCAGGTTTTTTCTGCTAAAGATGCTTTAAATCATGAATTAGTCGATGAAATAATGCCTAATTATGAATTGCAATCCCGAGCAGAAATCCTCTTAAAAAATTGGACTGAACTTCCAAAAGAGGCACTGCAAACCATTAAGCCTTGGTTAAATTCTATCAAAAATCAAACCATTGATGCGCATTTATCAAATCAAACTGCTGAAAAATTAGCTCGTATTCGTACAACACCAATAGCGCAAGAATTGCTCAATACTTTTTTGCAATCCAAACATAAAGGATAAGTGGTATGTTTAAAAAAATATTAATTGCAAATCGAGGGGAAATTGCCATAAGAATTATCAAGACACTACGCAAATTAGGCATGCAAAGTGTTGCGATTTATTCTTCTGCTGATCGTTTCCATCCTCATGTGCAAATGGCCGATGAGGCTTATTGGATTGGTGAGGCGTCTCCTCAAAAAAGTTATTTGAATATTGAAAAAATTATTGAAACTGCATCAATAGCACAAGTTGATGCCATACACCCGGGCTATGGTTTTTTATCTGAAAATCCAGAATTTGCGAGAGCTTGTGAAAAAGCCAATATTGTCTTTATTGGTCCCTCAAGTAAAGCTATGGAAAATGTGGGCTCCAAACAAAAAGCAAAAGTCCTACTTGCAAACACCAATGTTCCTCTAGTGCCCGGCTTCAACCCCAGTAATCCCAGTGATGAAGAATTGCTTCAAGCAGCTCAAAAACTTGGATTTCCATTGGTTATTAAAGCGGCACACGGTGGTGGTGGCAAAGGCTTAAAAATTGTTCATCAAGCCAGTGAATGGCAAAATGCTCTGTCTTCAGCCCGCCGTGAAGCAAAAGCCTACTTTGGCAATGACGAATTACTCTTAGAAAAGTTCATTGAAAATCCGCGCCACCTCGAAGTACAAATTTTTGGCGACCATTTGGGTCATGTTGTTCATTTATTTGAAAGAGATTGCTCGGTACAACGACGTCAACAAAAAATTGTTGAGGAGGCACCTGCAATTCATTTATCGAAGACCCTTAGAAAACAACTTTACGAACATGCCTTAGAAGTTGCTAAAACCTTTGAGTATACCAATGCAGGCACCGTTGAGTTTTTACTCACCGCAGATGAAACACTATATTTCATGGAAATGAATGCGCGCTTGCAAGTCGAACACCCTATTACTGAAGCTATCACTGGCTTAGATTTGGTTGAACTGCAAATCCAAATTGCACAAGGGAAAGCCATACCATTTACACAACCCACCACCCCCAAAGGACATGCCATAGAGTGTCGTATTTGTGCCGAACAGCCCAAACATGACTTTAAACCCAGTCAAGGTCAAATTAATCGCTTGATATGGCCTAAATTTGGCAGAGTTGATACGGGTATTGAATGCCACCAAGTCATTCAATCCCACTATGATTCTTTACTAGCAAAAGAAATTGCCTGGGGAGAAACGCGCGAAAAAGCCATCATTGAAATGCAAAATATGCTCCATGAAACAGATATCTTTGGCATAGAAAGTAATTTAGATTATCTTAAACTCATTTTAAATGACAAGACCTGGCAAAAAGGCGCAGTCCCTATTCATTTTTTACTGAATCATAAGTTCCACGACACACAAACTCCAAAATCAATTATCATCTTGGCAGCCTGTGCACTAGAGCTTCATGCCCTGCAGGAAAAAAATCAAACGCCCAAAGATTTGATGCAGTTTAGCAATATCTCACAACGTTTCTGGCCCATACAATTTTCTTTTGATAATGAATTATACCAATTAAAAATCTCAAGCCCCAAAGAAAATTATTTTGTTGTCGAATATCAAGCACAAAATTTTGAAGTTTTTTTTCATAATCAAGCCCATCAACTTTATCTTGAAATCAATCAACAATGCTATCGTTTTCAAGTGGATAAAAAATTAAATTATTTCACCATTCATGATCAATTAAATAGTTATGAAATCCATCAGGTAACTCGGGCTCAATCTAACACAGACAATCAACAACAAGATACAAAAATTCGTTCGCCCATGCCTGCAACGATTGTTGCAATCTACAAAAAAACAGGCGACATTATAACTAAAGGTGAACCCCTACTTGTTTTAGAGGCCATGAAAATGGAACATACCATTTATGCCCCAGATAACGCCAATATTAAAGAAATTTTTTACCAACAAGGGCAACAAGTTCAAGAGGGATGTGAATTGGTTGAGTTGAGCTATGACAAATAAGAAACCAGAAGTTTTTATTGTTGAAGTCGGACCCCGCGATGGTTTGCAAAATGAAAAAACTTTTGTAGATACCACTACAAAAATTGATTGGATTAATCAATTGTCTGAAACAGGTTTGTCATACATTGAAGCAACCAGCTTCGTCAATCCACAGCGAATCCCACAATTGGCCGATAGTTTTGAAGTTTACCAACAGATTAATAAAAAACCTGGGATTGTTTATTCTGCATTGGTACCAAACCTTCAAGGCATGCAGAAAGCATTAGAAGCCAATATACAATCTATCGCCATATTTACGGCTGCCAGTGAAACATTCAATCAAAGAAATATTAATTGCTCAATTGATGAGAGCATTGAACGTTTTATTCCAGTCATTAAGCTTGCTAAAGCCCATAGAATCCCTATTCGTGCATATATTTCCTGTGCACTAGGATGCCCGTATGAAGGTTATATTTCACCAGAAAAAGTACTTTCAGTTGCCGAAAAATTAGCTCTTTTTGCCATTGATGATTTAAGTTTAAGCGATACCATTGGGGTCAGTACTCCTAAACAAACCAATGCACTGCTTGATTTGTTCAAAAATCATTTTCCATTAGAGCAACTCAGCATGCATTTTCATGACACTTATGGCCAAGCCATTGCGAATGTGTACACGGCCCTTAATCAAGGGATTAATAAATTCGATAGCGCTATTGCAGGCCTTGGTGGATGTCCTTATGCCAGAGGAGCCAGTGGCAATCTTGCAACAGAAGACTTGCTATATTTAATGCATGGTTTAGGAATAGAAACTGGTGTTGATATTTATCAAATTGTTAATCTTGGCGATAAAATCTGTAAAATTCTAAATCGCCCCAATCAATCCAAAGTTGCCCGAGCACTTTTGGGGCACTGAAACAAAACCTTTATCAATTAGACAAATACAGATGTGACCCTTGACTTTATTCTATAGGGTTAATACGATCGTATTAATAATTTTTTTATCCTGAAATCAATGACCATACAATCCATTCGCGCGCTGGTAACTAAAGAACTCTCTGATGTGAATCAATTGATTCATCAAGAAATTACCCGCCAACATCCTTTTGTTGCGCAACTAACAGAAAATTTATTCAATGGTGGTGGTAAACAACTTCGCCCCCTTATTCTATTATTGACTAGTAAAGCTCTGGGCTATAATGGTCATCAAGATATCACTCTTGCTGCTGTTTTAGAGTTTTTTCATACAGCATCCCTTTTGCATGATGATGTTATTGATGAATCAAAATTACGCCGTGGCAAAAAAACTGCCCATGAAATATGGGGTAACCAAGCCAGTGTTTTGGTTGGGGATTATTTATTCATACTTCATCATCAATTGTTACTCAGTTTAAAAAACATGGACATGTTGGAATTGATGGCTGAAATTGAGCGTCAAATGGGACATGGTGAATTGGTGCAACTGGTGAATCGACACCAAACATTCATCAATACCAAGGACTATTTTTCTATTATTGAGGCTAAAACCTCATTGCTTTTTGCTGCTGCGGCAAAATTACCTGGCCTGTTGTCTCAAACCAGCCCTGAAAATTGTGAAAAATTATTCCTTTATGGGCGCCATTTGGGAAATGCATTTCAATTGATAGATGATGCATTGGATTATTGCGCTGAATCATCGACAATTGGGAAAAATATTGGCGATGATCTCGCCGATGGAAAATCAACCTTGCCCATTATTCATGCTTTGTCACAAGCCGATGAGAAAAATAAGGCTATCATTGTTGAAAGTCTTCAAAATGGTTCTTTAGAACATTTGGATAAAATCATTCAAATTATTCATGATACACAATCCATTGAATACACCAAAAATATTGCTTATCAAGAAGCACAATTAGCCAAACAAGCTTTAGATTTTTTACACGAATCTGTGTATAAAACCGCTTTACAAGAAATTGCCGACTACAGTATTCAAAGAGAATATTAATCAATGATATCTCCAACAAGAGCTAAATTTTGTTTAATCATCGTCGCCATTGCCATGTTTATGGATTCTATGGATACCACGATTCTCAATACCGCTATTCCGGAGATATCCAAAGACTTGCATGTTCATCCAATAGAATTAAAAATAGCCTTGATCAGTTATTTAATGAGTTTGGCCATATTTATTCCCATCAGCGGTTGGATTTGTGACAAATATGGCATAAAAAAAACTTTCTTATCCGCCATTGGTATTTTCTCCATCGCATCTTTGGGCTGTGGCTTTGCTCATCACATCCATGAATTGATTATTTTAAGATTTATCCAAGGCATCGGCGGCGCACTCAATGTACCTGTAGCTCGCTTAATCATTTTAAAAAGTTTTCCCAAAAAAGAATTTTTACCGAAAATGAATTTGGTGATCATGATTGCCTCAATTGCATCGATGGTTGGCCCGATGGTAGGCGGCTTTATTGTCGTATATCTGAATTGGTCATGGATTTTTTGGGTAAATGTGCCCATTGGAATTCTTAATTTTTTTATTATAAAAAAATATCTGCACGACTTTCCAAGTAAAAAGATTCACCCACTGGATAAGCTGGGTTTTGTCTTATTTGGTCTTGCTTTAAGCTTAATGATGTTGTCATTATCGATGTTAAGCAATATTGAAATCAAATTGCATATCGCTTTTGAAATTTTATTAATGTCTTTAATATTTTTTTTGTCATACTTTATTCATTCAAGAAAACAAAAAAATCCTATTATTCTTTTAAGTTTATTTAAACAAAAAACTTTTACTATTAGTATTTTAGGTGGTTTTATTTCTCGAATATGCTTTGGCGGTTTACCATTTTTAATTCCACTTTTTTTTCAAATATCACTTGGCAAAACTCCCGTGACTTCAGGATTTTTAATCTTCTTTTTACCTTTGGGCGCCTTCTTTTCTCGCCCCATAAGCATAGACATCCTGCAAAAATTTGGGTTCAAAAAAAGCCTAATTTATAACACCATTATTATGGCGTTGATTATCTTCAATTTTTCAAATATGAATGCACAATCCCCGCTTTGGCAATTTTTTACGTCACTAACGCTACTGGGTATTTGTTTAACAATTCAATATGCGGCACTGAGTACCTTATGTTTTGAAAATATTTCTGACGATAATATGGGGGCAAGCTCCAGCATTTTTAGCACCATGCAACAATTTGGGATAAGTGTCGGGGTCGCCACCAGCGCTTTATTTTTAAGATTTTACTCCATCAATGAAGTACTGACAGCCCATACATTCATGTACAGTTTTTTAAGTCTGAGTGTCTTACCTATCCTATTGATAGTTTTATTTTATAAATTAGAAAATAATGCTGGTAATAGTATGATTGGAAGAGAAAATGATGCCTAAAATGGTTATTTATTTAGTTGAATGAATAGGTTGCCAGTATTGGCAACCTATTATTGATTAGACATTAAAACGAAAATGCATAATATCGCCATCTTTGACAATATACTCTTTACCTTCCAATCTTACCTTACCTGCTTCTTTACACGCTTGCTCACCGCCAAGCTTAATAAAATCATCATAAGCAATAACTTCAGCACGAATAAAGCCTTTTTCAAAATCGGTATGAATTACACCTGCGGCCTGTGGAGCGGTTGCGCCTACCGGCACAGTCCAGGCTCGAACTTCTTTTACACCAGCGGTAAAATAAGTTTGCAAACCCAATAATTCATGTCCTGCTCGAATCAATCGGTGCAAACCAGGTTCTTGCCAATTGGCCAATTCTAAAAATTCTTTTTGTTCTTCTTCTGATAATGAAATCAATTCCATTTCTAAGGAAGCACATATTTCAACGACCGGTGCATGTTCTTTTGCAGCCAATTGTTTTAAGTCTTCCAGCCATGGATTTTCACCATTTTCATTCACATTGGCCACATACATTAATGGTTTGGTGGTCAACAAGTTTAAGCGTTGAAGAATATTTTTTTGTTCATCGTTTAAATTTAAAACTCGAAGTGTACGCCCTTCATTCAAACATTTTAAGGCAATTTCTAACAATTCTTGTTCTTTAATCGCTTCTTTTTGTCCAGCTTTAACCAATTTTTGATTTTTTTGAATGGCTTTTTCCACAGTCGCTAAATCAGCCAATGCCAATTCCAAGTTAATCACTTCAATATCACGAATAGGCTTAACTGAGCCTGACACGTGAATCACATCATCATCAGCAAAACAACGCACCACATGCGCAATAGCATCGGTTTCACGAATATTGGCTAGGAATTGATTACCCAAACCCTCACCTTTAGAAGCCCCAGCAACAAGGCCTGCAATATCAACAAATTGCATGATTGTAGGTACTACTTGTTGCGGTTTAACAATTCGAGCGAGCTCATCCAAACGAAGATCTGGGACTTGAACCATGCCCATGTTGGGTTCAATGGTACAAAATGGATAATTTGAGGCAGGAACCTCAGCTCTGGTTAAAGCATTAAATAAAGTGGATTTACCAACATTAGGCAATCCTACAATACCACATTTAAAACCCATGATTCCTCCTAACGTCGGTGTAATTCATTCATCACTAAAGCCATATCACCTTTAATAATTTGGGGTAAAAAAGGCATTATCTTCTCGATGGCTTCATCTAATAGTTTTTTTTCACTTGCACTTGGGACGTGCAATACATAATTGGACACATCCTTTTTATCCCCAGGGTGACCAATTCCAATTCTTAATCGATAAAAATCATGACTTCCTAAATGTCGAATGATATCTTGTAAACCATTGTGGCCGCCATGTCCACCGCCTTTTTTAAGACGAATAGCCCCCACAGGCAAATCCAATTCATCATGTATCACTAGTATTTCTTCGGGTTGATAACGATAAAAACGAGTAACAGCCCCAACAGATTGGCCACTTAAATTCATATAGGTGTTTGGTAAAAGGCCTAAAGCTTTGCAATCTATCCAAGTTAATTCAGATACTTCACCTAAAAAATCTTTTTTTAGTTGCCAGTTAGAACCTATGGCTTCAAGTACCCATGCACCAGCATTATGGCGTGTTTTGGCATACTTATCACCAGGATTTCTTAAACCAACAATCAGTTTAATGCTCATGATATTCTTCAAATTAAATCAAAAAAAAACGGTGTTGACGTCAAAAAACACCAACACCGTTCATATTTATACAATTACTCTGCACTGGTTTCTTTGATAGCAGGAACTTCATCAGCTGCTACTTCAGCTTCAGCTTCTACTTCAACTTCTTCTTCAATGCGTGGTTTGTGAATACTTACAACTGCTAAGTTATGTACTTCATCTTTACAATCAACAGTCAATTCAACACTTTTTGGTAACTTAATATCAGAAAGATGTAATACTTGATTGTTTTGTAATCCAGAAATATCAATATCAATATGATCAGGTAAGTTTTTCACTTTACAACGGATTTCAACATGATTCATATGGTGATTCACCATACCACCTTCGATTACACCAGGTGCTTTCTCTTCATTTAAGAAGTGCAATGGAATTACTTTTGTGATTTCATCGTTAGGAGAAACACGTTGGAAGTCCATATGCATAATCACTGGTTTAAACGGATGACGTTGTAATGCTTTTAAAATAACATGTTCTTTCTTAGCGCCTTCAACATCTAATGTTAAAACACTAGCATAAAAATGCTCGTCTTCTAAAGCTTTAATAACTTTATTATGTGGTAACTGTAAAGAAATCGCTTCTTTGTCACCACCGTAAACAACCGCTGGAACTAAATTGTTCAGACGACGTAGGCGGCGGCTCGCACCTTTACCACAGTCTTGTCTGAGCTCTGCAGCTAATTTAATATTTGACATAATTTTATACTCCAAAACATATCTTTGCTTTGCGACCAAACAAAGATGACTTTATTTAAAAAACGTGTCATTATAACTAATTTAAAAGAAAACTTGAAGCACTTCGTTTTTTTGTCTAAAATATAGTGCTTTGTACCCATCTAAGCGAAAAACGCTGGAGTAATATTATGTATGCAGTGATCCAAACAGGCGGAAAACAATATCGTGTTAAAGCCGGTGATGTATTAAAAATCGAACAACTTCCTGTTGAAGTTGGTTCTACAGTTAAATTTGACAAAGTTCTTATGGTTTCTAAAGAGGGTTCCACAATCATTGAACCTGCTAAATTGAAAAAAGCAAATGTAGAAGCTGAAGTATTAGAACAAGGCCGTCATAAGAAAATTAAAATTATTAAGTTTCGTCGTCGTAAACACCATATGAAACAAATGGGACACAGACAAAACTTTACAGCAGTTCAAATTAAAGCGATTCATTCTTAATCGGTAATTTTTTTAATAGGTAGTAATAGAAATGGCTCAGAAGAAAGCAGGTGGTAGTACCCGTAACGGCCGCGACTCGAATCCTAAGTATCTTGGGGTTAAACGATTCGGTGGTCAAAATGTATTGGCTGGAGAAATTTTAGTTCGTCAACGTGGAACTCGTTTTCACGCTGGCCCAGGCGTTGGTGTAGGCCGTGACCATACTTTATTTGCAATGGTTCCAGGTCTAGTTAAATTCGTTCGTAAAGGTTTAAAAAACCGTCACTACGTCACCATCGAAGCTGTGGAAGCAGCAAACTAATTTTCTTGTCTATTTGACTCAGCCCCACTAGTTGGGGCTTATTTGTTTGAAAATCTTATGAAATTTATTGATGAAGCACGTATCACAGTCGAAGCTGGCAATGGCGGTTCAGGTTGTATGAGTTTTCGACGTGAAAAATTTGTTCCACGTGGTGGTCCAGATGGTGGTGATGGTGGTGATGGCGGCAGTGTCATTTTAGTTGCCGATAGCGATCTGAATACACTGATTGATTTCCGTTATCAACGTTTTTACAAAGCACAAAACGGTCAACCTGGACAAGGTTCGAATTGTTCTGGTAAAGGCGGTGAAGATTTAAGAATTCAAGTCCCCGTAGGAACTATTGTCTTAGACGCTGAAACTGGTGAACGCTTAGGTGATCTAAGCAGCCCAGATCAAGAGCTACTTGTTGCACAAGGCGGCTTTCATGGCCTTGGAAATGCACGTTATAAAAGTAGTGTGAATCGGGCGCCTCGACAAACCTCACCTGGTTCAGACGGACAAAGACGTGATCTTAAATTAGAACTTCGTGTGTTAGCCGATGTGGGATTGCTTGGATTACCCAATGCAGGTAAATCTACATTTATTCGCGCAGTTTCTGATGCAAAACCCAAAGTAGCTGATTACCCATTTACCACCTTATATCCTAATTTAGGTGTTGTTCAAGTTGCAAGACGAAAAAGTTTTGTCATTGCCGACATCCCTGGTTTAATTGAAGGTGCTTCGGATGGTGCAGGACTTGGTTTACGTTTTTTAAAACATTTATCAAGAACAGGGGTTTTATTACATATTGTTGATATAGCACCTGTGGATGGTCATGATCCTTTAGAAGATATTCATGTCATTCTCAAAGAGATAGAAAAATACGATACCGAGCTCCTCCATAAACCGCGCTGGCTAGTATTCAACAAAATTGATGCTTTGTTGCCAGAAGAAGCGGAAGAAACTATTCAAAGACTGCTTAAAAAAACAGGTTGGAAAGCCCCATATTTTGCAATTTCTGCAATTTCAGAGTTAGGCACCAAAGAACTGGTTTATGCGCTTTGGAAATATATTGATAAAGAAGAAAACGACACTGAAGACTACTAAATCTTCAGTGTTTATTGATTTTCTAAATATTTCAATAGACTAAATGCAGCCCATTCCATCGCATATTTTGGTAAATTTTGACTACGCGAGCTGGGCTCATATTTTTGTAACACCTCGCCAATTTGAAAAAAACAAGCCACATGAGACATGGGCTCAATTTGATGCCAAAAATCGTGTAATCCTGATAAATTGAAATGCAATGGATGCTCTTGATGAAAAGAAAGCTTGCTATACAAGCGTGGCTCCATCAATGCAGCCTCTAAAAAGCCACCAGTCAGATGATCTCGAATGCTCAATTGAACATTTTTTTCCAACAAAAATTTTTTTAAAGCATGACTGGCTATTTCATTACCAAGCAATTGTTTATCTTTAAAATATGTATTTAAAAGGCCTTCTATTTGGCTTCGATGAGGTTCATCGGCCTTAACTTTGACTTCCACATAAGGAAGAAAAGCGCGATATCCGAGCTCATGTGGATGGTTTTGCAATAAAGCATCTAAATCTGTAATCAAAGCTGCTTCAGGAATACCAAAACACAACCAACGTAACCAATTTTGACCGGATGGATATTGTTCTAAAATAACTGGTAAAACATAGTTCTCCCACATCGGTAAACATTCTCGGGGTGGTCCTGGCAACATCACAAGCACTTGTTTTTGATGATTAATCCAAGCACCCATGGCCGTACCATTGGGATTATCGAGCAAAATAGCATCATGGGGAAATAAAGTTTCTTGTTTTCGATTTTCAATTTTTAAAGTGCTGACTTTTTGTTGATATTCAACAAGATGCTCATAAGCTTTAGGGTGTTCAGTCAATTTTAACTTCAGATACTTAGCAACGGCAAATCGCGTGATATCATCACAAGTTGGCCCAAGTCCACCTATCGTGATAATCATGTCATAGACTGATAAATAATCTAAAGCAGCTAACATTTCATCTTCAATGTCGCGACATGAAAGATGTGTTACTACCTCTAAACCATGACTTGATAAGTCATAGGCAATTTGTTTGGCATTGGTATTTAAAACTTCACCGGCAACAATTTCATGTCCTGTCGAAAGAATTGCAATTTTCAAAAGTCACGCTCCTAATGAAATATATAATGATTATAGTCTAAAACCGAAGCCTTGATATGAGAGGATTAGAAAATTTATTCTTGAACAATTCCAGAAATTGCTCAAATCAAATGATAGTAAATATATAAAAAAGAGTTCTTAGAGCGAAAAAATAATTTTAAAGAGAATACAGCACTACAAAAGTAGTGCTGTAAGCAATATTACTGAGCAGCAGGTGTAGCTTCAGCAGGTGCAGCTTCAGCAGGTGCAGCTTCAGCAGGCGCAGCTTCAGCAGGTGCAGCTTCAGGAGCAGGTGCAGCTTCAGGAGCAGGTGCAGCTTCAGCAGGTGCACTGGTTTCTTCAGCAGCAGGTGCACTGGTTTCTTCAGCAGCAGGTGCATTTTCAGAACCTTTACCACAAGCTGTTAAACCAACGCCTAAAACTAACATAGACAATACAACTAAAATTTTTTTCATTTTTTATTCTCCGTTTCGAAACTGTATGACTACCCTATAAGTCTAACAAAAATATTTTTAAAAAGAAGCATTATGTCTCATATTTTGTAAATTTTATTTCAAAAGTGGCTTTAAAAACTGTCCTGTATATGAGTTTTTACAATTCGCAACATCTTCAGGGCTTCCCATAGCAACAATTTGACCTCCCCTATCGCCACCTTCTGGCCCCATATCGATTATCCAATCAGCGGTTTTAATGACATCCAAATGATGTTCAATAATCACGATGGTATTGCCTTGCTCCCTTAAACGCTGCAAAACATTTAATAATTGTTGGACATCATAAAAATGTAAACCCGTTGTTGGTTCATCTAAAATATACAAGGTTTTTCCGGTACTGCGCTTTGACAATTCTTTTGCCAATTTAATACGCTGGGCTTCACCGCCAGAAAGTGTTACAGCACTTTGCCCTAAGGTAATATACCCTAAACCAACTTCCTCTAAGGTTTTACATTTGCGAGCAATAGATGGTACTGCCTCAAAAAAACTGGCTGCATCCTCTACCGTCATACTTAAAACCTCAGCAATATTTTTACCTTTATAGGTCACTGTTAAAGTTTCACGGTTATAACGTTTTCCCTGACAAACATCACAAGAAACAAAAATATCAGGTAAAAAATGCATTTCAACACGAGTCACGCCATCTCCCTGACATGCTTCGCATCGCCCTCCTTTCACATTAAAACTGAAACGACCTGGTTGGTAGCCTCTTGCTCGTGCTTCTGGGGTGCCTGCAAACAATTCTCGAATGGGTGTTAATAAACCCGTATAAGTAGCAGGATTTGAACGAGGTGTTCGACCTATTGGACTTTGATCAATATCAATGACCTTATCGCAATGGGCCAAACCATGATAAGAATCAATTTTAATATCTTTTGCAAGACGTGAACCATTCAAAACTAAAGCAGCCAAAGGAAATAAAGTATCATTAATTAAACTTGATTTTCCTGATCCTGAAACCCCTGTGATACAAACCATCATCCCCAATGGAATATCAACATCTAATTTTTTTAAATTATGACAACTCACTCCGCGCAATTGAATGACTTTATCTGGAGATACTTTTTGTCTTTGGGATGGAACTTCAATTTTTAAGCGCCCACTCAAATAGTCTCCGGTCAAAGAGCTTTTGCAATTCATCACCTCTTCGGGCTTTCCACTGATAACAATTTCGCCACCATGAACCCCAGCCCGCGGCCCCAAATCAATCACAAAATCTGCATGTCGAATAGCATCTTCATCATGTTCAACAACAATCACTGAATTTCCCAAATCACGTAACTTGAATAAAGTATCAAGTAATCGCTGATTATCACGTTGGTGCAAACCAATCGAGGGTTCATCTAACACATACATCACACCAACCAAACCTGAACCAATTTGACTAGCAAGACGAATACGTTGCGCCTCTCCACCAGAAAGAGTCTCAGCGGACCGAGATAAGCTCAAATAATCTAAACCAACATCATTTAAAAAGCCAAGACGGGCAATAATTTCCGCATTAATTTTTTCAGCGATTTGTTGTTTAGCACCTGTTAAATGAAGATTTTTAAAAAAATGATACAAATCGATAACAGTCATGTTTGATAATTCTGGCAAAGTTTTTTCTTCTACTTTGACACAGCGAGCAGCAGACTTAAGACGCGCTCCCGAACATGTTTGACAAGTTTTTTCAGACATCCACTGTGAAAAATCTTCTCGATAACGACTGGGATCATACTGCCGATATCTTTTTTCTAAATAAGGAATAATACCAACAAAATGGCCCTTATCGCCGTGCAAGATTAAGGATTGCGTGGCTTTGGGCAATTGATCAAAGGGTTGTTCTAAAGAAAATCCATATTGCATAGCCAAAGTGGCCAACATATTAAAATAAAAGCCCGAACGTTTGTCCCAACCACCAATAGCCCCTTGGGAAATGGTTAGATTGGGATTATAGACAATTTTGGCTTCATCAAAAAATTCATAGGCACCTAAACCGTCACATTGTTCACAAGCACCCAATGGACTATTGAATGAAAATAATCTTGGCGAGAGTTCAGTCAGTGAGAATGCACAATGCGGACAAGCAAAATTTGCTGAAAATAAAATGTCGTCAAACTGGTTATCCATTGATGCTACAATCACCAATCCTTCACTTAAGGACAAGGCATTTTCAAAAGATTCACTTAAACGTTGGGCGTGCTCTTTTTTGACTTTACACCTATCGATAACAACATCAATTTGATTCTTTTTTTTCGAATCCAAAGAAGGAAGCTCATCAATTTCATACAATTCTTGATTAATGCGAACTCGTAAAAACCCTTTGGCTTTGAGTTGCTGCATCAGTTGCATATGTTCGCCTTTTCGCTCTTTAACCACCGGCGCTAAAATCATGATTTTAGCGCCTTCTGGTAAGCCTAAGACCTGATCAACCATTTGACTGATGGTTTGCGCATTCAAACGAATGCCATGCGTAGGGCAATATGGGTCCCCCACACGAGCAAATAATAATCGTAAATAATCATAAATTTCTGTTACCGTGCCAACAGTCGAGCGCGGATTATGTGAAGTGGCTTTTTGTTGAATGGCAATTGCCGGAGATAAGCCTTCAATAGAATCTACATCAGGTTTTTCCATCAATGACAAAAACTGACGAGCATATGCAGACAGTGATTCTACATAACGACGCTGTCCTTCGGCATAAAGTGTATCAAAGGCCAAAGAGGATTTACCGCAACCAGATAGTCCAGTAATCACAGTCAGTTTATCACGTGGAATATCAACATCCACTGACTTTAAATTATGCGTTTTTGCACCTCTAATTTTGATGGTCATTTCGTTTCTTCACCTAAGATTGATAGCATCATATTATGATATCTAGGTATCTATTGGCAATGAAAAGAAAAATATAGCGCCGCGTGGTAGGCGATTTTCGGCCCATATTTTACCGCCATGCCACGAAACAATTCGTTCACATAAGGCAAGACCTAAACCCAAGCCTGTACTTTGTGCTTGATGTCCTTGATAAAAAGACTCGAATATCTTTTGCAATTCTTTTTCTGAGAACCCAGGGCCATAATCGGCCAAGCTAATTCGTAAACCTTTGCTCTCAATAATAATTTCGATATCAATACCTTCAGATGGATGGGCATGAATAGCGATATTATCCAAAAGATTGTCTACCAAAATATAAATTAAATCATAATTAACTTTTACTTCTGGTATATTGTCTGGCAATGACCAATGAATATTTTTATCCAACCAAATGTCTGAATTATCACGCACAACTTCTTCGATAATTTTTACAATATTTTGTAAGGTCTTTCTTTCTTTATTTTTTTCAAAAGATATAAAATGTATCACTTTTAAATGATTTTTAAGACGTACCAAGTCCTTGAAATACTCCGTATTTGGTGCAGCATCGGCGAGTTTTTCAGTTAACTGGGAAAATGGTTTATAAAATTGCTCGGAGAATTTTCTTAAGATATCATCTTTAACTTGAAATTTTACAGCATGAAGGTCTTTAAATTTTTGTTGTTGCTGCTGCATTTCTAATTGCAGATTCGTCGATAGTTGTTGCATTAAAACCATGAGAATTTTTTTCTGTCCCTCCATGATCTCTTGGCCTTGCCCTACAAAACGAGCAACCCCAAAAATACCCTCAGAGGTTGCAATCGGTAGATAATAAGCTTTAGAAAAAATTAAATTACCAGTACCAACACCTGCCTCCTCGCCACTTTCATACACCCACTGAACAATCCCCTGCTCTTTATCAGATAACAGCTCATCATCCTTAGGAAAAACCTGTTTGAGTGAATTATCAGAATACAAAAAAAATCTGGCGCTTAATTTAAAATATTTTTTCAAATACTCATTGGTATTCGTTAATATCGCATCAATGCCCCGAACGTGTGCTATCACTTGATAAAAAGACAGTAATTGACTGTTATGACGCTCAATTTCTCTAGCCAATAAAATTTGTTTTTTAGCATAAATTAAATAAGCACTTAAACTTAAAAATAATAAACTCCAAGAACCATATTGCCGCAGCCATGCGCCTGTATCAGACATTAAAAATTCAAATGAACGGGCATTGAATAATAAATCTAAGCCTAGAAATAAGAACATCAAAAAAAAGACCCATCGCCACGCACCAAAATAAGCAATACCTAAAATAAATAATCCAGTAAGCCAACCAAAATCCCATGGAGAAAATATATTTTTAAACATGACCATGGCAGAGGCGGTAACTACCAAAAATAATATTATCGCAATTTTTTGTATCGAAAATTGTTTTTTTATTTTCTCTAGCCAATTGAATTTCTGAGCTGGTAATTCAATTAAATAAATTCCAATGTCTTTCAATTTCACGGCCAACTTTTCAAATAAGTTTGTTGGTCGCCACCCATAGGATTTTTGTTTTCCCAAAACCACTTGGGTAATTTTTTGTTGCTCAATAAAATCTTCTATTGCTGATGCAATATTGCTTGCAAATACCACATGCGTTTTAGCCCCCAAGGATTGAGCAAATTGCAGATGTTGTTGGGCAATAAAAAAACTTTTTTGATCACCTGTGTCGATAAACAAAGCATGCCAAGGACAATTTAATCGCGAGGCAATTCTTTTAGCAGCACGAATTAATCGATGCATATCCACATAATCATTCACACAAACTAGCAGCGTATCTTCTTGATACAACAAACGAGATGACAAACTTTTGGAATAATCACTTTCAACCTCTGAACTCACGCGTTCTGCCGCAATACGTAAGGCAAGCTCTCGCAATGCATCAAGGTTACCTTTTTTAAAAAAATGATGTATGGCAACAGATACTTCAGCAGGTAAATAAACCTTTCCCTCTTTCAAACGTGTTATCAGTTCTTCAGATGGCAAGTCGATTAACTCGATGACAGCAGCTTGTTCTAAAAAAGCATCCGGCACTGTTTCATAAACAGGGATACCAATCAAACGACCCACAACATCATTTAAGCTTTCAAGATGTTGTATATTTAAAGTGGTATAAACATCAATGCCCCGGTCAATAATATCTAAAATATCTTGCCAACGTTTTGGATGAATACTCCCCTCAGGGTTGGAAAAAGCTGCTTCATCAATCAAAATTAAGCCAGGCGATCGCTTGTATATGGCTTCGAGATCTAATGCTCTTAAGGTGAAACTGTCTTTTTTGATCATTCTAGGCGGGATTTTTTCAAACGCACTGGCCAAAGATTCTACTTCTTGACGGCCATGCGTCTCCACGGCACCAATCACAACATCAATACCCTGCGCACGCTTCACCAAAGCATCTGAAAGCATTTGGTAAGTTTTTCCTACGCCAGGTGCTGCGCCCAAATAAATTTTTAGGCTACCCTGATGAGCCCTTTTTTCTTCCGCCTCTGCCTGCGTCAGATATGATTCAGGGGTTCGTCGTTCCATGATTGATTTCCGAATATTGGTCTAATGCAACATTTAATTTTAAAACGTTGACCCGGGTTTGACCAAATAACCATAAAAAAGGTTTTTCAGTATTTTTCTCAATTAATGTTCTCAATGCTTGTTCTGAGATTTGTCTTTCTTGAAGAATTCTGGGTACCTGCAATTCAATGGCCTGTAAAGATACATGGGGGTCAACTTGTGAAGAGGATGGAAAAAGCAACTCTTCAGGCGCTGAACTTACCCCTTGTTGCTGCCAGTATAATTTCTGTTTTTTTTCAAAATCTTTCCAGAAATTATCACCAACCCAATGAATATCTTTTTCATCCACTAAATCTGTTTGGTATGAGGTTATAGAAGGTCGGCCCCAAAAATATTTACGACTGGAAAAACTTTGACCATACAAGCTTGACCCAATGGTTTGATGATGAAGATGAATAAAACTCCCACGGGCTTTTTGATAAAAGAAAAGATGTGAAAAAATGGTTGCGGGCATGACGTACATCATTAGGATGACAAAAAGCATGACAAACCAAAGCTTTAGCATGGGAACCCATTCACTCATAAAATCTTTAAAAAAACGTCCATTCATAGCAACCATCCTAAATTCGCAAACAAGGAATCTAAAGCTTTAATCATCACAAATGGCATGATCACGCCCCCCACTCCATAATACATCAAATTCTTTTTCAAAATGGCTTTGGGCGATTGACCTTGATAATGGATTCCTTTGAGCGCCAACGGAACAACCATTAACATCAATAAAACATTTGCAATTAATGCAGATATAATTGCACGCGAAGGACTGGTCAAATGCATGATATTTAAAACCTTTAATTGCGGATATAGGCTTGCAAGTATCACGGGTAATAATGCGAAATACTTTGCAATATCATTACAAATACTAAAGGTGGTTAGTGCTCCTCGGGTCATCATTAATATTTTCCCCGCATAAATAATATCAATCAGTTTTGTAGGATCTGAGTCTAAATCAATAAGATTTCCAGCTTCCTTAGCGGCTTGCGTACCATTATTCATGGCCAGACCAACATCGGCTTGAGCTAATGCCGGCGCATCGTTTGTACCGTCACCTGTCATAGCCACCAAATAACCACTTTCTTGATATTGTCGAATTAAATCCAATTTATTTTGTGGTTTTGCATTGGCTAGAAAATCATCAACACCAGCCTCTGCAGCAATTGCTGCGGCAGTTAGAGGGTTATCGCCTGTGACCATAATGGTACGTACCCCCAATTTCCTAAACTCTGCAAAACGTTCTTTCAAAGAAGTTTTAATCACATCTTTTAAGACTACAATACCTAAAACCATTGCATTTTCTGTCACCACCAAAGGTGTTCCACCTTGTCGGGAAACGTCATCAATTTGATTTAAAACATCTTTTGGAATTTCAGCTGAAAAAGTTTTTAAATATTCTTGAATTGCGTGTGAGGCACCTTTTCGAAGTTGTCTGTCTTTTAAAACTGCACCACTCATTCTGGTTTCTGCAGTAAAAGGAATAAAATGAATTTCTTGATTTTCGCCAATCTTTACGGCATTCAGGCATTTCTCCTCACACAATTTCACAATACTTCGTCCTTCAGCTGTTTCATCATGAAATGAAGTTAACAATGCAACCTCTGCCAATTGGGATACAGATATCCCTTCAGCAGGTCTTAATTCGGTTGCTTGCCGATTACCTAAAGTGATGGTTCCTGTTTTATCTAAAATGAGTATACCAACATTGCCCGCCGCCTCCACTGCAATCCCAGATATTGCAATGACATTGATATTAAACATTCGAACAAGGCCTGCAATAGAAATTGCAGGTAACAAGCCTCCAATGGTGGTGGGTGCTAGACAAACAAATAAAGCAATAATAGCAACAAGATTTAAATCTACTGTGGCACGATGGGCATTGGGATCTAACAATGGATAAATACTTGCACAAACCCATATCAATAATGCAGTCATGGCTGCCAAAAATGAGGTTAACATTAACTCAGAAGGCATTTTTTGGCGTTTTGCACCTTCGACCATATCAATCATTTGGTCAACAAAACCATGTCCTGGCTCTGTACCAACTTTTACAATAATCCAATCAGATATGACTTTAGTGCCTGCTAAAACAGATGTTCTATCCCCCCCACTTTCACGAATGACAGGCGCACTTTCTCCTGTTACGGCACTTTCATTGACAGATGCTGCGCCTAAAACCACTTCACCATCACAAGGAATCATATCGTTTGCTTCAATCAATACCCAATCGCCTAGGCGTAAATCAGAAGCATTGATTAATTCATAAGAGGCATTTTGCACACACTCTTTAATTTTTTTGGCTTGTAAATTTTGCCGAGTTTTCTTCAAAGACTCCGCCTGATCTTCCCCGCGATTAAGTGCGATAGTTTCAGCAATACATGCCAAAATGACGGTAGATGCTATTAAAATAGTCACCAAATGCATAAAATTTAAGGAAATAGACCAGTGAAAAAAGCTTAAATTACCACACAGTAAGAAAATAGTTATCAAATAGATAGGAAACATGATTGGACGAAAAAATTGATACTGTGGGGATAATTTAATGATGGTGCCACCTATCAAACGCATTATCTTTTTGAGCATAATTGATTATCCCTTTAACAAAACTTGACCGGCAAGTGGTCCAAAACTCCATAGTGGTAAAAATGCCAGAAGAGTAACGATTAAAATCACCACCATACTGACGGTGCAAAATAAAATACTATCCACCCTAAATGCTTCTTGATGAGATTCTAGAAAGTTTTCTCGTTTTAAAATACCTGCAATAGTTATCACTATCATCATGGGAACAAAACGACCTAAAATCATCATCAAGCCACTAAAATAGTTCATCAACATGCCATGAGGTGCGTTGGCATAAAAAGCACTTCCATTATTTTGCACCCAACTGGAAATGGCATACCACCAAGTTGAAATACTATAGGGCGAAACCTCATTAAATTGTCCAAGGGTAAATACAATCATTAAACCAATTAAAATTAAGCAAGGACAAAAGATGATATAAAACATGGCCAATTTAATTGCATTTAAAGGTATTTTCTTTCTTAAAAAACTGGCTGAGCACCCCGTTAAAAGATTCATGATGAAAGCACTTAAAATAAATACCATGATTAAGTTTATCAATCCCATCCCTAAGCCGCCAAAAGCAATTTCTCCAATATTCATTAAAAATAAATATGCGCCTGTGCTTAAAGGCTGAAGCTCATCTAATATGCCAGCATTCGCGCCTGTTGCGGTGGCTGTCATAACCCCATTCCAAAGAACTGTACCCTCTGTTCCCATGCGCCATTCTTTAGCCAACATTTGCGATGATTCAAGGAAATAAGCACTCATGATAAAAATACTAGCGAGCGTAAACATGGTGGCCCAAACAGCAAAACCAACGCGTTTATTGCCTGATAAATTACCAAATAAAAAACACGCAAAACTAGGCAACAATAGCATCATGAACAAACTTAAAAATTGCGTAAAAGCCGTTGGATTTTCTATCGGATTTGCACCATTGGCTTGAGTAAAACTCCCCCCATTGGTACCTAGTAATTTGATAGGTATATGCGCAGCATAAGGCCCCATGGGAATATTTTGCGTAAGCGACACGGCAGTATCATATTGCGGTATCACCACATTTTGCTTGAAGTTTAAGGGCACGCCTTGAGATGCCAATAATAGAGAAAAAATAAAAGATAAAGGCAGTAAAAGGTAAGCAAAAGTTCGCCACAAATCTAACCAGAAATTGCCAATACCTTCAAATTTTTTTCGAATGAATGCCCGACAAAACACTACTAAAACACAAAGACCAACCGCAGCCGATTGGAAGTTATTAAAAATAACACCAAATATCCATAAAGGATTTCCCCAAGACACTTCACCTGCAATACTTTGCCAATTGGTATTGGTGACAAAGCTTGCTGCAAATTGAAAGGCTTCATCAGGTTTGAAATAGGGTTCTCGAAATGATTGGAAACGGGCATGAATATAGATAGCCAAAAAAGCCAATAATTCAAATTTCAACAAAGATTTTAAATAAGTGAGCCAATCCATTGGGCCACGGTAAAGACCAGTCCAATTGAAAAATCTATTTTCTATATTTTTCTGATATGAAAAAACACATTCATCAAAACGATATAAATAGACGAAGTAGTTGGCTAAGAAATATGATGCAATGAGCACCAATCCATTTAAGAACATCCATTGTAGTATAAAAATCATATTTATTTAAAATTCATCTGGTCGAAATAAAGCATAAACTAAGTAACCAAAAACCAAAACCAACCCAAACATGGATAGACTCATCGTGGTTTTTCCTCAGACAGCATTTGCAATCCCTTGATGACCAATTTGCTCGCAATAATCACACAGCCCAAAACAAGCAATGTCACTAAATCGTTATTGAACATGATACAATCCTTGTGCATGTTTAAAAGATGTTCTTAATCCTTAAGAACATTTAATACTACTCATTTATAACATGTTTAAAAGATTTCTTGCAAGAAAAGCTTGTAAAGCAATGATGCTCTAGGGCTTAATCAACAGGCAATTTCCAGCGTTTATGCAGCCACC
This sequence comes from Legionellales bacterium UBA4759, assembly GCA_002403515.1. Lineage (GTDB taxonomy): Bacteria > Pseudomonadota > Gammaproteobacteria > Legionellales > Legionellaceae > UBA2653. The sequence continues at coordinate 20,951 of DHHZ01000127.1, read as the reverse complement.
ACCATTGCTCGGGGTGTTCTAAAATGATTTGTTCAAGAATTTGATTATAACGTAAGGTATTGTCATAAAGTGCTTGTTCAGGATCTGGTGCATCCTGCCATAGAACTGGTTCAAAAAACTTTAAAACGTGTTTGTTATCCGCTGTTCGATAACTGGCAGCAGGCACGACTGGAACATCAGCATAATAAGATACCATCGCTAAACTTCGATAGGTACCTGCTTTTTTCCCAAAGAACTCAACAGCAATACCATCTTTATTGGCCAAAGTTGCATGTTGATCCATAACAAAAATAACCGCATGGTTTTGCTCAAGAGCAGATAAAATTTTATCCAAGGCATTTTTTTTGGTGATAATACGAAGGCCTGCTTGAAAATAACGTTTGAATAAAATATTTTCCAACGCCTTAAAACCAATACTTTTACGAATAAAATGAAAGTGACCTTTAAATTGTTTAAATTGTGATATGCCACCCAATGGCGCAAATTCCCAGTTACCAAAATGGCCGGTCAAAACCAATACACCCCGGCCATTGGCAGCAACATCCAAAAGATGTTGATAGCCTTCGATGGTGACACTGTCTTCTAATTGCTGTTCTGATAAAAATCGCAATTTGAATGTTTCAAGAATAATTTGTCCGAAGTGGGAATAAAAGGCCGTCATCAGATGATTTTTAGCTTTACTTGAAATATCTTGACCATAGACTTGGTCAATATTGGCTAAAATGACTTTTTTTCGATAAGGTAAAAATTTTGCCATGAAACTACCCCATCGATTGACAGGGCGAGCCAATATTTTATCTTCAAGAAGTTTTTTTTCTGACATGATTATTCACAAGCTTCAATGATTGCTACTGCATTCATACTAGCAAAACCACGATTAATAATCATTGCTTTTGTATTTTTTTCTTGAATATCACGTGATTGAGAAACCAAATCAATGGATTGACAACTGGTTGCCAACTCATGCTGATGCACAGCTGGTATTGTTTTTTCTTGTAAAGCTTTCACAGTTAAAACCACATCCAATAAACCTGCAGCAGTTAATGAATGTCCCATCAACCATTTATAAGCGGTCACAGGTATATTTTTTTCACCAAATGAAAGTGCTAAAGCACGGGCTTCCGAAGTATCGGATTTTTGGTTACCATTGCCATGAGCGACTACAAATTCTAAATCTTGATGATTGAGTGCTAAGTTATTTAAGGCTTGATTCATCACATCCGCCAGTGGTTCTCCATCATCTTGTAGTGAGAATAAACCAGCCCCTTCAGTTCGATAAAGCCCCCCTAACAGTTTTGCCAAAGGTTTCACACCACGGGCTTCGACACTGGCTTGATTTTCTAGCACAATTGCAGCAGCACCCTCAGCCAATACTGTACCATCATGATGCTTTGCAAAAGGCGCAATTCCTTTTTCACTCAATACACCCAATTGCTCATAATAAAAACGAGCCTGCGGTTCTGTACCAATATCATAAGCAACAATAATTACTCTATCCGCCTGGCCTGTTTCAATCGCCCAATAGGCTTCAATTAAGGCCTGCATACCACCAACGGCATGATTGGTAATATTGTGGTTGATGCCCTTACAATTGAGTTGTATGCCAGTATAAGCCAAAACATTATTGGGTAGAATTCTAAGTAACCACATGGGATGTACCGATTCAAATAAATGATTGGCAAAGTGTTTCATATCACCTTGAGCCTGACCAACCAAGGATAAAAAATCATATTGCTGAAAATATTTATTGCCAGGCGAGCCTACAAATACACCAGTTCTATCGCATAACTCAATGTCTTGTTCAGTGGCTGATTTTAAGAAATCGGTTAAACCACAATGATCAGCTGCCTGAAATGCAGCATACAAACCCATAACGTCTTGTTTTGAAATGACCTTCATTAATTTTCGATCAGGTAAAGCTCTATTCCAATTGAAGTCACGAATTTCACCGGCCAATTGATTGGTCCAGCCCTCTAACTGATATTCTTGGCTATTTGCAATTTTGCTTTCACCTGCCATAAGGGCAGACCAGTGCGCATCTACATCATGACCACCTGCGCTAAGCGCTGAATAACCGGTAATATAAACTGTCATTATCGTTGTCTCCATGCCGGATGCTTAAACAGTAAGCTACTGTTTGAACCACCAAAACCAAATGAATTACTTAATGCAACACCTATCGACTTTTCACGTGGTCCTTCAACAACATAGTCTAGATCGCATTCCGGATCAGGAGTCTTTAAATGTGCTGTCATGGGCGCGATACCATTTTCAATAGCTTTAACTGTAATGACAGCTTCCAGCGCACCAGCCGCAGCAATTAAATGGCCTGTTTGGGCCTTGGTGGAGCTCACTGGGATTTGATAAGCTCGCTCGCCAAATACTGCTTTAATCGCGTTGGTTTCACTTAAATCATTCATCTTGGTTGAGGTGCCATGGGCATTGATATAATCCACATCTTGTGAGGTCACACCAGCATCCCGAAGGGCTTGCTTAATGGCTTGAATTGCACCATCACCATTGGGATGAGAATCAGTAATTCGATATGCACTCAAACTATTTCCTTCCCCGGCGATTTCAGCATAAATTTTTGCACCACGTGCAACGGCGCTCTCCCATTCCTCTAACATTAAAAATGCTGCACCTTCACCCAATACGAAACCATGACGTGTGCCATCGAATGGTCGGCTTGCATTTTCCGGATCATCGTTGTCAGTTGATAAAGCACCCAATAGGCAAAAACTAGACAATCCTAAAGGATGAATCATAGAATCAAAGCCACCAGCTAAAATTTGTGTTGCTTCACCGCGACGAATAGCTTGCAAAGCCAGGCCCAAGGCTTGTCCACTAGATGCACAAGCAGTATGCACAGCTGTTGCATAGCCCTTGGCACCAAAAGCCTGAATTAAAGCAGCAAGACCTGCGTTTGAGGTGGTTTTCGCAAAATCTTGTTGTTGATAGAAATTGGCTTTTTCTTCTTGTAAGCGATTCCAAAAAATCTCACCATCTTGGCAAATTGTTTTTTCAAAACGTTGCAAATAATCAAATTCAGCAGTCATCATCCCGCAACCAGCAACAATACCAAATTGCTTAGGATCTGAAACTTTTAACCCTGAGTCTTCAAAAGCCTGGTGAGCTGCTTCCATTGCAAAAGCGGTAAAACCTAAAAGAACTTTTTGAAGTTTTTGAGCATTCGGATAAGTCGGTTTGAAATTTTTAATTTCAGCTGCAATACGTGTTGGGAAAGCACTGGCATCAAATTGCGAAATGTAATCAACACCACAAACGCCTGCAAGCAAGTTGTTCCACATTTCAGATACATTATTTCCGATTGGGCAAATTGCCCCAAGGCCTGTCACAGCCACTCGACGCTTTTCCATTAAACCTCCGCTTGATAAACAAGATCAACCACACAGACTCTTTTATTCATCAAAAAAGTTCTTAAGTGTAAAACCAGTTCCGTTGAATTCGCTCTTTTAACAATCAATTCTGTTTGAATTATATCGCCTGGCTGAACAAAATCGCTCATTTTAATTTTTTCCATGCGCAATAATTTATATTTTTTGCTCCAAAGACTTGCTTCTAGAAAGTCATCTGCCAAGCGTCTTTTACATTCCAATAAAAGCGTTAAAGGTAATACTGGTTTATTGGGGAAATGATCTGCAAAATAGGTTGCGCTGCGACTAATTTTTTTAGATGCTTTGCATGAATGTTGTGCTTCTAAATCAAATATCTTATCAAATTGCATCCGATATTCTTGACCATGACTAAGCAACAGAGGTTCTGAATGAAAACAACTCAAATCTTCTATATGTCCGGGTCTATCAATTTCTAAAAATTGTTTTTTGACTTCATCAATATCAATGAATTGCGCCATGGGCAACATCGGACCGATAGCCCCTTTGACACTAAATACCACTACACCATTCACACTGGCTTGCCCATGGTATTCAACCGCCACATCATCCAGTGCGTCAATTTGGCATTCTAGATACAAGGTTTGACCAACATAGGCCATACCATGCATTACAGCCTCAGAGACAACGCCAGCAACAGGCCTTAAAGCAAAATTTTTTTCATGCATCACAAGCCAAGCAGCTAGCTGACCGATAGTCTCACCCATTAAGCTTGGAATAAAAGCGTAATTATCACTTTCTTTGGTTTTACATAAAAAGACATCATCAGGTGTAATATGTTTTACACCTGTGATTTTTCGAGGATGCTCTCGATTAAGAATTTGATCAACAAACAAAAAACGCATTGAACATTCCAATATTACGCAGTAACTTGAGCTTTAGCTTTAATTGCTGAATCTACCAATTTACAAAATGTTTCAACAGTAAATAATGTTGGAATTTCATTGGTTTTCATGCTTGCTTTAAAATATTCCTGAGGTACTTCAGTTAAGTAGTTTTTAAGTGCAACAAGACCTTTTTCAGTCAAGACACCATTTTGTTCAAACTCAGCCTCAGACAAGTCGCCACGAGCATTTTTTTCTAACTGACCACGTGGAATTTTAATTGAAAATTCTTTTTCTAATTGAAAAACCAAATCCAAAAAGTCGATTGATTCAGCCCCTAGATCAGCAATTAAACGGCTTGTTGGTTGAACTTTATCTTCATCAATGACCAATACATCAACAATAATTTCTTTGACTTTATTAAAAATTTCTTGATTATTCATGTTTGAGACCCTTTTAAATGATTTGGGCGAAATTGTAACATAGTTTTTTTAGATGCCGAAATTGAAATATCATTTTTTTTTATAAAAAAATTAACTTAGTAACGATATGTTTCAGGCTTATACGGACCATTAATTTCCACACCCAAATAATCCGCTTGTTCTTTGGTCAAAGTAGTAAGCTTTGCACCAATCTTATCCAAATGTAAACGTGCAACTTCCTCATCCAAATGTTTTGGTAAAATATAAACTTGATTTTTATAGTTTTGATGATTCTTAAATAATTCTATTTGTGCAAGAACTTGGTTGGTAAATGATGCTGACATTACAAAGCTTGGGTGGCCGGTTGCACAACCTAAATTCATTAAACGACCTTCTGCAAGCAAAATTAGTTGTTTTTTATCAGAGATATGGATCAAATCAACTTGAGGTTTTACATTGGTCCATACAAATTGTCGCAACGCATTAACATCAATTTCAGCGTCAAAATGACCGATGTTACAAATGATGGCTAAATGTTTCATCTTTTGCATCTGTGCCAAATGAAGCACCCGGACATTGCCAGTCGCTGTCACAAGGATATCAACATCTTGAATCACATCATCCAACAATACCACTCGATAACCTTCCATGGCCGCTTGAAGTGCGCAAATCGGGTCAATTTCTGCAACCAAAACGGTTGCTCCTTGACCTCGTAAAGCTTGGGCACACCCTTTTCCAACATCTCCATAACCAATGACTAAAGCAATTTTTCCTGCAACCATCACATCGGTTGCGCGTTTCAACCCATCTAAAAAGGACTCTCGACAACCGTATAAATTATCAAATTTAGATTTAGTTACAGAGTCATTGACATTGAATGCTGGAATTTTTAAATGACCCTGTTTTGCCATATCGTATAAGCGAGCTACACCTGTTGTGGTTTCTTCAGACAAGCCTAAAATCGAAGGTAATAATTCTGGATATTCTTGATGAATCAGTGCGGTTAAATCCCCACCATCATCCAATAATAAATTTGGGGTCCAATGTTCTGGACCTTTGAGGGTTTGTTTAACACACCAAAAATATTCCTCTTCAGTTTCACCTTTCCAAGCAAAAACAGGAATCCCTTTAACCGCCAAAGCAGCAGCAGCGTGATCTTGTGTTGAAAAAATATTACAAGAAGACCAGCGAACAGAAGCACCCAATTCAATGAGTGTTTCAATTAAAACGGCTGTTTGTATGGTCATATGCAAACAGCCTGCAATTCTTGCGCCCTGTAATGGTTTGGTTTGACGATAACGTTCACGCAAAGCCATAAGGCCTGGCATTTCATGCTCGGCCAATGAAATTTCTTTTCGACCCCAATTGGCAAGATTAAGATCAGCGACACGATAATCTAATGAAACTTCTTTGGCTTGCACGACATCCATATCGTCAAACTCCTTTAAAGGGTTAATTTTAATTACAATGCTTTTGCTAAGATACTTGCCTTATCGGTACGTTCCCAAGGAAACTCAGAACGTCCATAATGACCATAAGCAGCAGTTGCACGATAAATTGGTCTTAATAATTGATGTTGATTGATAATACCTTGTGGTGTCAAGTCAAAGTTTTGTTGAATCAAAGAAATCAATTCAGCTTCACTTAAACGACCTGTTCCAAAAGTTTCAACATAAATAGACACAGGTTCTGGAATACCAATCGCATAAGACAATTGAATTTCACATTTATCTGCCAAGCCCGCAGCAACAATATTTTTTGCAACATAACGTGCAGCGTATGCAGCAGAACGGTCAACTTTAGATGGATCTTTACCAGAGAAACAACCACCACCGTGTCGAGCCATACCGCCGTATGTATCTACAATAATTTTACGTCCTGTTAGACCACAATCACCCAAAGGCCCACCAATTACAAAGCGTCCAGTTGGATTGATGAAATAACGAGTATGTGATCTTAACCATTCTTGAGGTAAGACGGGTTTGACAATTTCTTCAATAACACCTTCAACCAAGTCTTGATGACGAATATCTGGTGAATGTTGTGTAGAAAATACAACGGTATCAACACCAACAGGCATGCCATTTTCATAAATCAAAGTCAACTGACATTTGCCGTCGGGACGCAACCAAGGCAATACATTGTCTTTACGAAGGTGCGCTTGACGTTCTGCCATACGATGTGCATAAGCAATAGGTGCTGGCATCAACACATCAGTTTCTTTGGTTGCATAACCAAACATCATACCCTGATCACCTGCACCCATTTGACCACCAGATGATTCGTTGGCGTCGACACCTTGTGCGATATCAGGTGATTGTTTACCTATTGCTGTTAGCACTGCGCAAGACGCCCAGTCAAAGCCCATTTCAGAACTATTATATCCGATATCCTTAATCACATGACGTGCGATATCTTCCACATCAACCCATGCTTTGGTTGTTACTTCGCCACCTACAAAAACCATACCAGTTTTTACCAAGGTTTCACAAGCAACACGCGCATAAGGATCTTGAGCAATAATCGCATCAAGTATCGCGTCAGAAATTTGATCAGCAATTTTATCTGGATGGCCTTCCGTAACCGATTCAGAAGTAAAGATTTGGGTATGAGTCATTGTTACTCCTACATGACAATTCAAAAAAATTAAAAAACGATTTTATAGAAATTTTTGACCTTTTCCTCATCATTGATAATGAGGACTCCCAACGAAGGGAGATTCTTGTTGCCCAAGGCTATCAAGCTATCCCCGAGGGTCTTTCGGTTCATCCTTTTGGATGAAAGAATCATACAGCAGCCATATTAAGAATACAAGCGCCCTAGTCATGGCGCATTTTTAGGTAAGAATTAAGGTAACTCATGGTCAGTTACCTTAATGATCTATTTTTTTAAGCCATCAACAAATTTTTTCACGTTCTCAAACCAAGTGGTCCATTTGGGTGTGTGATTTTGATTGGCATGTCCCAAGCTATTTTGAAACTCTTCTAAAAGTTCTTTTTGTTTAGCATTAAGATTCACAGGTGTCTCTAAAACCACTCGACACAATAAGTCTCCTTCTGCTTTTGTACGCACAGAAGTCATACCTTTGCCACGAAGTCTAAATACTTTTCCTGTTTGTGTTTCTGCAGGAATTTTTAAAGCCACTTTTCCAGAAAGCGTTGGCACTTCTATACTACCGCCAACAGCAGCTGTGACAAAGCCAATCGGGACTTCACAATGTAAGTCATTATGATTTCTTTCGAAGATAGGATGTTTTTTAATGCGAATCTGCACATACAAATCACCGGCTGGTCCACACATGAATCCAGCATCACCTTCGCCAGACAATCGGATTCTATCACCATCATCAACACCAGCAGGAATTTTTACTGTCAATTTCTTGGGCACACGAATACGACCTTCACCTCGGCAATCTCCGCATTTATCAACAATCACCTGACCTTGTCCATGACATGCTGGACAGGTTTGTTGTATGGAGAAAAATCCTTGTTGAATACGTACTTGACCCATACCCTGACAGGTATCACATTTTTTAGGTGATGTTCCAGGTTTTGCACCGCTACCAGTACAAGTTTTGCAAGATTCTTGATGGTAAACATCAAGCTCTATACTCTTACCCGTATAAGCCTCTTCTAAGGATAATTCAACACCTGCTTGTAAATCGGCACCACGTTGCGCATAAGAGCGTTGACCTTGTCCTGGACGAGCTTGGCCACCAGTGAAAATATTTTCAAAAATATCTTCAAAGACATCACCAAAACCACCAAAACCGCCAAACCCACCTGCTCCTGCACCGCCCATACTCGGATCGATACCGGCGTGACCAAATTGATCATAGGCTGCCTTTTTCTTCGAATCAGATAAAACTTCATAAGCTTTTTGAACATCTTTAAACTGTTCTTCAGCTTCTTTATTATCAGGATTTCTGTCGGGATGATATTTCATCGCCATTTTACGATAGGCTTTTTTAATTTCGGCGTCAGTCGCACTTCGACTGACACCTAAAACCTCATAAAAATCTTTTTTAGACATTACTTTTTATCATCCTTTACTTCTTCGAATTCAGCATCTAAAACGCTTTCATCAGTTTTTGGCTCTTCGCCTGCTTCAGGCGCGGCTTGTGCTGATTGCGCTTGTTTTGCATAAATTCTCTCAGCCATTTTTGAAGAAACTTCAGTTAAAACATTTAATTTTTCTTCAATCAATGCCTGATCTGAGCCTTTAGTGGCTTCACGAAGTTCAGCTATCGCAGATTCAATCTTGGTTTTTTCTTCTTCAGTTAATTCACCCTCTAAATCTTTTAAAGATTTTTCAGCATTGTGAATCATGCTATCTGCTTTGTTACGTAATTCAATCATATCTTTGAATTTTTTATCATCTTCTGCATGCGCTTTGGCATCATCAATCATGGCTTGCACTTCCTCTTCACTCAAGCCAGTGGATGCTTTAATCACAATCGATTGTGCTTTGCCTGTTGCTTTATCTTTTGCAGAAACATTTAAGATACCATTGGCATCGATATCGAACGCAACTTCAATTTGTGGCACACCACGAGGCGCAGATGGAATATCTGTTAAGTCAAAACGACCTAAAGATTTATTCGCAGATGCTTGCTCACGCTCACCTTGTAACACATGAACTGTCACTGCAGTTTGATTATCATCGGCAGTCGAGAATACTTGCTGGGCTTTGGTTGGGATAGTGGTATTTTTTTCAATTAATTTAGTCATCACACCGCCCAAGGTTTCAATACCTAAAGACAATGGTGTAACGTCTAGCAATAAAATATCTTTAACATCACCAGAAAGAACGGCTGCTTGAATTGCAGCACCCACTGCAACCGCTTCATCAGGGTTAACATCTTTACGTGGCTCTTTACCAAAAAATTCTTCAACAACTTTTTGCACTAAAGGCATACGAGTTTGTCCACCGACTAAAATAACATCATCGATTTGAGAAACACTTTTGCCTGCGTCTTTTAAAGCTGTCTTCAAAGGTGCAATTGTTCTTTGAACTAAACCTTCAACCAAAGACTCTAATTTTGCACGAGTCAATTTAATGTTCATGTGCTTAGGACCTGAAGCATCGGCTGTAATGTAAGGAAGATTCACATCGGTTTGTTGGGCAGAAGACAATTCAATTTTTGCTTTTTCAGCAGCTTCTTTCAAACGCTGTAGGGCCAATGGGTCATTGTGTAAATCGATACCAGCATCTTTTTTAAACTCAGCAACCAAGTATTCAATTAATGCCAAGTCAAAATCTTCACCACCGAGGAAAGTATCACCGTTGGTCGCTAATACTTCAAATTGATGTTCACCATCAACTTCAGCAATTTCAATGATGGAAATATCGAAAGTACCACCACCCAAGTCATATACTGCGATAACAGAATCACCACGTTTTTTATCCATACCATAAGCCAAAGCGGCAGCAGTAGGCTCATTGATAATTCGTTTCACTTCAAGACCTGCGATACGGCCAGCATCTTTAGTTGCCTGACGCTGAGAATCATTAAAATATGCAGGAACAGTAATGACTGCTTCTTTAACTTCACGACCTAAAAAGGCTTCAGCAGTTTCTTTCATTTTGCGTAATACTTCAGCAGAAACTTGTTGCGGTGCCTTTTTATCACCCTTCACTTCAACCCATGCATCGCCATTGTTGGCTTTAACAATTTGGTAAGGCACCATTTTAATATCTTTTTGAACGATAGGATCTTCAAAACGGCGTCCAATTAAACGCTTAATAGCAAATAATGTGTTATTGGGATTGGTCACTGCCTGGCGCTTTGCAGCTTGTCCTACTAAAATTTCACCCTCATTGGTGTATGCCACAATCGAAGGGGTAGTACGAGCACCTTCAGCATTTTCAATTACACGTACTTTGCCATTGCTTTCCATGACAGCAACACAAGAGTTTGTTGTTCCTAAGTCTATACCGATAATATCTGTCATCATTTACTCCAATTTTAATCTGTTAAAATCTATATGGGGGAGCTTTATGTATTTTTCAAGCCCCATTTGTTTTTTTTTATGATTTTGCTTTTGAGACTACCACTCGAGCAGGTCTAACTACGCGTTCCCCGAGCACATAACCTTGTTGGAATACATTAATTACCGTATTTGCTGGGACATCTGTGCTTTCAAGCATGGCCATTGCTTCATGTAGGTTAGGATTGAATGGTTGATTCATTGCATCTATTTTTCGCACTTCAAATTTGACCAATGCGTCCATCAATAATTTATGAGTTAACTCAATTCCCTCAATCATGCTTTGATCATTGGCTTGAATAGCAGCTTGAAGAGCTTGTTCCATACTATCTAAAACAGGAATGAGTTCTTTAATTAACTTTTCTACACCAAAGCGATGAGCATGCTCTACATCACGCTCAGCACGACGACGAATATTGTCAGCTTCAGCAAGCGCTCGAACAGACTTTTCCCAATTTTCATGCGCTTTTTGTTCAGCAAGCGTTAGTTTTTCTTCTAATTCAAGGTAAGATGGGTGATTAAGAACTGTCTGTTCAGAATTTAATTCTTGATTTAATTTTTCTGTGGTCGAACGAGGTGTTTGGTCTTCTTGTTCAGATTCTATATCATGGTGATGTTTTTTACTCATAAAAATTTCTCCTCATTTACATAATGCTATAAATGGGGGGGCTTGTTAAAAATTCAAGCCCCAAAAGCAATTTTTTTATACATTTAATTGTGAAGAAACTTTGCGAACCGTTTCAATTAAAATATCAACAGCTTCAGGTCTTACATCAGGGGTAATACCATGTCCAAGATTAAAAATATGTCCTGCACTCTTGCCATAAGAATGAAGTAATTGGGTAATTTGTTGTTCAATGACCGAATCAGATTGCAATAAAACTTTCGGATGAAGATTTCCTTGTAAAGCCACTTTATCGCCAACAAGTTGTCTTGCTTTTCCTAAATCAACAGTCCAATCTAAACCAACCCCATGGCAACCGGTTTGAGCAATTTCATTTAACCAATGAGAGGTTCCTTTACCAAAAACAACAACTGGTGTATCAGGGCAAGCTTGTTTAATCGCTTGAACAATTTCTTGAATAAAATTCAAATTAAATTTTTGATACAATAAAGCAGGCATGATGCCCCCCCAGGTATCAAAAATCATCAACGCTTGAGCGCCTGACTTTGCTTGCTGAATCAAATAATCACTAACAACATTGGTTAAGATAGTCAGCAATTGATGCATATTATCAGGCTGCTGATAAAGAAACTGAAAAACCTTATCAAATTCACGGGAACTTTGGCCTTCAATCATATAACAAGCAAGCGTCCAAGGGCTGCCAGAAAATCCAAACAAAGGAACATGGGCAGGTAACTCTTGACGACACATGGCTACAGTTTTAAATACATAATCTAATCGCTCTAAAACACCTTCTTGTTCTAAAGCTAAAATAGAAGAGAGGCCATCAATGGTTTTGAAAAAAACCGGTCCTTGTTTTTCCTGAAATACCAAATCCAAACCCAATGCTTTGGGTATGGTTAAAATATCTGAAAAAACAATAGAAGCATCTAAATCATAGCGTCTTAAAGGCTGAAGTGTCACCTCACAAGCCAACTCAGGCGTTTGACATAACTCCCAAAAATCTTTGACTTGTTTGCGTACAGCCCGATATTCAGGAAGATATCGACCTGCTTGACGCATTAGCCAGACAGGAGTACGTTCAACAGGCTGTCTATTTAAAGCTCGAATCAATAAAGAATCTTGAAAATTCTTGTTCAAAAAAGTACTCCTCAATAGATGAATGGGCTTATCATACCGTAGCAACAAATGAAAAAAAAGCCCAATTAATGGGCTTTGATTCACGACAATAATAACTAACTGACGGTAAATACTGGCAATACGCTTTGAATGTTGCCTTGGAAAATACCATTAATAATACTCAAAAGATTTAAAGTTTCTTTAGAGTCTCTATCTTTATCATCAATGTAGAAATAATAGCCTCTATAGTACACATAAATATAAGCATTAATTGGTAAAAACTTCGCATACTTCACATCAAATAAACCATTCGTAATCAAATTCCAGTTAAATAGTTGACCATTAGGCATTAAGGTTTGATCAACTTGTTTAACATGTTCTTTTGGAACTTCAACGCCTTTGGCCAAGAAATTATATATCGCCAAGACAGTACGTGTTTCAGCATAGAAGTTTCTGGGTTGTCCGTTATCAGCGCTGGTAATCCAAAAGTTAGGTGTCAGTGGCGTAATCCCTAAAGTTTTCAAAAATGCCCTTTCAGTTGGCGTTAATTTTTCAAACGTTGTTATAACAATCATGATTCGATAGCTACCATCAGTATGATCATTAAAAGCCCTAAAGCCATCAAGCCACTGTAACTTACGAAGTATTTGGGTAAAGGCACCAAATCTTTCATATTCCGGTACTCGAGACGAGGTCGGTCTTGAAGCCAAAACCGCATTCGGTAAAGGCCCCAAACGTTGAATAAATGTACGCATAATACGCGCAATTCCCCAACCATCACGAAAAAACATTTTCAAAATTTGCACATCTACAGGGGTTAATAATCGTGTTACAAATTCCTCACCCTGCATTGGTGTGTAGGTAATTGTTGGTGCTTCAGAATAAGAGACGTTGGGTGCAATATCAACTGTTGTAGCAATGCTACCCGGAGACATCGAGCGATTGAAATCAGCTGCAATTCCGCCTTGGAAAGAGAATTGAGAGACAATATTATTCAATGATAAAAATTGAGGTGTGTCACCATAACGTAAACGAACAATATTTAACAATAATTGTTGCAACTCGCTATTCACAATAGATTTATTATAGCTAATCCTATCTGGGGGCATAACCCTGGAACCCAGATGAGTACAACCAATAGCTACCAACATGAACGAACAAGTAAAAAGTTTTGCAAAGCTAGAAAATTTCATCATTTATTATTATTTTTTTTCTAAAAGAAGAATATACTATCTACAACTTACATGAATTGACAAGATATATTTCTAAAAATATTATTTGCATTGAGGTAACATGATAAATATTCAACACTATGACTTTATTGAGTTAAAAGATCTTGAAATTCCACTTTTTGTTGGCGTTCATCATTATGAAAAAAATCTCTCACAAAAACTTAGACTCGATATTAAAATTTTTTGTGACTTTGAAAAAATCAATGATGTTATCCATGAAACCATTGATTACAGCATTATCAAACCTGAGCTTATGAAGTTACTCAAGAACACTCATTTTGAATTGATTGAAACATTTGCCAACTTTACCGCCAACTGGATCAATGAAAAATTCAATGCCATTGCAACAGAAATATGCGTGAAAAAATATCATGCTGTACCAGATGTTAGTTTCGTCGGCGTTAGAGCATTGCGATTTTCAAAATCAAAAGCATCGGCGGGATGAGCATTAAAAAACATGATGCGATAAGCATTTAAAGTTAATAAAATCGATTGTAAAATCATCACGACAACGCCAATGACAGGTGGTAAAGATATACCCCATGCTAAAAATACGCCCCCAGCAAGTAGAAGTGCTAAACCGTTATAGAACATGCTGAATAATAAATTCTGTTGAATAACAGACATCGTTTCCTGGGCTATTTTAAATGCCAAAGCAATATCCATTAACTCATTGGACAAAACTAAAATATCAACGGATTTTTTTAAACTTTCATGCAAAAATCCGCTGTTGTTTGTATTATTAATGAATATACTTAAATCACACTCTTTAAAAGCTTCCCTATCATTCATAGCATCACCAATCATCACCATCGACTGAGTTGGAAATTCATGTTTTAACTGTTGGAAAAATAATCTCTTATCTGGCATGCGATTATTGTAGCTGACTTGTTCCATAGACAAACCAAGCTCTTTGGCGAGATAGGAGGCTGTCGTACTATCAGCCCCAGTACACACTTTTACCGATTTGCCCTGCGATAACATCTCTTGAACAAATTCTTTTGCATGGGGTTTCAATGGGTCTGCGTAATCAAATGTGCCAACCATTTCACAATCACTTGAATTTGATTTCTGGCAAAATAAATATAGTCGGTGCGGTTTAGATTCAATCCTATCTTGCTTTAAATCAGTTAATAACTGATTGTTTCCAAACCACCATTTTTCCTGATTTATCTCTAAAAAACCACCATACCCAAAATCTTCACAATGACCTGACAAAAGATTTGTTTTCCCTTCTGATTCGATATACTCTTTAATCTTTTTTCCCAAAGAATGACTGGGACGCTTGTTAAGCATCTCATGCTCTATGGTATAAATCACATCCAAAAGGTGAGTTCTTTGATATTCAAGGTTACACTGACTAAACTCATTAATAACAACCTCGCCCTTGGTTAAGGTGCCATTATAATCCATGACGAAAACATCGGCCTCGGCAGCTTTTTGTAAGGCCTCACTACTTTGAAATAAAATTTGATAAACGCTGGATTTATAAGCACCCATTCGAAGAGCCATGGGAATAATTAAACCCAGTGTACAAGGGCATGCTGATACCAAAACAGAAATAGCACAATTTATGGCAACCGATAAGGAATACCATTGCCCAACCACTAAAAAACTTATCAATGAAAAACCAAAAACACTAGGAATAAACCACTGCATCCATGTGTCTACCTGGGTCATAATAGTTGTTTTATTTTTTGAAGAAGCAATTTCTAAAACAGATTGATCAATCCGGCCTAGGCGTGAATCCTGAAGCGAATGAGTTACTTCTATTTCACACTCACCTTGCATGCATTCACTTCCTGCTAAAATCAAATGGCCGGCTGATACCTCTTTGGTTAGATAAGAACCTGTATCCAACATGTCACGAATTTCAAAATCATCTGTATTTTTAATCAAAATGCCATCAATTGGAAAAAATTCACCCTTTTTAATAGTTAATTTTTGCCCGACTTTTAAATCCTTAGCGAATACTGGTAACTGTGATTCCGTTAACAAATATTGTCGATATTGAAACATATCAACCAAAGATTTAGAGAAACCAATTTTTTTATCCAAATAAGCTTGAAAAAAAATACCCAAATGTCTAAAACCAAAAATTAAAAAACCAGCCTCTAGCAAATTTGGGGAAAATGGAAAAAATAAACTCAAAACTGAAGATATAGCAACAATGGTTCCTGTTAATACAAAAAGACTATCCATATTAAATAGTGAGATAGCTTTATCTTTTAGGCCACTTGAGAATTGTAAAAAAGCATGTCGAAAAAAATTTTTTGCGCTCCAGACTAAAGAAGGGATACTTATTGCAACGGCCACCACGGTGAAAATTGGCGTTAATGTCCATAATCCAGCAGATGTGCCCATCCAAAAAAGCGCGAAGATAAAATTAAAAAAAATAGCCCCGTAATGTTGATCAACATTTTTGTCTTCAATCCAAACTATCTCTTGAGCGATTTGATCTAGCGCGAAAGTATCTATTAAAATTTGAGCGACATCACCTTGACTGACTTTATCAGTGTTGATTTCTACTTTTAAAGATATGGTTTTTTTAGTTAAATCGTACTCAAAAAAGTTCAATAATTTAAAAGAGTCAAAAGACTGATTAAAAAATTTAGAAATATGATTTTGAATAGACTCTACACACGAGCGGCAACCAACATCAGGCGTAGAAAATAATAGAATTTGATATTGCATAAGTTTTACCCAAACACCTAAGCATCTGCAGGTTTAACCATCCCTGAAGTATGTTCACGCGTTTGGTATGCATGTTGCGCTTTTTGAGCCTCCAATTGATTATTAAAAGGCCCTAACATCACCCTATACCACTGCAAAGAACCGCGACTGATTGAAGTAATCTTTACATCAAATCCTTTTAGAAGTAATTTTGCTCTGAATTTTTCAGCTTGTGTATAATAACGAAAAGAAGCCAGTTGTACAACATATTGCCCTTTTTTTACAAGTGATTTATTACTTTCTGTCGCTTCATTCACTGCTTTAGCAACTTCCACAGGTGCAATTTTTTTAGTCTCTTCAACTTTATTGGCCAAAACTGGTGGTGCTTGAGGAAGCTCTGCAGGTTTTAACATCTTTTGCAAATCCGTACCCACAGGGACTTTATGTTCAGTTTTCTGTGCCAGCACGGTATAAAATTCAAGCTTAGGTTGATGGGCAACCGTTGTTGGGTTGTTAGGCATTTTTTGGGAAATTGTACTATTGGTTTTCCAGCCCCATTGGGATAAGGACTGATTAAACATCGAACCCAAATGATTGATATCAATAATACTTGAACTCATGTACCCTGTTGCAAAAGCAACCAATACCATAAGAAGCTGTCCGCCTCCTTGAGATTTTTGTTTTCTTTGATTAGACTGATATTGATTTTGTCTTACCATATTATACTCTCTGGACAACTCAACCCAAATGTTAAAAGACCAGTCTCTAACATCCTATCACATTGCTTCAACAAATGAATTTGAAACTGATATCGATTTTGATTATCACATAATAGTGTAATTACATTGAAATATCTATGTATATTCAAAGAGAAGTTGTGCAATTGTTTAAATAAAACCTCATCACTGGAAATATAAAAAACACTCAGCAAATCCTCTAAGCAATCAATGAGATTTTGTTCTTCTCGAAGTAATTCTTTATAAGAAAAATCTTTTTGAGCTTTGGGCAAATGCAACAAAGCCTGATGAATTCGAACATAAGCATATTGAATAACTTCCCAATCTTTCGAGGAGAATTGCCGAGATTGTCGAACCACCAAAGTATCAAGCGCATCTGATATCATTTGGTTTTGTGAAAAACGATTAATAAAAATATTAATAAACCCTTTGGAATCAATTTCTATTTGAGCAATGCCTTCTAAGTTAGGCAATGCCTTTAAAAATTGAGGAATAATCTCACATGCTTGGCACTTTAATTTTTTAGCAATTTTTAAAATTACATCACAAGAGTAATCAGCATATTTTTTTTTAACCAATGAAGTAGGCATTTTCACATCAGGAAAAAGACGATGCCCTACTTTCTCTAATTCTTGCTCTAAAAAGTTTTTCATCAAGAGTCCAAATAACAATCCTGGGGCAGCTCTCCTTTTTCAGAAAGCATTAATGCAAAAACTCGTGTTGATTCAAAACTTCCCAAAACAATCATTAATAAAACTGTCATGGGCACTGCAAGAAATAACCCTGTTCCGCCCCAAATCATGCCCCAAAAACACAATGAGATTAAAATAAATAAAGGACTTAAGTGCATGGTGCGCCCCAAATAATGCGTTTCTAAAAAATTTCCAATCAAAACATGCACGCCCAGTTGCGCGAGAAATAAGATAGTGACTTTACCAATATCCATCCATTGAAAATAAGCCACAACGGTAATGATTATGGTCATTACAATCGAACCAATATTGGGAATGAAATTCATAAAAAATACCAATATTCCCCAAAATGGTGCAAAATCGACCCCCATTACTTCTAAAATTAAATAAATAATAAAACCTGTGAATGCACTAAAGAATGTCTTAAGACCCAAGTAAAATTGAATTTGCATAGGGATGGTTTTTAATAAGTTAATTGCTTTTGTATACTCTTGTTTTTTGGGAAACATCTTTTCTAATTTAGTAGAGAAATAGTTTTGTTCTATAAAAAAGAAGACCACAAAAAGGAACATCAAAAATACCGAACTCATCAAATTAGATATTGCTGAGTAAAACCCTAAAATGATCTCTTGCACATTCACCTTACCTAAAATATTTTGTATAACATCTGCATAACCTTGATTGAAAAAACTTTTTAAAAGCATTGATATTTTATTTTGTAAACTTGCAGTTGATGAGATTATTTTTTGCGTATTTTCTGTTAATATTGTCCCAAGACCAAGAAAAATCCAAAAGGTTAAAAAGCAAGATATGAGTACTGCTATAGAATGTGGTATAAATTGTCCGATCACAGGGACCCGTTGAAAAAAATGCGCTGTAGTGGATAATAAATTCCAAATTAAAATGGCAAAGATAAAAGGAATTAAAATTGATTGAGTAACATCAAGAAATTTGACCAATAGAAATATACAAATGAATATCGCAGCAATTGATATGGAGCGTAATGGCATAATAGGTCCTTAATGATGAAAATGCAAAATCCCCTTTTACAATCTTGCACTATTTTATCCGGTATCGGAAGCCAATTTTCCCAAAAACTAAACAATCTTGGTATTTTCTCGATTCATGATTTATTATTTCATCTTCCCTACCGTTACCAAGACAAAACACGCATCACAGCCATTGCTGATTTACAACTCAACGCGCCTGCAGTCATACAAGGGACAATTCGAGAAAGCTATTGGCTAAAAACCAGAAGACCAGTCTATCATTGTACCGTGAAAGATGATACCGGTGAAATTGCTTTCCGATTTTTCAATATGCCAGCATTTCAACAAAAAAGACTGCAGCGATTCACTCAAATTAAAGCCTTTGGCGAAGTGAAATTAAAACCCCATGGCTTTGAAATGATTCATCCTGAAATTGAGATTATTAGCGCAACAGAATTTACCCCTGTCCAAGAATTTTTTACACCTTGGTACCCATCTACTCAAGGGCTACATCAAAATCACTGGCGTAAGGCAATACAACAAGCCTTCAAAACCTATCAAGATATTTTAAGCCAATCAGAGTGGTTAGATATTGATGTATTAAATCACCATCAACTCCCCCCTATACCAGATGCACTAAAAACTCTTCATTTTCCAGAGCCGCATCTTCAATGCGATGATTTGATTCAACTCCACCACCCTGCTCGAAAAAGACTCGCACTTGAAGAATTAATTGCCTATTCACTGAGTTCATTTCTGCTAAAACAAGACAATTTTAAAGCTCGAAGTGATGAATATCCACCAACAGACACATTAGAGCAAGGCCTATTGAATCAATTGCCTTTTCAACTGACCCAAGCTCAACAAAAAGTTTTATTAGAAATCCAGCATGATTTGAACCGCCCCCACCCCATGCTTCGCTTATTACAAGGGGATGTTGGTTCCGGCAAGACTATAGTGTGTGCCCTTGCAGCGCTGCCTGTTCTTGCAAAAGGCCACCAAGTCGCTCTTATGGCCCCAACTGACCTCTTAAGCGAGCAACATTACCAAAATATTTCCAAATGGTTAACACCGCTAGGATTTCAAGTGGTGCGATTGAACCGAACAACGCCGACCAAGGAAAAAAAACAAAACCTGAAAGCCTTGGCAGAAGGACATGCACATATCGTGGTGGGAACACACGCTCTTTTTCAAGATAAAGTTGAATTCCATCATTTGGGCTTGGCTATCATTGATGAGCAGCACCGCTTTGGTGTGGTCCAACGCTTAAAACTTGCGGAAAAATCTAAAAATAATATCCATCCGCATCAATTGTTTGTCACAGCAACTCCCATTCCAAGAACATTGGCCATGACGCAGTTTTCTCATTTTGATTTATCGATACTCGATCAGCTCCCTCAAGGCAGAAAACCCATACACACTGCAGTCATGTCTCAAGATAAACGAGATGAAATCATCCAACGCCTTAAAAAAACCATTGAAGAAAAAGGCCAAATCTATTGGGTTTGCACTCGCATAGAACAAGATGAACAAGCAGAGCAACAAGCCACAGAAGAGATTTATGCTTATTTGCAACAAGCATTGCCCCAAGCAAAAATTGCGATGGTTCATGGCAAGTTAAAAGCCAATGAAAAAGAACAATTGATGATTGATTTTAAAAGTGGCAATTATGATATTTTAGTAGCCACCACTGTGATTGAAGTGGGGGTTGATGTCCCCAATGCCAATGTCATGATTATTGAAAATGCTGAAAAATTAGGGCTTTCACAATTGCATCAACTTCGAGGTCGAGTTGGCCGCGGGCAAGCGGATAGTTATTGTATCCTCATGTACAATAGCCCATTGTCCAATGTTGGCCAACAACGTTTGCAAATTATTCGACAATCCAATGATGGGTTTTGGCTGGCCGAGCAAGATATGCAATTGAGAGGCTATGGCGATGTATTTGGTACCCAACAATCTGGTTTTACAGAATTCAAAATTGCTAAAATGCCTGAACACTTTGAATTGCTAAAGTTGGCACAAAAAATTGCCCAAGAGCTTATCCAACAACAATCGCTTAAAATTCAGGATTTGATAGATATTTGGTACAACAATAGCCAGAGGTTTTTAAAAGCCTAATTGGCTAATTCCTGTAAAATTTTAAAAAAACCATCAAAGAAATAGACCACCTTGCTTTATTTTAATATATAATCGTCCCTTCTTTAAAACTTCGCCCATTCAACAGGGAAG